>NZ_JBITGS010000042.1:0-75766 GCF_044457265.1 Streptomyces sp. NPDC050564 | reverse complement strand
GGCGGGGCGGGGGGGGGGGGGGGGGGGGGGGGCCCGCCCGCGGCGGGGGGGGGGGGGGGGGGGGGGGGGGGGGGGGGGGGGGGGGGGGCGGGGGGGGGCCCCCCCCCCCACGCCCCCTGGCATTCACCTGAGGGGTACTCAGGAGTTCATCGGTGACTACGAGTTGACCTGCGCTGTCACCAGACTGGAGAAGGTCGTGAGGCGGGTGTAGACGCCCGGGTAGCCGGCCTCCGCGCAGCCCTCGCCCCAGGAGGTGATGCCTGCCAGGACGCCGCCGATGAGCAGCGGGCCGCCGCTGTCGCCCTGGCAGGTGTCGACGCCGCCGGAGGTGTATCCGGCGCAGACCATGTCGGTGGCCACGAAATTGGAGCCGTACGAGCTCGCGCAGCTGGAGTTGGACACGATCGGGACGGTCGCGGTGCGCAGCTGGTTGGACGAGTTGCCGCTCTCCGAGGTGGTGCCCCAGCCGAGGATGCGGGCGGTGGTGCCGGCCGCGTACACACCGGTGTCCGAGGAGGAGACGTACGACGCCGGGGTGTAGGACATCGCCGTCGACAGGGTCAGTACGGCGACGTCGTCGCCATTGGTGGCGTCCGTGTAGTCGGGGTTGACCCAGATCTTGCTGACCTTGCTGACGGTGCCGTTCGTGCCGTTGAGGTACGTTCTGCCGCCGACCACGCGGACGCTGCTGGTGGTCTCGCCGACCATGCAGTGGGCGGCGGTGACGACCTTCTTGGCCGCGACCAGGGTGCCGCCGCAGAACTGGCTCCCGGACGCGTCCGTGATCTGCATCATGAACGGGTACGCGGTCGTCGTGGTCGTCGAGCCGCCGACGATCGGCTGGGGCGCGGCTGCGGCGGAGGGGGCGCCGAGCAGCGCGGTCGCGGCGGCGGCAGCGGTGGCCATGCCGACGGCGGCGGTCTTCTTGACGCGGTTGAGCCCGAACATGGGTCTCCTCGGAGGTTGGCCGGTGGGGGGACGCACGGGTGTGGGGGGTGATGCACGGTGCCTGTAGTGGGGCGCCGTGTGCCCGAGCGAGCGGCACTGTGCCCAAGTTAGAAGCGGAGGGTCACTCCTCCCAATGAGGGAACCCCCTAAGGGAGTTGAGGGAGGGAAAACCCTCGGCCGCGCGGGCCGAGGTTTGGCGTACGGTGGCGTCCGGTTGGTCCCGTCCGTCCTGGGGGCTTCCGACGTGCTGGAATCAGCCCCGGTGCTCCGGGGTCGGGCTCAGCCGGTCCTGCGCTCCGCCGCCAGCCGCACTATGTCCACCCGCGATCGGATCCCCAGCTTCCGGTACACCCGAGTGAGCGTCGCCTCCACCGTCTTCACGCTGATGAACAGGCGCGCGGCGATCTCGCGGTTGGTGGCGCCCTCCATGACGAGGGCGGCGACCTGGCGTTCGGTCGCGGCGAGCGTGTCGAGGGCGGCGGAGGCGAGGGGAGGTGACGTCGGGTGGGCGGTGGACGCCGACTCGACCTGGCGGAGCCAGGGCAGGGCACGGCAGCGACGGAAGAGGCGGGACGCCTCGTCGTACGCGGTGGGGCCGGGCAGGGGGGTCCCCCCTGCTCGAGCGAAGCCGAGAGCGTGGGGGAGGGTGCGCAGGCCCGCGAGGGCGTATGCCGCGCGGGCTTCCTCCAGGCCGTAACCCAGCTTGCCGAGGCGGTCCTGCGCGGACGTCAACTGGCGCTCGGCGGGGCCCTGTTCGCCGCGTACGGCGCGTACGAGGGCCTCGGCGCGGTCGAGGACGGCCAGCACACTCTCGCGTTCCAGCCGCAGGGCCCGCTCCCGGGTGACGTCGATGACGTCCTGTGCCTCCGACGGTTCGCCGATCCGTACCAGCGCCTCGGCGAGGTCGCCGTGCCAGCGTCCGCGGGCGGGATCGACCACGCCGAGCCCCTCCTCCAACTCCCTTACGCGGCGCAGGGACTGGACCGCCGCAGCCGCGTCCCCGGCGACCAGCTGGGCGTGCCCGAGGGCGCCCAGGGCGCGCGACAGGTAGATCAGGTCGCCGTCCTCCTCGGCGCGGTCCACGGCCTCCCGGGCGAGCGCGAGCGCGCGGTCCACGTCGCCGCCCGCGGCCTCGGCGAGCGAGGTGAACATGGCGGTGGCCGCCTCGCCGATCCCCGTGTCGCGAGCGAGCCGCAAGCTCTCGCGCGCCAGGTCGAGTGCCCGGCCGCAGTGCCCGGCACGCAGCTCGGTCTCGGCGAGCCCGCGCAGGAAGTGGACCTCGCTCTCGACCATCCCGCGCCGCTGCACCTCGTGCAGCAGCGCCGTGATGGTCGTTCGGGCCTCGGCGAGCTGGTCGCCCATGATGAGCCAGCGGAAGCGGGCCGCACCGGCGCCGTTGTGGTCGCACGCCACCCGGGGGTCCTGCGGCTCGCGCATCGCCCGCTGAATGGTCGCCGGGGCGTCGGGATGCCCCATCAGGGTTTCCATCTGCGCCTGGAAGCCCAGCGCGAGGAGCTCGGTGGGTCGGTCCCCGGCACGGGCCGCGAGCCCCGCGGCACAGGCGGCCTCCTCGCGGGCCTTGGCCATCTCGCCGTCCATGAGCAGGGCCCGCCAGGCCAGTTGGTAGCGGACGAGGGCGAGCAGCCGCGGATCGTCTCCCGCGTCGGCGAGCGCATGCGGGAAGACGGCGTCGATCTCGGCCATGGCCTGCCCGGCGGCGTCGATGACGACCATCCAGGCCCGCACCCGGTCCGCCGGTTCGGTGGCCTGGGCGAGCACCTGGCGCGCGATGTCCCGCGCGAGATCCGTCTCGCCGGCCGTCAGTGCGTCCTCGGCGGCCACCAGTCGCCGTTCGTCCGGGCCGGGCACGGTGCCGACGGGGGTGTGCCGGGCGGCGAGCAGCCCGAGTCCGGCGGCGACCGAGGGCGCGCCGCGGTCCCGGGCGGCGGCCGCGGCCTCGCCGAGCCGGGTGGCGACCCGTGAGTCCGTTCCGGTGGTGGCCAGCGCGAGATGGCGGGCCCGCTCGATGGGATCGGAGGCCGCCGTGGACAGCGCGGCGTGCGCGGCGCGCCGCTCCTGGGCGCTCGCCTCCGCGTACAGGGCGGCCGAGACGAGGGGATGCGCGAACCGGATGCCGGGTGTCTCGCGCTCCGTGGCAAGGAGCCCGAGCTCCGCGGCCGACGCCATCTCCGCCTCGGCGTTCTCGCGACCGGCCGCGTGCAGCAGCGCCACGGTGGGGCGCGCCCCCGCGCTCGCCACGAGCAGCGTGCGGCGGGCCTCGGAGGACAGCATCTCCAGGCGGCTGAGCACGAGCGCGCGCAGCGAGGTCGGCACGGGAAGCGGCTCGCCCGGGCTCGGCGGGGTCACGGATTCGGCGAGGGCGCGGCCCAACTCCAGTGCGAACAGGGGGTTTCCGCCGCTGGTGCGGTGGATGTCCCGCACGGTGGAGCGGGGCAGGTCGGTGTAGCCGCGATGGTCGAGGAGCGCGGCCACCTGGGCGCGGGAGAGCGGGTTGACCCGCACGGCCAGGGTGTCCGGCGGGGACGCGCGTAGATGGCGGTCGTGCTGTTGGCCCTGCGGTTCGGTGTCCGTACGTACGGCGCACAGCATTCGTACGGGCATGCCCCCGAGCCGACGGGCGGCGAAGCCGAGCAGTTCGGCGCTGGCCGGGTCGAGCCACTGCAGGTCGTCGGCGACGATCAGCACCGGGCCCTGGGCGGCCAGCGCCCGGAACACCGACAGCACGGCGAGCCGCAGTGCCAGACCGTCGCGCTGGAGGGTGGATTCACCGCGGCCGGTGAGCGCCGACTCCAGGGCGGTGCGCTGCGGAGCCGGCAACCGGTCGGAGACCTCGTCCACGACCAGGCCGAGGAGGTCGGCCAGGGCGAGGAAGGGGAGGTGGGATTCGGACTCGGTGGCGGAGCAGCGCAACACGGTTCGTGCGGATGCGGCGCATTCCGCGGCCAGCGCCCGCAGGATGGTCGACTTTCCAATTCCCGCGGGGCCGTGCACCAACACGCTGCCCCCGCCGGAGAGTTGCTCGCGCGCTCCCGCGAAGAGCTCCTCCCGGCCGATGACCAGGTCGGGGCGGGGTCTCGCAGGCTCCTTGAAGTCCCCTCGCACGGTCACCGCTCCCCTCGTGTCGTGTCCGGGCCAATATTAGGCAATGTCTCTTTGAATTTCGGACTGTCGGGGTGGTGAGGGAAATAACAGGGTGTGCGCATAAGGTATTTCAAGTCGCGCTGGATTGAATGGAAAAACGCCAGGGGGTCGGGGAACGGCCGTTTTCGTGGACCGCGGAGCGGTCAAACGGTCACAGGGACCGCGGAGCGGTCGAAAACGGTGGGTGGGTAGGAAAACGACGCGGAGCGGCGGAGAAAGTGGCCGTGGAGCGGCCGAGGCGAGGGGCCGAGGGGCCGAGGCGAGGGGGCGGAGCGCCGCAAGCCGGCGAACCCTACGGCAGCACCCCCGCCCGCCGCGCAGCGACAACCGCCTCCAACCGGGTGTGCGCCCCCAGCTTCCGCATGGCCGACCGCAGGTACCCCTTCACGGTCTCGGGACGCAGCCCCAGCCGCTCGGCGGCAACGGAGTTGGTCGCCCCGCCCGCGACACAGGCGAGCACATCCACCTCACGCGGCGCGAGACGAACGTGACGCGCGCCCGGCCCGGGCCCCGCGCCGAGCCCGGGCCCCGCCTCGGCGAGCCGACCGCACACGGAGAGGAGCTCGGCCCGCAGCTGCGGGTCGAGGATCCGCGGTGCCAGCGCGCGCAGCGCCCCGTGCGCCTCGCGCACCTCCTCCCACGCGGCACTCCCCGCCAGCGGGCCGGGCTCCCGCGCGGCGGCCAACAGATCCCGCGCCTCGTCCTGCACGACCAGCGCCTGCTCCACGTCCCGGGCCGCCGCGACGGCCGCGCCGAGCGTGCGGTCACCCAGCGGGCGGGCCGTCCGCAGGGCGCCGTACAACACCCCGCGCACCCGTCGGCGTACGACGACGGGCACGGCCAGCACGGAACACAGCCCCTCGGTGGCGACCGCCATGTCGTACTCGTGGCTGATCTGCCGTGAGGCCGAGTAGTCGGTCACGGCGCACGGCCGGGCGAGGGCCACCGCCTTGCCGCCCAGGCCGTTGCCCGAGGACACCGCGAGGGCGCTGAGCGCGGCCGTCGCCGTACCGCTGAGTTCGCTGATGCGTACCTGCTGGCGGCCGGCCTCGACCAGGCCGCCGAAGGCGACCGGCAGCCCCGTCGCGCGCCGCAGCCGTACCAGCGCGCCACGCATCTCCACCGCCTCGGCTGCGTCTGCTGCCACCTGATCGCCCCTTCATCGCGGCGCACCCCCGTTCGGGGGTGGTGAGACCTGCATCACGGAATACACGATGGTAAGCGGCTGTCCGGCAACGAGGAGGACACATGACGAGGACGAGCGCGACGGACCAGTTCCGGGCCGCGCGGGACTTCCTGTTGGAGCACCGCGAGGACTACACGGCCGCCTACGAGGGTTTCGGCTGGCCCCGCCCGGAGTACTTCAACTGGGCACTCGACTGGTTCGACGTCATCGCGCGGGGCAACGACCGCACCGCCCTGCACATCGTCGAGGAGGACGGCGAGCGCACCGAGGTCACCTTCGCCGAGATGTCCCGGCGCTCGAACCAGGTGGCCAACTGGCTGCACGCGCAGGGCGTGGGCGCCGAGGACCGCATCCTGGTCATGCTCGGCAACCAGGTCGAGTTGTGGGAGACGGCCCTCGCCGCGATGAAGCTGCGCGCTGTCGTCATTCCGGCCACTCCGCTGCTCGGCGCCGCCGACCTGCGCGACCGTGTGGAGCGCGGCCGCGTCCGGCACGTCATCGTCCGGTCCGAGGACACCGAGAAATTCGACGAGGTGCCGGGCGGCTACACCCGGATCGCGGTCGGCGCCGCGCGGCCCGGGTGGCGGTCCTACGCGGAGACGTACGCCGCCGACGCGCCCTTCGAGCCCGACGGTCCCACCCGGTCGGACGACCCGCTGATGCTCTACTTCACCTCCGGCACCACGGCCCGCCCCAAACTGGTCGAGCACACGCATGTCTCGTATCCGATCGGTCATCTGGCGACCATGTACTGGATCGGGCTCGAGCCCGGTGACGTGCACCTGAACATCTCCTCGCCCGGCTGGGCCAAGCACGCCTGGTCCAACCTCTTCGCGCCCTGGAACGCGGAGGCCACCGTCTTCATCCACAACTACACGCGCTTCGACGCGGGCCGGCTGATGGCGGAGATGGACGGGGCGGGCGTGACGACGTTCTGCGCCCCGCCCACCGTGTGGCGCATGCTCATCCAGGCCGATCTGACACAGCTGCGGACGCCGCCGCGCGAGGCCGTGGCCGCGGGAGAGCCGCTCAACCCCGAGGTCATCGAGCAGGTGCGGCGTGCCTGGGGCGTCACCATCCGGGACGGCTTCGGGCAGACCGAGACGGCCGTGCAGGTCTCCAACAGCCCGGGGCAGCGGCTCAAGACGGGTTCCATGGGACGGCCCAGCCCCGGCTTCCGCGTGGAACTGCTCGACCCGGTGTCCGGCGCGCCGGGCGCGGACGAGGGCGAGATCTCGCTCGACCTGTCCGCGCACCCCGTGGGCCTGATGACCGGCTACCACGGCGACGCCGACCGGACGGCGGAGGCGATGGCCGGCGGCTACTACCGCACCGGCGACATCGGCTCGCGCGACGCCGACGGCTACATCACATACGTGGGCCGCGCCGACGACGTGTTCAAGGCCAGCGACTACAAGATCTCGCCCTTCGAGCTGGAGAGCGCGCTGCTGGAGCACGAGGCCGTCGCGGAAGCCGCCGTGGTCCCGGCCCCCGACGAACTGCGGCTCGCCGTGCCGAAGGCGTACATCGTCCTAGCGGAGAGTTACGAGCCGGGACCCGACACCGCCAAGGTGCTCTTCGAGCACTCCCGGACGGTCCTCGCGCCCTACAAGCGCATCCGCCGTCTGGAGTTCGGCGCACTCCCCAAGACCGTGTCCGGCAAGATCCGCCGGATCGAGCTGCGCGAGGCCACGGCCGCCGGCTCGGACGCGGAGTACCGCGAGGAGGACTTCCGGTGACCGAACTGTCGTACGCCCACGGCACGAGCACGACGCCCCTTCTCGGCGACACGATCGGGGCCAACCTGGACCGGGCGATCGCCGCCCACCCCGAGCGTGACGCGCTGGTGGACGTGGACTCCGGACGGCGTTGGACGTACGCCGAGTTCGGGGCCGCGGTGGACGAGGTGGCGCGCGGGCTGCTCGCCAAGGGCGTGCTGAAGGGCGACCGCGTCGGCATCTGGGCGATCAACTGCCCCGAGTGGGTGCTCGTCCAGTACGCCACCGCCCGCATCGGCGCGATCATGGTCAACATCAACCCCGCCTATCGTGCACACGAGTTGGAGTACGTACTGCGGCAGGCGGGGATCTCGGTCCTGATCGCCTCGCAGGAGCACAAGAGCAGCGACTACCGGGCCCTGGTCAACCAGGTTCGGGAGAAGTGCCCGGAGTTGCGGGACACGGTGTACATCGGCGCCCCTTCGTGGGACGCCCTGACGGCGGGCGCCGCGTCCGTCGACCCTCGGCAACTAGCCGTGGCCGCAGCCGAGTTGAGCTGCGATGACCCGGTCAACATCCAGTACACCTCGGGCACCACGGGCTTTCCCAAGGGGGCCACGCTCTCCCACCACAACATCCTCAACAACGGCTACTGGGTGGGCCGCACGGTCGGCTACACCGAGCAGGACCGGGTCTGCCTGCCGGTGCCCTTCTACCACTGCTTCGGCATGGTCATGGGCAACCTCGGCGCCACCTCGCACGGCGCGTGCATCGTGATCCCCGCCCCGTCCTTCGACCCCGCGGCCACCCTGAAGGCCGTCCAGCAGGAGCGCTGTACGTCGCTGTACGGCGTGCCCACCATGTTCATCGCGGAGTTGAACCTCCCCGACTTCGCGACGTACGACCTGTCCTCCCTGCGCACCGGCATCATGGCGGGCTCGCCCTGCCCGGTCGAGGTGATGAAGCGGGTGGTCGCCGAGATGCACATGGAGGAGGTGTCCATCTGCTACGGCATGACCGAGACCTCACCCGTGTCCTTGCAGACCCGGAGGGAGGACGACCTCGAACACCGCACGGGCACCGTCGGCCGGGTGCTCCCGCACATCGAGGTGAAGGTCGTCGACCCCGTGGACGGTGTGACCCAGCCGCGCGGCACCGCCGGTGAGCTGTGCACCCGCGGCTACAGCGTGATGCTCGGCTACTGGAACGAGCCCGAGAAGACCGCCGAGGCCATCGACCCCGGCCGCTGGATGCACACCGGCGACCTGGCCATGATGCGCGAGGACGGCTACGTCGAGATCGTCGGGCGCATCAAGGACATGATCATCAGGGGCGGCGAGAACATCTACCCGCGCGAGATCGAGGAGTTCCTGTACGCCCATCCGAAGATTGCCGACGTCCAGGTGGTCGGCATACCCCACGAGCGCTACGGCGAGGAGGTGCTCGCCTGCGTCATCCCGCGTGACCCGGCCGACCCGCTGACGCTGGAGGAGCTGCGGGCCTTCTGCGAAGGACAGCTGGCGCACTACAAGATCCCCAGTCGGCTGCGGATCCTGGAGGCCTTTCCGATGACGGTCTCGGGGAAGGTGCGGAAGATCGAGCTGCGGGAGACGTACTAGGTCGTGGCTCTGCGCATGCAGACGCGTGGCCACCGGTCGAGGCCGTGCCCGGCCTCCGCGGCGCGGATCATCCGCAGGCCAGGGGTGAGTTCGGCTTCTTCCAGGACCCGGAACCCGATGCGGAGGTAGTACGGAGCGTTCCACGGGACCTGCGCGAAGGTGGTCAGCGTGAGACCGGTCAAGCCCTCCTCTTGTGCGCGGTCGGCGGCGTACGCGAGGAGAGTCCGGCCCACGCCCCGGCGTGCGGCCTCCGGATGGACCGATATCTGCTCGATGTGGAGCGCGCCGTCCACCGGCTCGGCGATCAGGTAGGCCCTGGGGCGGTCCTCCTCGTCCACGGCGACCCAGGCGCGGCCCGCTCGCCGGTAGCCGTCCAGCAGGTCCAGGGCGGGCGGCTCGTCGTCGGCGATGTCGGCCATGCCCAGTTCCCGGAAGGGGTCGCCCGCTGCGCGTTCGATGTCCTGCAGGGCGGGGAGCTCGTCGGGGGCCGCGCGGCGGATGCGCATGCGTCGATTGTGCCGGTGGTCAGCCCGTGGAGGCGATGAGTTCGTCGGCCGGGCTGTTCACCGGTTGCGGCGTGCCCGTGAGGTCGAGGACGAAGAGGGGGACGCCGAGGGTGTCGGCCCGGGCGCGGGCGTCGTCTGCGTAGCCCGTGAGGGAGAAGTACACGCACCCCGCCGACTCCGCCATGGCCGTCAGCCACAGGCACTCCACGTCGCGGAGCGAGGCCGGACGGACTGTGGGGTCCACCTGAGCGAGGATGCCGCGGGCGGCGAGCCCGATCCCGGACGGCGGCCGCTGATCCGCCCGCCGGATGTCCCGGTAACCGAGCCAGCGCAGATACAGGGCGGCCGCCGTGACCGCGTCCCGTGCGGTACGGATGGTGACCGGCTGGAGCGGGGGGCGGGGCCCGGAGGAGGGGGCGTGCGGCGGGCGCTGCGGTGACCTCCTGCTTGTGTCCTGGTCCCGGTAGTCCCTCTCCCTGTCCTGTTCGGGGTCCTGTAGCGATTCGTCCGCGTCGTGCGTCCGGCCGTCGGTCGTGTCCGGGCGGGCGCCCGGGGCGGTTTTCCCGCGGGACTCCCTGGTCCCGTCGGGGTGCGCGTCGGCGGCCGTGCCCGGCGCGAGCTCCACGCGCCGCGCCCGCCGCACGCCTCGTATCCCTCGTACTGGAATCCGCAGCGTCGCCCCGCAGGAGCACCCCAGCTCGGGGTGGGGCCACTGGCTGTCGCGGCCGCAGGCCTCACAGTGGACCGTGACCCAGTCCTCGTCCCAGACGCGGTGGGCGACGGGTGCAGGATTCGCGAGGCGATCGAGTGGAGGCGTCACGGGCGCGCCGCACACGCACGGATACGACGGCGCCGCATACAGATGCTCGCGGCGGCAGGCCGGACACCGCACCGGCACGCTCTCGGCCATGGCCCACTCCAGGACGTCACGTCGGGACAGCGTGTCCATCGTCCTCCAGCGAAGGGCCCTCCGGCAGGTAAACGGTTCGACAGCCACCGGCGGGTCCAGTGCCGGTGCCCACTCTTGACGGCTTTCGGCAAGCCGCTTACATTGATTCCAGATAGTAGAAGTTAGTTTCCGCAATGTGGAATCCCAAACCTCTCAGGGTCAGGGAAGCCGCTGCGGACCGCAACGGAATCAACAGCTCTCCGCGGGGCGCGACGGGAGCGCGAATCCGACAGCCGAAGCAGGAGTACTCCATGGCTCGTATGACCGCTGCCCGCGCGGCAGTCGAGATCCTCAAGCGCGAGGGCGTCAGCAACGCGTTCGGCGTCCCGGGCGCGGCGATCAACCCCTTCTACGCGGCGCTCAAGGCATCCGGCGGGATCAACCACACCCTCGCCCGACATGTCGAGGGTGCCTCGCACATGGCGGAGGGCTACACCCGGACGCACCCGGGCAACATCGGCGTCTGCATCGGTACCTCGGGACCGGCCGGCACCGACATGATCACCGGCCTCTACTCCGCGATCGGCGACTCCATCCCGATCCTGTGCATCACGGGCCAGGCCCCGACCGCCGTGATCCACAAAGAGGACTTCCAGGCCGTCGACATCGCCTCGATCGCCAAGCCGGTCACGAAGATGGCCGTCACCGTGCTGGAGCCCGCCCAGGTCCCCGGCGTCTTCCAGCAGGCCTTCCACCTGATGCGCTCCGGCCGTCCGGGCCCGGTCCTCATCGACCTGCCCATCGACGTCCAGCTCGCCGAGATCGAGTTCGACCCGGAGACGTACGAGCCGCTCCAGGCCTACAAGCCCGCCGCGACCCGTGCCCAGGTCGAGAAGGCGATCACGCTCCTGAACGAGTCCGAGCGTCCGCTGATCGTCGCCGGTGGCGGTGTCATCAATGCCGACGCCTGCGAACTGCTCGTCGAATTCGCCGAGTTGACGGGTACCCCGGTCGTCCCGACCCTGATGGGCTGGGGCATCCTCCCCGACGACCACGAGCTGAACGCCGGCATGGTGGGCCTGCAGACCTCGCACCGCTACGGCAACGCGACCTTCCTGGAGTCCGACTTCGTCCTCGGCATCGGCAACCGCTGGGCCAACCGTCACACCGGCAAGCTGGACGTCTACACGGCCGGCCGGAAGTTCGTGCACGTCGACATCGAGCCCACCCAGATCGGCAAGATCTTCGCGCCCGACTACGGCATCGCCTCCGACGCCAAGGCCGCGCTCGAGTTGTTCGTCGAGGTCGCGCGTGAGCTCAAGGCCGCGGGCAGGCTGCCGGACCGCGGCGACTGGGCCGCCTCCGCGCAGGGGCGGAAGGCGACGCTCCAGCGCCGTACGCACTTCGACAACATCCCGATCAAGCCGCAGCGCGTCTACGAGGAGATGAACAAGGCCTTCGGCCCCGAGACCCGGTATGTCTCCACCATCGGCCTCTCGCAGATCGCCGGCGCCCAGATGTTGCACGTCTACCGGCCGCGCCACTGGATCAACTGCGGCCAGGCGGGCCCGCTCGGCTGGACGATCCCGGCCGCGCTCGGCGTCGCCAAGGCCGACCCGGAGACCCCGGTCGTCGCGCTCTCCGGTGACTACGACTTCCAGTTCATGATCGAGGAGCTGGCTGTCGGCGCCCAGCACAAGATCCCGTATGTCCATGTCCTGGTGAACAACGCCTACTTGGGGCTGATCCGTCAGGCGCAGATCGGCCTGGACATCAACTTCCAGGTCAACCTGGAGTTCGAGAACATCAACTCTCCCGAGCTGGGCGTCTACGGCGTCGACCACATCAAGGTCGTCGAGGGACTCGGCTGCAAGGCGATCCGGGTCACCGACCCCAGCGAACTGGGCGCGGCCTTCGAACAGGCCAAGAAGCTCGCCGCCGAGTACCAGGTTCCGGTCGTCGTCGAGGCGATCCTGGAGCGTGTCACGAACATCGCGATGAGCAAGACGAACGACATCGGCAACGTCGTGGAGTTCGAGGAGATCGCGACCGAGCCGGGCCACGCCCCGACCTCGATCAAGACACTGAAGGTCTGACCCACCGCTCGGCCTTCTGACACCCCTGTCAGGCAGGGGCGGCCCAATCCGGGGGGATGGGCCGCCCTTTCGCGTTGTTCACAGGCACCTGCGGGTCGGGCATGCTCGCCCCATGCGGATGACCGTCCCCACCCCTCTCGGCGACATCGCCGTACGCTGCCACGGCGCTCCCGGCGCCCCCGCACTGCTGCTCCTGCACGCCAATCCCGGGGACGGTCGTGACTACGACGCCGTCCTGCCCGCCCTCGCGGACCGCCACCGTACGTTCGTGGCCGACTGGCCCGGCTACGGGGACTCCACGGTGTCTGAGCCCCAACTGGTCACCCCTGAACGGCTTGTGGCGGCCGCGGAGCTGGTCCTCGACGCGCTCGTCGAGGAAGCGGGCGTCCGCGAGATCTCGGTGCTCGGCAACAGCGTCGGCGGCTACGTCGCCTGTCGCCTCGCCGAGGGACGGCACGCCCGGTCGATCGCGGCGCTCGTCCTGGTCGACCCGGCCGGGTTCACCCCGCGCACACCCCTCACCAGTTGGTTCTGCCGCGAGGTGATGGGCCGGCCCGCGCGCGCCCGCCGACTCGTCGTCCCGCTGGCCCGCGCGTACCTGGGCCGACTCGGCACACCGAGCGCCCGGGCGACGTACGAGAGGGCCCGGCGACTGCCCGGGGACGCACGGCGATTGGCCGTGCACTGCGCCATCTGGCGCGGCTTCGCGGACCCGGACTTCGGTCTGGCCGACCCCGCCGTCCTGGACGTGCCGATCCTGTTGCTGTGGGGGAGACGCGACCCGGTCGTCCCCGCGTTCCTGGACGGCCGCCGCGCCCAACGCGCCCTGCCCGTCCGAGCGTTGAGCGTGCTGCTGCCCACGGCCCACGAGCCGTACAACGAACGCCCGGACCTCTTCCTGCGCCACACCCTGCCGTTCCTCAAGGATCCGCGGGCGGTCAGTGCGGGCCGCCTCCGCCCCAGCCGGCCCCGTCGTCGGTGAAACCGATGCCGCCCCCGCCGCCCCAGGACTGCCCGTGCTCCGCGACACCGCCGCGGCCGATGAGGCCGGCGGCCTCGGCGAAACGCGCAGCCAGCACGGTCAGGGCGGCATCGCCGTACAGTGCGACCGCGAGCAGGAGGTCGTCCGTGGACAGGCCCGCCCGATCGGCGGGCAACGGCAGCCCGGCGCGAAGCTGCTTGAGGGCGCGCCGGGCGGTGCGGGTCCGGTGGGGAGGAAAACGGCGCAGCAGCCCGGCCGCGGCGGCCTCGGTCCGCAACTCCGCGAGCGTGCGCCGCACCCGGGGCCGTTCCAGCAACTCCCGCATTCCCGCCGGGCGGTAGAGGGAGGCGTGCACCGCCTTCTCCAGCGGAAGGCCCGCCCCCGCGGACGCCCCCGAAGCCCGCATCGTGCCCGGACGTCCGGCGCCGGCGGCGCCCCGCAGATGCAGGGCGAGCACGGCAACCGTCACGGCGGCGCGAGCCCCTCCACGCAGCAGCGCGACGGTCTGGGGCTCAAGCCCGACCGCCGCGCTCCTGACCATGGTGCTCCCCCGTACCCCCGTTCGGGGCCCGCCGCCCCCGTGCCGGCGGGCCCCGTGTGCCGAGAATCTGCCTCATCCGGCGGGAGTTGAAGCCCCTGGGGCCGTGTTCAGAGCTTCATTTGAGGGTTCCGTAGAAGGTCTACGTCCGGTTGCGTACACCGGGAGTGCGGATGTGTGCGCCCGGCGCGCGCGGCGTGCGCCCTCACTGCGCCGGGTGCGCCGGGTGTTCCGACAACCCGGGCCAGTCGTCGGGTCCGCCGCCCTGCCAGTCGATGATGTCGCTCTCCTCGACCTCGATCTCGTCGAGGTCGACATCGGCCAGGCGCAGAATCTCGACGACGTCGTCGAGGTGATACGCGATACCGAGCGTCTCGTCCCCCGCGGTCACCCTCCGCGACCCGTCCAGACCCGGGGAGTGCACGATGATGCTGGGATAGTCCATGTCCTCAGGTTCCTGCGCGGCGACCCGATCCGCACCCGGAGCACACGGCGGAGCACCGGACACCCGACCCGATCCGCACCCGGAGCACACGGCGGAGCGCCCGGCACCCGACCCGATCCGTGCCCCGAGCACACGGCAGAGCGCCGGGTACGGGACCGTCCGTACCCGGCGCTCTGGGCTGGTGACCTGTGAGGTTGTGACCGTCCGGCGGTGCGAGGCTGGGCGCGACAGGACATTCGCGCCGCCGGACGGAGTCCGTGGGCCACACCTCAGGGGTGTGGCTGGGACCGCGGCGGATGCGATGGAACCGGGGTCTGCTTCCCTCAGGTCGAGAAGGAGATCCCGAGACCTTCACCACCGCACTGGCTCGCACGCCGCCGCGGTCCCGGTCCTGCCCGGACAGCCGATGGACCACCCCTCATCCGGGTCCAACGCCGTCGCGGGCGGCTTGAGTTGAGGCTCAGTCCTCGCGCAGGGCGCGGACCGCCTCCTCCACACGCCGGCCGTACTCCGGGTCGGCGGCGTGGAAGTGGGCGAGGTTCTTCTCGATCACGTCGTCGCGGGAGACCTGCGAGAGGCCGCCGGCGATGTTGGCGATCAGCCGGGACCGCTCCTCGGCCGACATCAGGCGGTACAGCTCACCCGCCTGGAAGAAGTGGTCGTCCTTGGTGTGCAGGGGAGCCTCGTGCGTGCCCGTGTGGCCGGCGACAGCGAGCGGGGCCGACAGCGGACGGCCGGTCTCGGCGGGGCCGTCGTAGGAGTTGGGCTCGTAGTTCTTGGTGTGGCGGCCCTGGCCGTTGGAGGCCATCAGGCCGTCGCGGCCGTAGTTGTTCGCGGCCGTCGCCCTGGGGGCGTTCACCGCGAGCTGGGTGTGGTTGACGCCCAGGCGGTAGCGGTGCGCGTCCGCGTAGGCGAACAGGCGGCCCTGGAGCATCTTGTCGGGGGAGGGGCCGATGCCCGGAACGAAGTTGTTCGGGGAGAAGGCCGCCTGCTCGACCTCGGCGAAGACGTTGTCGGGGTTGCGGTCCAGGACCAGGCGGCCCACGCGCTGCAGCGGGTAGTCCTTGTGCGGCCACACCTTGGTGAGGTCGAAGGGGTTGAAGCGGTAGTCGGCAGCCTCCGCCGCCGGCATGAGCTGGACGTACAGCGTCCAGGACGGGTTCACGCCCCGCTCGATGGCCTGCAGCAGGTCGGTCTGGTGCGAGTTCGGGTCCTTGCCCGCGATCTCCTGTGCCTGCTCGGTGGAGAGGCTGCGGATGCCCTGGTTCGTCTTGAAGTGGTACTTGACGAAGAAGGCCTCACCGTCGGCGTTCGTCCACTGGTAGGTGTGCGAGCCGTAGCCGTTCATGTGGCGGTAGGAGGCCGGGATGCCGCGGTCGCCCATCAGCCAGGTGATCTGGTGCGTCGCCTCGGGGGCGTGCGCCCAGAAGTCCCAGACGTTGTCCGGCTCCTGCTTGCCCGTGAACGGGTCGCGCTTCTGGGAGTGGATGAAGTCGGGGAACTTGATCGGGTCCTTGAGGAAGAAGACCGGCGTGTTGTTGCCGACGAGGTCGTAGTTGCCCTCTTCGGTGTAGAACTTCAGCGCGAAGCCGCGGGGGTCACGGACCGCGTCCGCGCCGCCGAGGTTGTCGGCCACCGTGGAGAAGCGCAGGAAGACCTCGGTGCGCTTGCCGACGGTGTTCAGGAAGTCGGCGTATGTGAAGCCGGTGACGTCGTCCGTGACCTCGAAGTAGCCGTAGGCGCCGGAGCCGCGGGCGTGCACCACGCGCTCCGGGATGCGCTCGCGGTTGAACCGGGCGAGCTTCTCCAGGAGGTGCTGGTCCTGGAGGAGGAGCGGGCCACCGACGCCGGCGGTGGCGGAGTTCTGGTTGTCGGCGACCGGGGCGCCGGACTCGGTCGTGAGCACGCGCTTCGACATCGTGGACCTTCCGTACGAGGGGGCAGCGGGGTCAGCGGAAATCTTCTTCCGCTTCGTGGACTCTCCGCTTGGTGGAGCCTAGGTTCGGGGCGATCTGAACGTCAACAGTTTGTTGAATGTGGATCCGGGCCGCGGCGGCGCCTGGGCGCGACAGGACAGGTGTCAGCGCCGCCGCGACCCGGAAGTCTGAGAGGGCTCAGATCTGGGCGCCGGAGAGGCGCCCGACCGCGCGCAGCAGCGCGGAGTGGTCCAGGCCGCCGTCGCCCTGCGCGCGCAGGCTGGCGACGAGCTGGGCCACCACGGCGCCGACCGGCAGTGCGGCACCGACATTGCGGGCGGCGTCGGTGACGATGCCCATGTCCTTGTGGTGCAGGTCGATGCGGAAGCCCGGCTTGAAGTCGCGGTTCAGGAAGTTGTCCTTCTTGCGCGTCAGCACGGTGGAGCCCGCGAGGCCGCCGTTGAGGACGTCGAGTGCCGCCTTCAGGTCCACGCCGGACTTCTCCAGGAAGACCACGGCCTCGGCGCACGCCTGGATGTTCACGGCGACGATCAGCTGGTTGGCCGCCTTCACGGTCTGGCCCGAGCCGTGCGGACCGCACAGCACGATGGTCTTGCCGAGCGCCTCGAAGATCGGCTCGGCCTCGTCGAAGTCGGCCTGCTCGCCACCGACCATGATGGACAGCACCGCCTCGATGGCGCCGGCCTCACCGCCGGACACCGGGGCGTCCAGGACGCGGATGCCCTTGGCCTTGGCGGCCTTCGCCAGGTCCACGGAGGTCTGCGGGGTGATCGAGGACATGTCGATCAGCAGCGCGCCGGACTTCGCGTTCTCCAGGATGCCGTCGGGGCCGTACGCGATGGCCTCGACCTGCGGGGAGGCGGGCACCATCGTGACCACGACGTCGGCGTCGCGCACGGCCTCGGCGATCGAACCGGCGGCGCTGCCGCCCGCGGCGGCCAGGCGCTCCAGCTTGTCCTGCTCCAGCGTGAAGCCGGTGACGTCGTACCCGGCCTTGATCAGGTTCTCCGACATGGGGGAGCCCATGATGCCGAGACCGATCCATGCAACCGCCGGGCGGGTCGGGCGGGAGGAATCTGCGAGGTTGTTGCTCATGAGGGTGCCTCTCTGGCTTCTCTGCTACGTCTGTGGAATGCCGCTCAGCGGGCGGCTCGGGCCTCGGCGGGCAGCCACTCGAAGGCCTCCGCGCTCGGGCGGTCGCCCGGCTTGTACTCCAGGCCGACCCAGCCCTCGTATCCGGCCTTCTTCAGTTGGTCGAGGAGGTCCGCCAGCGGGAGCGCGCCGGTGCCCGGGGCGCCACGGCCGGGGTTGTCGGCGATCTGCACATGGCCGGTCTTCGACGCGTACCGCTCGATCACCGACGGCAGGTCCTCGCCGTTCATGGACAGGTGGTAGAGGTCCATGAGGAACTTGGCGTTGCCGAGGCCGGTCGCCTCGTTGACCTTGTCGACGACGTCGACGCCGGCCGGGGCGGTCACCAGCGGGTAGCGCGGGGACTCCGGCTGGTTGAGGGTCTCGATCAGCAGGATCGCGCCGATCCGGTCGGCCGCCCGGGCCGCGAGGACCAGGTTCTCCAGCGCGAGCGCGTCCTGCTCGGCCGGGTCCACGCCCTCGACTCGGTTGCCGTACAGGGCGTTGAGGGCCTTGCAGCCGAGCGACTGGGCGAAGTCCGCCGCCACGTCGATGTTGGCGCGGAACTTCCCCGACTCCGCACCGGGGATCGACAGCGCGCCCCGGTCCGGGCCCGGCAACTGCCCGGCGTAGAAGTTCAGCCCCGTCAGCTGGACGCCCGCGTCCTCGATCGCCTTCTTCAGGGCGTCGAGCTCGGACTGCTCAGGGGCGGGGGAGTCGACCCAGGGCCACCACAGCTCGACCGCCGTGAAGCCCGCCGCGGCGGCTGCCGCCGGGCGCTCCAGGAGCGGGAGTTCCGTGAAGAGGATCGACAGGTTGACGTTGAAGCGCTGGTCTGCGAATCCCATGGGTTCGGCGCTCCCTTCCGTATCGAGATCCGTACGGAGGTCCGGTTCGTGATCCGGAGTGTTCCGTATTGCGGAAGTTCGTTTCTGCGTAATGGAAGATTGCCGTCGTGTGTCGCGGGTTGTCAAGAGGGTGTCCGAGGGGAACCGGCTCACGCGGGCTGGACTCGAAGCGGAGGGACTGGTGGGCGCGCCCCCTGGGGTGGGCTGCAGTCGCACTCTCTGTGGCGTCCGTGGCCCCACTGTGCAGACGGCATTTCGCCGGGCGGGATCGACATGATCGGGCCATGACACTGACGCGACCCAGGCTCCTTTCCGCCCCGGCACTGGTTCTGCTCGCCGCCACGTCGGCAGGGTGCGCCGATCCGGCGGCCGACCCCCGCGGGGGCGGTCCGCACCCGGCGACATCCGCGAAGGGCTACTGCCCTCTGCCCGAGGAGAGGCAGTCGACGCCGTCCCCCTGCATCAGGTTCGACTGGAACCAGCGGGTGGCGGAGAACCGTGCGTACCGCAGCCCGCCGCCGATCACCGCCGAGCAGAAGACGCAAGCCGCACCTCGAGCGACGGCGCCGGCCGCGGCCCTGAGGAAGCTCGCGGACACCGGGACCACGGAGAGCGGCCCGCGCGCCGCGGCCGCCGAGGCCCTGGGGGATGCCCGCGGGGAAGATCGAGATCCAGGGGAGCCGCTTCGCACCTTTGCGCGATGTGCTGGTCGGCGGGGGTGAAGGCCGGGCGTGCGTCAACGGTACGGTCGACAGTGGGGGCCGTGCCGACGCGGAGGTCATCGGCCGCACGGCCGACGGGACCTGCCTGCCGGGCCCGGGCGGACACTGACCGCCGTCCACCGCGGGGTGGACGGCGATCCGGCCCGGCGACAGCGAGCCGTCCTGGATCCCGGTGATCGCCGCGAGGAGTCCGTTAAGGTCGTGTCGGAGCGATGGGGCACACCAACGCTGCGACGACGTGCCCGGTCGGGGGATGTGCCCGCTCAGTCGAAGGCTGAGAGAAGACGCAGGTCAGAGCAAATGCCATGGGGGCACAGTGCGATTGCGAGTGGAGTTCACGACCGAACCCTTCGACCTCGAGGAGGCGCCCCCGCACGCGCTGGCCGCCCGCGAGGTCATCGAGGCGGCGGAACTGGACGCCGTGGACGTCGGCCCGTTCGGCAACACGGCGGAGGGTGGCGCGGACGCGGTCCTCACCGCGGTCGACGCGCTGCTGCGCAAGGCCTTGGAGACAGGAGCCACCCGGGTCTCCCTGCAGCTCAACGTGGTCGAGGAGGGGGAGCGGTGACCGCTTTCGGGGACGACCCCTTCGTCACGGCCGTCAAGCCGCTGGTCGACGCCATGGGGGGCGAGATGCTGCCGCCCGACCAGGCCGGCACCGACGACGTCGTGTTGTCCTGGGAGGGTACGGACGTGGTCGCCGTGCGCCTGCCCCAGCTCGCCGACTCCCTCGACCACATCCTGGCCGCTCTGGAGCGCAAGCAGGGCAAGCCGCTGGCCGACCTCGACCGCAAGGCGAAGCAGGAGGTCGTGCGCATACTGGAAGCGCGCGGAGCATTCTCCGTGCGGCACGGCGTGGAGACCGTGGCGAGTGCCCTCGGCGTGAGCCGCTTCACCGTCTACAACTACCTCAACCGCGAGAAGGAAGCCTGATCAGGGCGAACGCCCTCGAGGTGTGTTCCCGCGCGACCCGCCGCCGTCCGGAATCCCGGGCGGCGGTTTTTGTTACCCGGATTTTTCAACAAAGTGTTGACGTGATGTTTCCGAGGGCGTTAGCTATCCGCAGCCCGTCCAGCACAAGGCCACGGAGGCTTCCCGTGACTTCGAGTACGACACCTGGCGGCCTCGCCCGGTTCAACGCCCTGGAGGAGCCCGCGGCCCTCGCCGCCCTCCACGAGGTGTGCGCTTCATCGGCGTACGGGAGCGGCGTGCTCGCCCGCCGCCCCTTCGCCACCGTCGACGACCTCTTCGCCGCGAGCGACGCCCTCATGGCCGAGCTGACCACCGCGGACCTGGAGGAGGCGATGGCGGGGCATCCACCGATCGGGCGCCCGAAGCCCGGGGACCCGACCTCCTCCCGGGAGCAGCGCGGCATGGCCGGCGCCTCCGAGGAGCTCAAGGAGGAGATGCTCGAACTGAACCTGGCCTACCAGGAGAAGTTCGGCCACGTCTTCCTCATCTGCGCCACCGGCCGGGCCGGCGAGCAGATGCGCGACGCGGTCAGGGAGCGGATCGGCAACTCGCCCGAGCAGGAACGCGAGATCGTCCGCGCCGAGCTGGGCAAGATCAACCGCATCCGCCTCGGCAATCTCGTAGAGGAAGAAGAGGCATGAGCACCGACACCACGGCCTCCGTGTCCACGCACATCCTGGACACCAGCGTCGGCCGCCCCGCCGAGGGCGTCGCCATCCAGCTCGCGGCCCGCTTCGGGCGTGACGCGGACTGGCAGGCACTCGGCGGCTCCGCGACCGACGCTGACGGCCGGTGCAAGGACCTTCCGGCGCTGCCGGAGGGGACGACCCACGTACGGCTCGACTTCGCAGTCGAGCGGTATTTCGAGTCGGATTCAGAAAAAAAGCAAGCCGATGCGCAGCAGGACGCCCCCGCGAATCGGGACAGCGGCGCGTTCTTCCCGGAAGTGGCGATCACCTTCGCCGTCGAGCCGGGCGAGCACTACCACGTACCGCTGCTGCTCAACCCGTTCGGCTACTCCGTTTACCGAGGGAGCTAGCAGACATGCCCACGATTCTGGGACAGAACCAGTACGGCAAGGCCGAGAACCGCGTCGTCAAGATCACCCGCGACGGCGACACGCACCACATCAAGGACCTGAACGTGTCGATCGCGCTGAGCGGCGACATGGAGGAGGTCCACTACTCGGGTTCCAACGCGAACGTCCTGCCGACGGACACCACGAAGAACACGGTGTACGCCTTCGCCAAGGAGTACGGCATCGAGTCCGCCGAGCAGTTCGGCATCCACCTGGCCCGGCACTTCGTGACGAGCCAGGAGCCGATCAAGCAGGCGCGCATCCGCATCGAGGAGTACGCCTGGGAGCGCATCGAGACCTCGGACGCCAACTCCAAGTTCATCGGCGCCGACGCGGTCAAGCACTCCTTCGTACGCAAGGGACAGGAGACCCGGGTCACCCAGATCACCTTCGACGGTGAGAAGTGGGAGGTCATCTCCGGTCTGAAGGACCTCGTCGTGATGAACTCGACGAACTCCGAGTTCTGGGGCTACGCCAAGGACAAGTACACGACGCTCCAGGAGGCGTACGACCGCATCCTGGCCACCCAGGTCTCCGGCCGCTGGCGCTTCAACTGGAGCGGCGACGAGCAGAAGATGCCCAACTGGGAGAAGTCCTACGACCAGGTCAGGAAGCACATGCTCCAGGCCTTCGCGGAGACTTACTCGCTGTCGCTGCAGCAGACCCTGTACCAAATGGGTTCGCGCATCATCAACCACCGCAGCGAGATCGACGAGGTCCGCTTCTCGCTGCCGAACAAGCACCACTTCCTGGTGGACCTGAAGCCGTTCGGGCTCGAGAACGACAACGAGGTCTACTTCGCGGCCGACCGTCCGTATGGGCTCATCGAGGCCACCATCCTGCGCGACGGCTGCGAGCCGCACATCCCGGTGGACCTCACCAACCTGTAGTACTGCACTGCAGGACTACTTGCTCGACCCCCGACGCGGGCGCCGGCGTCAAGTCCCAGGGGGAGAGCGGGGGCATCTGCGCAACAACAGCACCACGGATCCGGTCGTCACCCCGCTCGACCCCCGGGTCCGTCCACCAATGGGAAGAACGAGGAACCGCCGTGGCAGCTTCGCGCATCGTGATCGAGAACTGCGCCATCGCGACCGTGGACGCGGGCGACACCGAATACACCTCGGGCTACATCGTCGTCGCCGACAACAAGATCGAGTCGTTGGGCGCCGGAAAGGCCCCCGAGAACCTGGAGAACGTGGTCCGCCGCATCGACGGCACCGGCCACCTGGCAACCCCGGGTCTGGTCAACACCCACCACCACTTCTACCAGTGGATCACCCGCGGCCTGGCCACGGACCACAACCTCTTCAACTGGCTCGTCGCGCTCTACCCGACCTGGGCCCGCATCGACGAGAAGATGGTGTACGCCTCCGCACAGGGCTCCCTCGCGATGATGGCCCGCGGCGGCGTCACCACCGCCATGGACCACCACTACGTCTTCCCGAAGGGCTCCGGCGACCTGTCCGGCGCCGTCATCCGCGCCGCACGCGAGATGGGCGTCCGTTTCACTCTCGCCCGCGGCTCCATGGACCGCAGCGAGAAGGACGGCGGTCTGCCGCCGGACTTCGCCGTCGAGACCCTCGAAGGAGCCCTCGCCGCCACCGAGGCGACCGTCGACGAGCACCACGACGCGTCCTTCGACGCCATGACCCAGGTGGCCGTGGCCCCCTGCTCGCCCTTCTCCGTGTCGACCGAGCTGATGAAGCAGGGCGCCGAGCTGGCCCGCCGCAAGGGCGTACGCCTGCACACGCACGGCTCGGAGACCGTTGAGGAGGAGCAGTTCTGCAAGGAACTGTTCGGCATGGGCCCGACCGACTACTTCGAGTCGACCGGCTGGCTCGGCGAGGACGTGTGGATGGCGCACTGCGTCCACATGAACGACTCCGACATCGCCGCCTTCGCCCGTACGAAGACGGGTGTGGCCCACTGTCCGTCCTCCAACGCCCGTCTGGCGGCCGGTATCGCGCGTGTCCCCGACATGCTGGCGGCCGGCGTCCCGGTCGGCCTCGGCGTCGACGGCACCGCCTCGAACGAGTCGGGCGAACTGCACACCGAGCTGCGCAACGCCCTGCTCATCAACCGCCTCGGCGCCCACCGCGAGGCCGCCCTGAACGCCCGTCAGGCGCTGCGCCTCGGGACGTACGGCGGCGCCCAGGTCCTGGGCCGCGCCACGCAGATCGGCTCCCTGGAGGCGGGCAAGCTCGCCGACCTCGTCCTGTGGAAGCTCGACACCCTGGCGCACGCCTCGATCGCCGACCCGGTGACCGCGCTGGTCTTCGGCGCGGCGGCCCCGGTCACCCTCTCGCTCGTCAACGGCAAGCCGGTCGTTGAGGACAGCCGGCTGCTGCACGTCGACGAGGACGCCATCGCCCGCTCCACGCGGGAAGAGGCGCAGCGCCTGGCGCAGATCGCCGCGCAGGCCTGAGAGTCCCAGTCCTGGCCCCGTCCGGGGTCCGGGCCCATTTCGAACAACTGGAGATCTCCGGCTGAGGGGGACGGCCCTCGGCCGGTAGCCGTGGACCCGAGCGGGGTCCATGGCGGCCGTATCCGGGGCGTGCATGGACGTGCGCGCCCCGGAACGGTCTCCGTCGCAGAGACTCCCGTCTCCGTGACGGTCATCGTCCCGGTCCCGCACGACCGCGCATCACCTCCCTGACCCCCGCGTCAACGCCGACGTGTAACCGACCGGAGGAGCCGCCGTGGCCGCCCAGCCCGAGCCCAGCACCGATGCACAGCCAACTGGCCAGTCCAAGCACCCAGTTGACGAGAAACTCCCCGCCCTGAAGATGGCGACCAGCGGTCTGCAGCACGTCGCCGCCATGTACGCGGGAGTCGTCGCCCCGCCGCTGATCGTCGGCGCCGCCGTCGGTCTCTCCGGAACCGAACTGACCTTCCTCACCGGCGCCTGCCTGTTCACCGCGGGGCTCGCCACCTTCCTGCAGACCCTGGGCTTCTGGAAGATCGGAGCCAGGCTGCCCTTCGTCAACGGCGTCACGTTCGCGGGCGTCGCGCCCATGACCGCGGTCGTCGCCTCCGCCAAGGACAAGAGCGACGCCCTGCCGATCATCTTCGGCGCGGTCATCGTCGCGGGCATCCTCGGTTTCATAGCCGCGCCCTTCTTCAGCAAGGCCGTCCGCTTCTTCCCGCCCGTCGTCACCGGCTCCGTGATCACACTCATCGGCGTCTCGCTCCTGCCGGTCGCCTTCGGCTGGGCGCAGGGCCCCAACCCCTCAGCCGACGACTACGGTTCGACGACGTACCTGGGCCTGGCGGGCGCGACGCTCGTCATCGTGCTCCTTCTGCGCCGCTTCACGCGCGGCTTCGTCAAACAGATCGCCGTGCTCCTCGGTCTGGTCATCGGCACACTCGTCGCGATCCCCTTCGGCGTCACGGACTTCGGCCCGGTGGCCGACGCGGACGTCGTCGGCTTCCCGACCCCGTTCCACTTCGGCGTCCCGCAGTTCCAGGTCGCCGCGATCCTGTCGATGATCGTCGTGATGGTGGTCTCGATGACCGAATCGACCGCGGACATGCTCGCGTTGGGCGAGATCGTCGAGCGCCCCGCCGACGAGAAGACCATCGCGGCGGGCCTGCGCGCCGACACTCTCGGCTCGGCGATCAGCCCGCTCTTCAACGGCTTCATGTGCAGCGCCTTCGCGCAGAACATCGGCCTGGTCGCGATGACGCGGATCCGCAGCCGGTACGTCGTCGCGACCGGCGGCGGCTTCCTGGTGCTGATGGGCCTGTGCCCGATGGCCGCGTCGCTCATCGCCGTCGTCCCGCGACCCGTCCTCGGCGGTGCCGGCGTCGTCCTCTTCGGTTCGGTCGCGGCGAGCGGCATCCAGACCCTCGTACGGGCGGGCCTGGAGAAGGACAACAACGTCCTCATCGTCGCCGTCTCGCTCGCCGTCGGCATCATCCCGATCACCGCGCCGGACTTCTACCACGCCTTCCCCCAGACGGCGAGGATCGTCCTGGACTCGGGCATCTCCACCGGCTGTGTCGCGGCCGTGGTCCTCAACCTCGTCTTCAACCACCTCGGCAAGGGTCAGAACGCCGGCGAGGTCACGCATCCCATGGAGGCGGGGGAGGACCTCAAGGCTGCACCGGTCCACTGACGGCCCGGGCATACGGAGGGCGCGGCACCAGGAGCGTGCCGCGCCCTCCGCCGTACCGGGGGTCGTCAGCCGATGTGGTAGCTGTCCCCGTACACCTTCCAGTCCAGCGGCGGATCGAGGTTCAGATTCCGCTTGCGCAGGAAGACCCGCTGCTCGGTGTCGACCCGGCTGGTGTCGGAGTGGGCCTCCTCCTGCTTCATCGCCCACACCCGTGCGTCGAGGAAGGCGTTCAGATAGGTCACCTCGTCGCCGCCCCGGGAGGGCGGCTGGGCCTTGGCCAGTGCCCGCCTGCGGATGTTGCCGAAGCTGGTGCTGTCGCCGCCGTCGCCGTGCATCACGATGGCGTCGTAGTACGTGAACTGGCCGAGGACACCGATACCGTCGGCCTTGCCCTGTCGTACGGCCGGGTTGAAGTAGACGCGGTCGCGCTCGTCGTTCTGGGCCTGCTGGAACGCCGAGTCCTGGGCCGCCCTGCGCCAGTCGCCCTCGAAACCGGGGTCCAGGCCCTCGTGGGAGTCGCTGCCGTTCACCTCGCGCAGCGCGGGCAGGTACTTGGCCAGGACATTGCCGGGCTTGCGCTGCGTGTAGAGCTCGACGAGGTCGAGCATGTCGCCGGTGCCGGAGCAGAAGCCGATGATCCCGGCGGTGTAGCCGCGTCCGTCGCCGATGTCCTCGATGTACTTGTACTGCGCCTTCCAGTCCAGGGAGGAGTTCTCCGCGCTGGAGACCAGCTTCATGGCGATCTCCTTCTTCGCCGGGTCGTCCAGACCGGCCGGCGCGGCGGTCGCGGACTGGGTGGCGACGAGTGGCCCTGCCACCAGCGAAGCTCCGATCAGGGCGAGCAGGGTGCGACGTGAAGTGCGTATGTGGGGGGTGTGCACGGTACCTCCGATGGGGGAGTGTGTCGTTGCCGCGTACTGTTAGGAAAGTTTCCTACCAGAGATTGCAGGTCGCGTACACCCGTACGGCGAGGGCGAGTTGGTGATCGGGGAAAGCGGATGCTGGGCTACGGTCTGAGCGCAGTCATGACCACGAGGGGGATTTCACGTCATGAACGAGTCGGGCCGTGTGGAGGCCTTCAGCGACGGCGTCTTCGCCATCGCCATCACGCTGTTGATCCTGGAGATCAAGGTCCCGGAGGTCGGTGAGCACGGCGGCCTGTGGCACGCGCTGGGCGCGCAATGGCCCTCCTACGCCGCCTATGTGGTCAGCTTCCTGGTCATCGGCATCATGTGGATCAACCATCACCAGGTCTTCAGTTACGTCGCCCGGATCGACCGCACCGTGATGTTCCTGAACCTGCTCGTCCTGATGATCGTGGCCGCCGTCCCCTGGCCGACGGCGATGCTCGCGGAGTATCTCCGCGAGGACAAGGCGTCCCATGTCGCTGCGGCCGTGTACAGCATGGTGATGGTCGCGATGGCCCTGGCTTTCCAGGCCCTGTGGTGGCACCTCACCCGCACGGGCCACCTCTTCGACACCCGCGTCGACTTCGAGGGCGCCCGCCGCACCCGCGTCCGCTTCGCCCTCGGCTCCCTCGCCTACCCCGCCACGGTCGGCCTGGCCTACGTCTCGGCCCCGCTCACCCTGGCCGCGCACGGTCTGATCGCGATCTACTACGGCTTCAACCAGGTACCGGTGCCGACCCGAACGCCTGACAAGGCCGCGCTGCCGGAAGACGGCCGGTGAAGAACGACGTGGGCGGGACACCCATCAGCGAGCGGAAGTCGGCGGTCATGTGCGACTGGTCGTAGTAGCCGGTGGCGGCGGCCGGTTGGGCCCACGGGATGTCCGGGACCGGCGTGCGGAAGTGAGGATGTGGCGGACGCGGTCGATGCGGGCATAGTGCTTGGGCGAGACACCGACACCGTCCGAGAAGAGGTTGCGCAGCTGCCGCTCGCTGACGGCGAGACGGTCCGCCACCTCGCGTACGCCTACCGGGAGACGGCTCCCGGATCCTCGACCGGCCGGTCACCGCCGCCGACGTACCCCCGGACGCGCTCCACGAGCAGTTCCTCCGGGCCGGTATGTCCGGGACCTACGCCGAGGGCGTCCTGGCGTGCACGGCGTACGTCCGCAAGGGCGGGAACGCGGTGCTGACGGAGGACGTACGACAGGTACTGGGCCGTGCACCGCGTACCTATACCCGGTGGGCGTGCGATCACAAGGAGGCGTTCGCGCGGGACTGACGGCCGGCCCGCGGAGCCGGGGCGGTGACCGCGCGCCCCGGCCGCAGGAGCGCCGCCGCCAGCAGCAGAGCCGCCCCCGCGATGCCCGTGGCCACGGTGAACGCCAGTCGATAGCCGTCCGCCGTCGCCGCCACGGCGTGCTTGCCCCCGCCGATCAGCCGCTGCGTGCGGCTCGCCGCCAGCGTCGTCAGGACCGCGAGCCCCAGTGAACCGCCCACCACCTGGGTGGTGTTGAAGAGACCGGAAGCCAGTCCCGCGTCCTCCTCGCGGGCGCCCGACATGGCGAGCCCGGTCACCGCGGGCATCGCGGCTGCGAACCCGGCGGAGAGCAGGAGCAGCGGGGGGAGCACATCGGCGACGTACCTGCCGTCGACCGGAGCCCGGCTCAGCAGGGCCATGCCCGCCGTGATGAGGGCGAGCCCGGCGAGCAGTACGCGGTACGGGCCGAAGCGGGCGATCGTGCGCGCCGACAGGCCGAGCATCAGCACCCCGATCGCGATCGGCGCGGGCAGGAATGCCGTGCCGGTGAGCAACTCGCTGTAGCCCAGGACGCGTTGGAGGTACAGCGCACCGATGTACTGGAAGCCGTACATCCCCGCGATCATCAGGATCTGGACGCCGTTCGCGCTGGTCAGGGCGCGGGAGCGGAAGAGCCGCAGCCGCAGCAGGGGGCGGGCGGCCCGCGCCTGGCGGACGGTGAACGCCACGAAGAGGGCGAGCGAGACCGCCGCGAGGGTCAGGGTGCCGCCGAGCCCCCGGTCCCCGGCGCCCACGATCGCGTACACCGTCAGCATCAGCGCACCCGTGACCAGGGCCGCGCCGGGGTAGTCGGCGCCCCTGCCGAGACCGACTCCCTTGTCCGGGGCGAGAATCCGCAGTGCGGCGAGCCAGGCCACCACCCCGATGGGCAGGTTGATCAGGAAGATCCAGTGCCAGTTGAGCGCCTGCGTCAGAGCCCCGCCGAGAAACGTGCCGAGCGCCCCACCCGCCGCGCCGACGGCGCTGAACACCGCGATGGCACGGGCCTGTTCGCGCGGCTCGGGGAAGAGTGCCACGAGCATGCCGAGGACGACGGCGGAGGTCATGGCCCCGCCGACGCCCTGCAGCGCGCGGGCCGCGACGAGCGTGCCCTGGCCGGTGGCCACTCCGCACAGCACGGACGCCGCGGTGAACACCGCGAGCCCGGCGGCGAACATCCGCTTGCGGCCGACCAGGTCCCCGAGCCGCCCCACCAGGAGCAGCAGTCCGCCGAAGGGGATCAGATACGCGTTCACCACCCAGGCCAGCCCCGGTCCCGAGAAACCGAGATCGCTCTGGATCGCCGGCATCGCGACCGTGACGATGTTCCCGTCCAGGATCGTCATCAGCGTGCCCGCGCACAGGACGACGAGCGAGGCCCAGCGGGAGTACGTTCCTGGTGTCGATGGCGTGGGTGGCTCGGTCCGGGACAGCATGGCGACGACCTCCGTGTTCTCCGCAGGTGCACTCCATAGGTGCACGACTTGTAACGGGGTACATCGTGGGTGACCATGGAGACCGGTATAAGGAGGCACTTCGATGTCCCAGGGGAACACCGGTGTTACCTCGCAGGCAGTGCTCGCGCAGGCGTGCCCGGTCCGCGAAGTTCTTGACAGGGTCGCCGGAAAATGGAGCGTGCTGATCATCGTGGCCGCGGCGCACGGCCCCATCCGCTTCACCGAGTTGGAGCGGAGCGTGGAGGGAATCAGCCGCCGCATGCTGACCCTCACGCTGCGCAATCTGGAACGCGACGGACTTGTCACGCGGACCGTCCATCCCACGGTGCCGCCGAAGGTCGAGTACGAACTCACGCCGGTGGCCCGCGAGTTGCACGCGACCCTGCTGTCCCTGACCGACTGGGCCGAGCGGCACCGCGTGACCATCGCCGAGTCGCGCGCGGCCTACGACGCCCAGCACTCGCCGGAGTTGCTGGACGCGTAGGCCGGTTCCCTCAAGGGACCGCGAGCGCCTCGGTCGGCGACAGCCGCGACGCGCGGATCGCCGGATACGACCCGGCCAGGCCGCCGATCGCCGGGTGGACCCGATGCCGCTGGCCGGCGCCCACAGCGGCCCGACGGTCGGCCACCCCTGGTAGAGGGCGTACCCGGTGGTGACGGCCAGGCCCAGCAGGGACTCGGCGCGGAACTGCGCGTCGTCATCTCCAAGGGTGCGGCCCTCGGTTTGCCCATCGTCCACCCCATCGCCCGCGCCCACGACGGGGAGATCGTCGCCCGCCCACGCGAGGAGGGCGGCCTGACGGTGACCGTCACGCTGCCGCGATGCCCCGAGGACATGCGCCCGTGACGGCGACGGCTGGGCAAAGACTCATGCCCGTGACGGTCAGAGCCCGAAGAGCCGCGGATCGGTGGCCAGCGCCCGGAAGTACTCACGCGGGTCGGTGACCAGCCTGCGCTCCTTGAGGTCGAGCAGTCCGCCGACCGCGGAGATCTCGGCGGACACCGTGCCGTCCGTCTTCCGGATCGTCTGCTCGATGCGGAAGCTCTTGCCCTCGCCCCAGTGGAAGTCGCAGGTCACCTCGACCTCGTCCCCGGCGCGCAGCTCCCGTTTGTAGCGGATGGTGGTCTCCAGGGCCACCGGGCCCACGCCCTTGCCTATCAGCTCCGTCTGACCGATCCCGGCCGCTTGCAGCAGCGACCAGCGGGCGTGCTCGGCGTACTGCAGATACACGCTCTGGTTGAGGTGTCCCTGCACATCGGTCTCGTACCCGCGGACGGTCACTGCGACGGAAAACGGCTCTGTCACGACTTCCCCTTTTCAACGGCGGTCAGGACTGATCCATCCAACTCCCTTGTACCGCAAGCCATTCCGGCCCCCCTCCTCACACGCGTCGCGGCGAGGCGAGCACATACCGCGCCCCCGTACGCGGCTCCGTGTGCTCGCCCACCTGCCAGCCCGCCTTCTCCAGCGTGGCCGCGCAGGCCCGCAGCGCCCCGGAATCCGGCTCGCGCACGGCGACGGCCTCCGGTTGCGGTGTCGCCCGCACTCGGTAGCCGCCACCCTCCGTCCCCGCGGGCCGGTGCCCCGCGGCCTCCAGAGCGAGCGCGGCGGCCTGCACCAGATGCGTACGCTCCCACCCGCACGGACGGTCGATCTCACCGTCAGGATTGGTCATCCGGCGCAGCTCAAGCAGCCCCTCCCAGGCGCTGCGCACCTCGCGCATGCGTGACGGCCCCGCGCCGGTCGCCTCCTCGCCGCCGATCCGCGCGGCGAACACACCGGCCTCGGTCGCCGCGGGAGGCTCCGCGGCGGCGACCGGCTCGGGCGTCTCGCGTATGCGATGCCCTGCGGGGGTCAGAAAATGGTCGTGCGGCGGCCGTGGATGCCGGAAGGCCAGCCCGCGTTTGACCAGGGCGGCGAGCTGCGCCTCCGTGCCCTTCAGACGTCCGGTCACGGGGTCGGCGGCCTCGATGACACGTCGCTGCGCGGCGGTCGGCGGTCGAGTCATCTCGCACTCCCTCCCTCCACCGGTCGTCTCACGGCGGGCTGCCCTGCACCGGTCGTCTCACGGCGGGCTTCTCTCCGTCGCCCATCGTGTGACGACGCCGCGTGCTCCTCTGCGCCCGCCCCGTCGCTCAGTGCTCGCCCGGCCCCTCTCCCGCCGAGGAGAGCGGCTGATGGGAACAGTACGCGTCGGGTCTGACATTCCACCCGGCCACCACATGCCGCCGGTGCTCGGTGCTCAGCCGGCTCATCGTCCCGGTGCCGAGCTGGAACAGCGCGCCGTCCGAGGCGGGCAGCCCCAGCCGCCGGGCGGTGAGCACCCGCAGAAAGTGCCCGTGCGAGACGACCACGACACTGCCCTCCGCCTCGGCGAGCGCCGCGTCGATCTTGGCCAGCATCCGCTCCGCGCGCGCCCCGACCTCGTCCGGGCTCTCGCCGGGGTGCTCGGGCGGTCCGGCCGCGACCCCGTCCGAGAACAGGAACCAGTCGGGCCTGCTCCGGTGGATCTCGACGGTCGTGATCCCCTCGTACCCGCCGTAGTCCCACTCGGACAGATCCGCGTCCACCCGCGCCCCGCCGACCCCCGCCAGCCGCGCCGTCTCCCGCGCCCGCTGCATCGGGCTGACGAACGCCGCCGCGATGTGATGGCGTGCGATCAGCGGAGCCAGGCTCCGCGCCTGCTCCCGGCCCTTGTCGGTCAGCGGGATGTCGGTCGACCCGGTGTGCCGCCCGGACAACGACCACTCGGTCTCTCCGTGCCGTACGAGGAGGAGGTCACCCATCGCCGAACCCTTTCTGTCCCCTCGTACGGTGGCATCGACGGCCGACCGGCGCAGCCCCGGCTCGGCCGGGTGGCCCTACTGCCGGTACCCGCTCAGGAACCGCCCGATCCGGCTGATCGCCGCGTCCAGGTCGTCGGCGTGCGGGAGGGTGAGAATGCGGAAGTGGTCGGGGCGGGGCCAGTTGAAGCCGGTGCCCTGGACGACCTGGATCTTCTCGCGCAGGAGGAGGTCCAGGACGAACTTCTCGTCGTCGTGGATCTTGTGCACCTCGGGGTCGATACGCGGGAACGCGTACAGCGCGCCCTTCGGCTTGACGCACGAGACACCGGGGATCTCGTTGAGCTTCTCCCAGGCGCGGTTGCGCTGTTCGTGCAGGCGGCCGCCGGGGGCCGTCAGTTCATGGATGGACTGGCGGCCGCCGAGCGCGGCCTGAATGGCGTACTGGGCGGGCGCGTTGGCGCACAGCCTCATGGAGGCGAGCATGGTCAGGCCCTCCAGGTAGTTGCGCGCGTGCTGTTTAGGGCCCGTGACGACCAGCCATCCCGAGCGGAAGCCCGCCACCCGGTACGTCTTGGACAGGCCACAGAACGTGAGGACCACCAAGTCCGGGGCGAGCGCCGCGGCGGAGTGGTGCACCGCGTCGTCGTACAGGATCTGGTCGTAGATCTCGTCCGCGAACACCATCAGTCCATGTCGGCGGGCGAGGTCGAGGATGCCCTCGACGATCTCCTTCGGATACACCGCGCCCGTGGGGTTGTTGGGGTTGATGATGACGACCGCGCGCGTGCGGTCCGTGATCTTCGCCGCCATGTCGTCCAGGTCCGGGTACCAGTCCGACTGTTCGTCACAGAGGTAGTGCACCGCCTTGCCGCCGGCGAGGGTGGTGACCGCCGTCCAGAGCGGGAAGTCCGGGGCGGGGATGAGGACTTCGTCGCCGTCCTCGACCAGGGCCTGCACCGCCATCGACACCAGCTCGGAGACTCCGTTGCCGAGGAAGACATCGTCCACATCCACCTCCAGGCCCCGGTCCTGGTAGCGCTGGGCGACGGCCCGGCGGGCGGAGAGGATGCCGCGCGAGTCGGTGTAGCCGTGCGCCCGGGGCAGCATCCGGATCATGTCCTGGAGGATCTCCTCCGGCGCCTCGAAGCCGAAGAGCGCGGGGTTGCCGGTGTTGAGGCGCAGCACACTGTGGCCCGCCTCCTCCAGCGCGTTGGCGTGCTCGATCACCGGGCCGCGGATCTCGTAACAGACCTCGCTGAGCTTGCTCGACTGCCGGAACTCCATGCGCTGTGCCCTCCGGTTCGTGGTGTTGCTTGGTTTTACCAAGTTCGAGCTTGGAAAGTCCAACAAGATAGCTAGACTGCGCCGCATGTCACCTCGCCGAAGCTACGACCAGTACTGTTCCGCCGCCCGGGCACTCGATGCCGTCGGCGACCGGTGGACCCTCCTGATCGTCCGCGAACTGCTCGGCGGACCGCGCCGCTACACCGATCTGCACGCCGACCTGCCGGGCGTCAGCACGGACGTGCTCGCGTCCCGGCTCAAGGACATGGAGCGCGACGGGCTGACCACCCGGCGGCGCCTTCCGCCGCCGGGCGCGGCGTACGTCTACGAACTCACCCGACGGGGACGGGAGTTGCTGCCCGTGCTGCAGGCCCTGGGGGAGTGGGGGGCGCTCACGCTGGGGGAGCGGCGGCCCACGGATGCCGTGCGGGCGCACTGGTTCGCGCTGCCGTTGCTCCGGGGGCTTGAGGGGGAGGGGCTCGTCGAAGTGCGTCTGGACGAAGGGGAGTTCCATGTGTGGCTCGGGGCCGGGGAGGGGCCGGTCTACGGGGACGGGCCCGCCCCGGAGGAGCCGGATGCCCGGCTGACGCTCGACACGGAGACGTGCGAGGCCGTGAGTCGCGGGGCGGTGGCGCTGCTGGACGCGGTGCGTGCGGGGCGCGTTGAGGTGACGGGGGAGGGCACGGTGGCCAAGGTGCTGCGGGAGGCGTGACGCGGGAGGGGGTTACCGCTCCCACCGCCCCCCGGCCCGCACTTGGGGGCTGCCGCCTTCCAGACCCCCGTATCGCGCTTCGCACTCGTCCTCGAACGCCGGGCGGGCTGAAGATCTTCGGCCCGCCCGGCGTTCCTTGAAGAGTCAGGCGCCCGGCGGCACCCGCGAAGGCCGTCCCGCCCCGCGTGTCAGCGCGTACCCGCCGATGCCCGCGAGGGCCGCGAGGATGCCGCCGATCGCGGTCCACACCCAACGGTCGGACCACCAGCCGGAGGTCCAGCCGTCGTCGGGTTCGAGCGAGGACAGTGCGGCCGTCGACGAGTCGGAGTCCGCGTCGGACTTCTCGGCGCTCGTCGCGATGCCCGGGACGAGCGGCTCGGCGAGCGCGCCGTCGACCGCCGCCGAGCCGCCGATGTCCTTGGAGTCCACCTTGACCTCGGTGCTCACCGGCAGGCCCAGTTCGGACGCCCCCAGACCCGTGGCGGTCAGCCGGATGTAGTACGTGCCCGGCAGCGGGTCGTTGGCCCAGGTGTCCGACCAGGCGCGGACGGTGCGCAGGGTGCAGGACAGGTCCACGGAGGCCGCGTCCCGCGCCGCCGTCCGCGTCTGGGCCCCGTACTGGCACGCCTGGCGGCGCCGCAGCCCGTCGTACACGTCGATCTGCCAGGTCTCGGCGGCGTTCCGCGTGGAGGCCTCGGGCAGCTTCACCGTCGCTTTCACGGTGGGCCGCTGCCCGGCGTCCGCGGGGAACGACCAGTACAGGTAGTCACCCGTGGAGCCGCTCGCGGTGGCCTCTTGACCCTGCTCGATCTCGGTCGCCGTACGGAACGACGTACCGGCCTCGGTGGGCGCGCCGCCGTCGTCCGACGGACTCGCCGAAGCCGAGGGCGAGGAGTCCGCGACGGCAGGAGCGGCCGGGACGCCGAGCAGAACGGGAGCCACGGTGGCGCCCAGCATGAACGCCGTCGTCGTCAACACACGTCGGATACGCATCAGTTGGTCCTCCAGACCGCGACCCGCCAGCGCGAGATCCAGCCCCACAGCACACCCGCGAGGAAGCCGGTGAGTACGAGGGCGCCGAGCAGCCACCAGCCGCGGCCGAGTCCGAACGAGGCCACGTCGCCCGCCTTGTCGGGCCCGTCGACGACGTCGACCGTCAGCTCCAGCGGCAGACCGGGCGTCGTCTTCACGCTCGCGCCGGCCGAGAACGCATGCGACACCTGGAGGCACACGACCTCGGCGGTGGCGTTCTCGTCGTCGCTCTCGGCCTTCGGGTAGCGCAGACCGGTCGAGATGACGTCGGTGCGTCCGTTGCCCGCCGCCTCGCCACGGACGATCTCGCGACCGTGCACGGTGACGGCCCGCAGCAACACCCCGTAGTCGGGGTTGACTTCGCGGTCCGCCGCGACGCTCACCGAGGCCCGCAGCTCCTGGCCCGGCTCGACGTTCACGCGGTACCAGCGGTGCTGCGCGAACTCCTCACGGTCGGTGTAGAGGCCCGACTTGAGGGTGGGCGCCTTCGCGCACTCGGCGGCGCCTTCCACGGCGACCGGCGTCACCACCGGATCGGCGGCCCGGTCGACCAACTGGCCCACGCGGTCGGCGAGTTCCTCCTTGTGCCGGACCGACGTGTACGTGCCGCCGGTCGCGTCAGCGATGCAGCTGAGCTGGTCACGGGTCTTGGCGTCGGGCACCAGACCGAGCGTGTCGATGGTGAGGCCGATGCCCTTGGCCGCGATCTCGCGAGCCACCTCGCACGGGTCGAGCGGCTGGCAGGTGTCCTCGCCGTCGCTGATCAGCACGATGCGCCGGGTGCCCTCGCCGCCGTCGACGTCGTCGGCCGCTTTGAGCAGCGCCGGACCGATCGGCGTCCAGCCGGTGGGCGTGAGGGTCGCGACCGCGGTCTTCGCCTCGGTGCGGTCCAGGGTCCCCACCGGGTACAGCTGCGCCGTGTCCTTGCAGCCCGTCTTGCGGTCATTTCCCCGGTAGTTGGCGCCGAGGGTGCGGATGCCGAGCTGCACCTCCTCCGGCGTCGCGTCGAGCACCTCGTTGAACGCCTGCTTCGCCGCGGCCATCCGCGACCCGCCGTCGATGTCCCGAGCCCGCATCGAACCGCTGACGTCCAGCACGAGTTCGACCTTGGGAGCGGCCTGCTCCGCCGTTTCGTCGGCGACCGCTCCGGCCGGGAAGGCGATCCCGGCCGTCAGGGCGGCAAGCAGGGCGCAGACTCCTGCTGCCAGCCGTTGTCTTGTGATCATCGGCGGATCCTATTGATCAAAGGTGCCGCGCTTCAAAACGATCTTCAAACCGGGCTTCGACGAGTTCTTGCCCGTGCTCCAAAACCTGCTCCAAAACGTGCTGCCTCGAGGCGTGCCTCAAGCCGTCCCTCAAGACGTGCGGCCGCCGGAGCCGAGCCCCGCGAGCGGGTTGGGCAACCACGCCCAGATGTCTCCGGGCGTTTCCGGCGACAAGCGCATCAAGGTCAACGCCTTGGTGGGCAGCGGTTCGTCGCGGAGGGCCGCGAGATCGGCGCTGGCCGGCAGATCCCGTACGACGGTGTCCAGTGCCGCGCGCAGAGCGGCCGTCGAACCCGCCGTCGCCCCCAACGTGCCGCCGACGAGCGAGCCGAAGAGCTTGCGGCGCAGCGTGGTCTCGTCGTCCGTCACGATCCGGCCGGTCAGCGCCGGGGCCGGGATGCCGTGGTGGGCCAGGCGGGCCGGGCTGATCCGGATGTCGGCCAGGTCGCGGTAGATCAGTCGGAGCGGGGTGCCCGCTGGGGAGAGGACCACCAACAGGTTCTGACCGTGTGCCTCCAGGGCCACGCCCAGGTCGAGCAGCCGCAGCCCGACGGTGAGGACGAGTCGGGTGAACTCGCCCAGCCAGGCGGGGTCTTCGGCCAGGCCGGTCAGGGGAAGGGCGGCCACCGGGACGACCTGCTCGCCCGGCCGCGCGTACTCGTCCGGGGACTCCCGCAACACGGCGGCCAGATCAGGGCTGTTGGCGGTGACGGCGCCCAGGGTCCGGGTGATGTGCAGCGGCATGTCCAGGCGATCGGCCACCGCGTCCATGAACGCCGAGACGGTCTCGGCCGTTTCGACCGAGTACACCGAGATGTCGCGCACCGAGGAGGTCAGCCGAGCGCTGAGCGCGGTCTTGACGTGCGGGCCGTCCGGCAGGGCGAGGGTGCGCAGGGACATCAACGGATGGGCGGTGAGCCTGTCCTGGACCGGCCGGTCCAGCACATGGGCCGACTGCCAGGGGTGGACCGGAATCAGAACGCGCTCCCCGTCCCGCAGCCACTTCGGCCACTCGCCCGTGACGAGGCAGTCGTCCGCGGCCACCAGCCCCAGCTCCACGAGCGGCCGGTGCTCCGGCGCGTACGCGAGCTGCTCGGCCGCCGAGAACCCGGGCCGTGAACGGCAGTTGGGGTGATACGGATGCCCGTCGACGACGCGCTGCTCCCAGGTCCGGCTCGGCACGGACTCGGCCGCGTCGCGCGAGGCCGGCTGCCCCGCGCGGGACAGCGCCAAGGAGGCCACGCTGTTGTCCAGCTCGGCGGCGAAGGCGGGACCGTGCGGGACCGCGAGGGCTTCCAGGAGCCGGGCCGGGTGAAGGTACGCCTTGTCGTCGAGGCGCACCTCGGTGACGTACGCGGTGGTGGCGTACGGGTCCGCGTACGGGCCGTGCAGCCGGCGGCCGTCGGTCAGACGGAGCGTGAGACCGTCGTGGCCCGGGTCGCGGCGCGCGATCCACGGCAGCGGCTCATGCGCCAGCGCCCGCCACAGACGGGTCAGCACGGCCGCCCGGGCGCCGGGCAGCGCCTGCGCGTACGGCGCCGACAGGCCGGGGCGTACGACGTTCAGCTCGTCGGCCAACGCCGCCTCGGCCTCGGGCGTGGGGGGACGGTGCACGGTCGGGCTCCTTGGGTACGGGGACTGCGTCGCGGTCGTCCGCGACGGCAGACATACTGATCACCAGTGCACCGTATGGACGAATGGATCGCGTGGACTCATGCCCCCCAAGCTCTCCCCGCTCGACAGGGGCGACACGGACGAGGCCGCCGACGCGTACGCCTCCGCGCCACTGCTCAATTGTCTCCTGCGGGAAGTGGGGGAGCCCGCGCAGGACGCGGGCGTGTTCCGGCTCCGGGCCAGTGGCCGACTGCTGCGCGTGCGGGGTGCTCGGCGGCCCATGGAACCCGAGGTCTACGCGGGCGGCGCCTGGCACCGGCTCACCCACCCCGAGCTGGTCAAACTCACCGCCGAGGAACTGCGCCGCTGCACCGGCCTGTCCAACTCCGAGCTGCCCGCCGAGATGATCGACAGCCGGGACGCGGTGGCCGCGCTGCTCACCGCGCGCGGCCGCACGACACCGCCCGAGGACCCGTATCTGCGCTCCGAACAGTCCCTGATCACCGGGCACCCGCACCACCCCGCGCCCAAGGCCCGCGGCGGCGGCCCGGTCACCGGCTGGCTGCCGTACGCGCCCGAGGCGTACGCCCGCTTCCCGCTGGACCTGCTCGCCGTGCGGGCTGACGCGGTCGTGGAGGAGGGCGACACGACGGCGCTCGACGCCCTCGGCAGGACCCCGCCCGGCTACCGGCTGCTGCCCGCCCACCCCTGGCAGCTAGACCTGGTCGGCGCCCGCCCGGAGATCCGGGACGCCTTCGCGGACGGCCGGCTGCTACGCCTGGGGCGCACCGCACGGCTCCTGTGGCCGACAGCCGCCGTCCGCACGCTGTACGCGCCCGAGGGCGATCTGTTCGTGAAGTTCAGCCTCGACGTGCGCATCACCAACGACATTCGCCGGCTGTGGCGGCACGACCTGCTGAAAATGCTGCGTACCGATGAGGCGACCGCCACGGCCTTCGCCGCAGTGCCGGGTCCCGCGGCCTGGCTGAGTGACCGCGGCTACCGCACCGTCGACTTCGCCTTCGAGGAACTTGCCGTCCTCGTCCGCGACGGACTGCACGAGCACTTGGTGCCGGGCGCGACCCCGCTCCTCGCGGCCGCCCTGGTGGAAGGCTTCGACGGCAGCCCCCTCGACCGGCTCACCGACCCCTCTTCCTGGTGGGCGGCGTATCTGCGCCAGATGGTGCCCCCGGTGCTGGAGGCGTTCGCGCGGCACGGAGTCGTCGTCGAGGCGCATGTGCAGAACTCGCTGGTCGCCGTCGACGCCTACGGCATACCCGTGCAGGCACTCTTCCGGGACGCCGAGGGCGTGAAGCTGCTGTCCGGGGTGACGCGCGCGGCCGGCTGGGAACGCCTCGTGTACTGCCTGATCGTCAACCACCTCACCGAACTCGCCGCGCTCCTCGTCGAGCGCCACCCGGGCCTCGACCCGTGGCCCGCCGTACGACGGGAGCTGATCCGCTACGACACGGAGCGCGGCCTCCCCGAGATCGCGGACCTGCTCTCCTCGCCGACCCTGCCCGGCAAGACGAACCTCCTGCTGCGGTGGACGGGCGCGGACGGCGCGGACGCGCGGTATGTGCCGCTGCCCAACCCGCTGCGGGAGACGTCGAGTTGATCGTCCGCCCGGAGTGAAGGGCGTGACTTGCGATCATGGCCGGGGCCGGGCGGCGCGGAGATGCCGATCACCTGTCCCGTCCGCTGCCTTAGGCTGGCCGGTGTGCTGCGCGACGTGACCGCTGTTCGATACGTGACCCCGCTGAGGGCGGGCGGCTCCGTGCCCGGAGTCGTCGAGGCCGATGACCTGGGCACGTACGTCGTGAAGTTCACGGGCTCCGCGCAGGGCCGCAAGGCGCTGGTCGCCGAGATCATCGTCGGTGAGCTGGCGCGCGCCCTCGGGCTGAGGTTCCCCGAGCTGGTCCTCGTGCACTTCGACCCGGCGGTGGGCGAGCACGAGCCTCACCAGGAGGTCCAGGACCTCCTGCGCTCCAGCGCCGGCCTCAACCTCGGCATGGACTATCTGCCGGGCGCGAAGGACTTCACTCCGGAGATCGCCAAGACGTTCCCCGTCGACCCGCTGGAGGCGGGCAAGGTGATCTGGCTCGACGCCCTCACGGTCAACGTGGACCGCACGGTGCACAGCTCGAACCTGATGATCTGGCCCACCTTCGGCATCGCGCCCCCGCGGCTGTGGCTCATCGACCACGGCGCCGCCCTGGTCTTCCACCACCGCTGGGACGCCTCGGCACCGGAGAAGTCGTACGACTTCCGGCGCCACGCCCTCGGTGGCCACACCCCGGACACGCGGGCGGCGGACGCCGCACTCGCCCCCTTGGTGACCGAGGAACTCCTGCGCTCGGTCCTGGCCGAGGTGCCCGACGCCTGGCTCACGGAAGAGCCCGGTTTCACCACCCCCGACGCGGTGCGCGAGGCCTACGTCGGCTATCTCCATGCCCGCGTGCGGGCCTCCGCGGCCTGGCTGCCCACGGACTTCCCCACCCGGGAGGAGCTCGCCGCCGAAGACGCCCACCGCGCGGCGAAAACCCAGGAAGGCCGGCCGGACTGGCTGAAGCGGGTCCCGGACCTGCACGGCAAACCGGCGGCGGAACAGGATTGGTCGGTACACCTCGGATGACAGAGATGCACCGCGTTCAGATCGAGTACTGCACCCAGTGCCGCTGGCTGCCTCGCGCCGCCTGGCTGGCCCAGGAACTGCTCACGACGTTCGAGACCGAGCTGACGGAGCTGTCCCTGAAGCCCGGCACCGGCGGTGTCTTCGTCGTACGGGTCGACGACGAGGTCGTCTGGGACAGGCGGGAGCAGGGCTTCCCGGAACCCACCGCGGTGAAGCGCCTCGTACGCGACCGAGTGGCCCCGGGAAAGTCCCTGGGCCACTCGGACAAGTGACGGTTCAGCCGGCCAGCTGCTCGTAGGCGGGCAGCGTCAGGAAGTCCGCGTAGTCCTCGTCGAGCGCGACCTCCAGGAGCAGGTCGTGGGCCTGCTGCCAGTGGCCGGCCGCGAAGGCCTCCTCGCCGATCTCGGCGCGGATGTTCGCCAGCTCCTCGGCGGCGACCTCGCGGGCCAGTTCCGGCGTGGCCTTCACGGACTTTCCTTCGTGCTCGAACTCGACGCCCGCGTTGATCCACTGCCAGATCTGCGAGCGGGAGATCTCGGCGGTGGCCGCGTCCTCCATCAGATTGAAGATGGCGACCGCGCCGAGGCCGCGCAGCCAGGCCTCGATGTAGCGGATGCCGACCTGGACGGCGTTGACCAGACCGTCGTACGTGGGCCTGGCGTCCAGGGAATCGATGGCGGTCAGGTCTCCGGCGGCGACGGAGACGTCCTCACGCAGCCGGTCCTTCTGGTTGGGCTTGTCGCCGAGGACCGCGTCGAAGGAGGCCATCGCGATCGGCACCAGGTCCGGGTGGGCCACCCACGACCCGTCGAAGCCGTCGTTCGCCTCGCGGTCCTTGTCGGCCTTGACCTTCTCGAAGGCAACCTTGTTGACCTCTTCGTCGCGACGCGAGGGGATGAACGCCGCCATGCCGCCGATCGCGTGCGCACCGCGCTTGTGGCAGGTGCGGACGAGCAGCTCGGTGTACGCGCGCATGAACGGGGCCGTCATCGTGACCGCGTTGCGGTCCGGGAGCACGAACTTCTGGCCGCCGTCACGGAAGTTCTTGACGATGGAGAAGAGGTAGTCCCAGCGGCCTGCGTTCAGCCCGGAGGCGTGGTCGCGGAGTTCGTAGAGGATCTCCTCCATCTCGTACGCGGCCGTGATCGTCTCGATCAGGACGGTCGCGCGGACCGTGCCCTGCGGGATGCCGATGTAGTCCTGCGCGAAGACGAAGACGTCGTTCCAGAGGCGGGCCTCCAGGTGGGACTCGGTCTTCGGGAGGTAGAAGTACGGGCCCTTGCCGAGGTCGAGCAGGCGCTGCGCGTTGTGGAAGAAGTAGAGGCCGAAGTCGACGAGCGCGCCCGGCACGGGCTTGCCGTCCGCGTCGAGGAGGTGGCGCTCGTTCAGGTGCCAGCCGCGCGGCCGCATGACGACCGTCGCGAGCTCGTCGTTCGCCTTCAGGGCGTACGACTTGCCGGACTTCGGGTCGGTGAAGTCGATGTTCCGGGTGTACGCGTCGATCAGGTTGAGCTGGCCGAGGACCACGTTCTCCCAGGTGGGCGCGGAGGCGTCCTCGAAGTCCGCGAGCCACACCCGGGCGCCCGAGTTGAGGGCGTTGATGGTCATCTTGCGGTCGGTGGGGCCGGTGATCTCGACACGACGGTCGTTCAGGGCGGCCGGAGCGGGAGCCACCTTCCAGGAGTCGTCCGCGCGGATCGCGGCGGTCTCCGGAAGGAAGTCGAGCGTGGAGGTGCGGGCGATCTCGGCGCGGCGCTGCGCGCGGCGGGCGAGGAGCTCGTCACGCCGGGGCGTGAACAGCCGGTGCAGCTCGGCCACGAAGGCGAGGGCCGCTTCGGTGAGGACCTCTTCCTGCCGGGGCAGGGGCTCGGCGTCGACGATGGCCAGCGGGGACGGCGCTGGTGCGGACATGAGCTGTCACTTCCTTCAGCGAGCTGCGTACTTACGGCACTGGGTGCCACGGGCACCGGATGCGGCTGACCGCGCCTTCGGGGCGGTCCAGCGCTTCTGAGCAGTGGATACTAGTTTCCTCATGGTGGAAGTTCAATGGTTTGTTGATGTCGAGATTCTCTGAGTCGAGGCAAGGTGGCGCTCGGTGCCACCATGCTTACTCAAGGTGGATCAGATCGCCTTCCGTGTCGATGTCGTACGCCTGTGCCACATCGCCGCACTCGACGAGCGTGATCGCGTCCTCGTGCGCCTTCAGGTAGGCGCGTGCCCCGCGGTCACCGGTGGCGGTCGCCGCGATCCCGGCCCAGTGCCCGGCGCCGAAGAGCACCGGGTGGCCGCGCTCTCCGTGGTACGCCGCCGCCGCGAGTGACAGGGGCGACTCGTAGGCGGCCAGTACCCGGGCCACCGCCTCCTGCCCGATCCCGGGCTGATCGACGAGTGACACCAGAGCGGCCCGCGCCCCCGTGCCGGCCAGCGAGTCCAGTCCCGCCCGCAGCGAGGAGCCCATCCCCTCCTCCCACTCCGGGTTGTCGACGAGGACGCAGCCCGGCAGTTCCGCCCGCTCCCGTACGGCGTCGGCCTGGGCGCCCAGCACCACATGGACCCGGGTGCAGCCCCCCGCACGCAGGACGTCGACCGCGTGTTCGACAAGGGGGCGCCCCCGGTGGGACAGGAGTGCCTTGGGGCGACCTCCGAGGCGCCGTCCGCCGCCGGCCGCCAACAACAGCCCGGCCACCTGGTCTTTGTTCTCCGTCATGTCCCCTGCATACCCGACCCTGCCGGAGCGCGCCCCGGAACCAGGGCGGGCCCTGTGGTGACCATGGGCTGAATTTCGGTCCGCGGAGTGGCGCCGGGCGCACGGGGTGGCGTTTACTGGCCCGCGTCCCCCGGCGCCCGACCACCGCCAAGGGGAGCTGGGGCCGACGTACGAAGGACTGACGCACGAAGGCGTGCGAGGGGGAGAGCTGTGTTGCGGAGCTTGGGGCAGAGGCCAGTGACCGGCAGGGACGAGGATCCGAGGGTGGCGGAACTGAGCACCGCCGTCTCCCGGCTGCGCCGTGCACTCGCCGCGCACCCGGCCGAGTTCCCCGACCGCGGCATAGCCGAGGACGAACTCGCGGCCCTCGCCGCGATGGCCGTCAGCGGCATCCCCGAGATCCCCCGGCTGCGTCGCTCCCTGCTCCTGATCGCGGGCGCGATCGGCTCGGTCAGCGCACTGGCGACGAGCCTCGCCGATGTCCGCAGCGCGGTGGAGCTGTTCGGAGAAGCGCCGCGGCGACAGCCGTAGACCTCCGGCTCGGCCGGTTCAGCCTCTCCGGATGACCCCTCGCTCCGTGGCCACCGCCACCGCCGCCGTGCGCGAATCCACGCCCAACTTGGCGTAGATGTGCACCAGATGGGACTTCACTGTCGCCTGACTCAGGAACAGTCGCTTGCTGATCTGATGGTTGGAGAGACCGTCCTTGACCAGTTCTAGTACCTCCAGTTCGCGGCGGCTCAGGGCGGCCGCCGGGGTGCGCATCCGGTCCATCAGGCGGTCGGCGACCGAGGGAGCGAGAGCAGAGTGGCCCGAGGCGGCGGTGCGGACCGCGGCGGACAGCTCCTCGGGTGGGGCGTCCTTGAGGAGGTAGCCGGCCGCGCCCGCCTCGACCGCCGCGAGGATGTCCGCGTCGGTGTCGTAGGTGGTCAGCACCAGGACGCGGGGCGCGCCGGGGCGGGCCGTGATCGCCGCAGTGGCCTGCGCGCCGTGCATGCCGGGACCGAACTGCAGGTCCATGAGCACGACGTCGACGCCGCCCGCTCCGGCGCGGTCGACCGCCGCCTCCGCCGTCGGTGCCTCCGCGACGATCTCGAAGTCCGGCTCCGCGGACAGGACGGCGCGCAGCCCGGCGCGTACGACGGGATGGTCGTCCGCGAGCAGCAGACGGATGGTCATGCGCGGCTCCCGACGGAACGCGCGGAGGGGAGCCGGAGGGGCACTCGGTCCCTGGTGAGGGCCGGATCTCCGGCGACGGCGGGCTCTCCCGCACTGGTCGGCTTCCGGGTGGCGGGCGGTTCTCCGGTACTGGTCGGCTTCCGGGTGGCGGGCGGTTCTGCAGTACCGGTTGGCTTCTTGGGGACGGGCGACGCTCCCGTACCGGTCGGCTCCTCGGTGAGGGTCGGCTTTCCGGTACCGGTCGGCTTCTCCGTACCGGCCGGGTTCCCGGTGATGGGCAGCGGGAGTGTGACCGCCACCGCCGTGCCCTGGCCCGGCGCCGACTCGACGGTGAACGTCCCGCCCAGCGACTCCGCGCGCGAGCGCATCGCGGGAAGACCGAAACCGCCGTCCTCGCGGGCCCCCTCGGGCCGCACGGTATCGGGGGCGAAGCCCACGCCGTCGTCCACGACATCCAGGGCGACCGCCGTGTCCATGAAGCTGAGGGTGATCTCGGCGCGGCCTGCGCGCGCGTGGCGCAGCGTGTTGCCGAGGGCCGACTGGGCGATCCGCAGGAGGGCCACTTCGTACGGGGTCGGGAGCTCGGCCGGGGGGCCGCTCACCGAGAAGTGGATCCTCGGGGTGTCGACGGCGGCCGACCGGCACAGCCGCTCCAGGGCTCCGGCGAGCGAACCGCGTTCGAGGTCGGGCGGGGTGAGGGCGCGGACGAAGCGGCGGGCCTCGGCGAGGTTGTCCTGGGCCGTCGAGCGGGCCTGTTCGATGTGCGGGGCCGCCCGGGAGTCCGCGGGCAGCAGGCGCTGGGCGGCGCGCAGCAGCAGCTGGATGCTGGACAGGCCCTGCGCGAGCGTGTCGTGGATCTCGTGAGCGAGCCGCTCCCGCTCGGCGAGCGTGCCCGCGGTGCGCTCGGCGTCGGCCAGCTCGGCGCGGGTGGCGATCAGCTCCTCGATGAGCTCCCGGCGGCGCTCGCTCTCCCGGTACAGCGCCTCGTACCCGAGGACCGTGGCCACCGCGACCGCCGCCCCGAGGAGCGGGCCGATGAAGGCGCCCGGCGTGATGTGCGAACCGTGCGCCAGGAAGCTCGCGATGGCCGCCGCGGCGGTCAGGGCGACCGCGGGCAGACTCCAGCGCACGGGCAGCAGGTGCAACTGCAGGAAGTAGAGCGGGAACGCCACCCACAGGCCGTCCGGCGACAGGGTGAGGAGCACCAGCCAGCTCGCGCTCAGGGCGGCCAGCCACACCGCGGCCGTACGCCGAGAGCGGTGCACCGCCGGGGTGCACACGCCCGCCGCGAACACCGTGCCCGTCCCGAGGGCCGACAGCACGACGGCCAGGGGCTGCGCGCTGTCCCCGGAACGGACCGCGGCCAGCGCGAGGAGCCCCGCGAGCAGCGCGTACAGGCACAGGCGCAGGGTGGCGACGACGGGGGAGTGGCGGCGGACGTCCATGGTCGTTCCAGGGTAGGCGGGGCCGGGCGGGGCCCGGTCAACCGAAAGTTTGAATGTGGGGTGCGTACTTCGGCGGCGCGGGGTTCCGCCCTTCGACAGACCCGGCTCGCTCCTTCGATTCGGGTGAACCGTGCCGTGGCGCGATGCCCCGGACGCGGCCCGGGCCGCAGGGTGGGGGCATGTTCGTCGCATGGAGAGACCTCCGGTTCGCCAAGGGGCGGTTCACCCTCATGGGGGCCGTGGTCGTGTTGATCACCCTGCTCGTGGGGCTGCTGTCCGGGCTGACCGCCGGGCTCGCCGAGGAGAACACTTCGGCGATCACCGGCCTGCCCGCCGACCACCTCGCCTTCGCCGTGCCGCCCGACGGCCAGTCGGTGACCTTCACCGGCTCGACGGTGCCCCCGCGCGCTTGGCGGACCTGGGCCGAGCGTCCGGGCATCATCTCGGCGGAGCCGATCGGCGTGCGCACGCTGAACGCGGTCGCCGGGAACCGTACGGCCGCGGTGTCGACCTTCGCCGTCGAGCCGGGCTCCGGGATCGCTCCCCGCGGCGTCGGCCCCGACCGGATCGTGCTCTCCGAGAAGGCCGCCGGTGAACTCCGCGTCGAGGTCGGCGACCGCGTACGGCTCGGCGGCACCGAGCGGACCGTCGCGGCGGTCGCGGGCGACGCCTCGTACAGCCATACACCGGTGGTGTGGACGGCCCTGTCCGGTGACGCCACCGTGGTCGCCCTCCGCACCGACGGAACCGACCTCACGGCGGGGGACCGGGTCGCCGGTACCAAGACCCTCACCAAGGACGCCGCCCTCACCGCGATCGGCTCCTACCGCGCGGAGAACGGCTCGCTGCAGCTCATGCGCGGATTCCTCTTCGTCATCTCGGCGCTCGTCATAGGGGCGTTCTTCACGGTCTGGACGATCCAGCGCTCCGGCGACATCGCCGTACTGAAGGCACTGGGCGCCTCGACGCCGTATCTGCTGCGCGACGCGCTCGGGCAGGCAGTGCTGATGCTCACGGCCGGGACGCTCCTCGGCACGGGGCTCGCCACCGCCATCGGCGGACTCGTGCGGGGTGGCGATGTGCCGTTCCTTCTCGACACGCCGACAGTCCTCGGGCCCGCCGCCGTGATGATCGCTCTGGGGGCGCTCGGCGCGGGCCTGTCCATCCGACGGATCACAGCCGTCGACCCGCTGACCGCGCTGGGGAGCGCTCGATGATCACGTCGCGAAGCGCCCGTTGACCACGCCGCGAAGCGCTCGTTGACCGCGCCGAAAAGTGCCTGATGACCACGCCGGGGAGTGCTCGACTACCACGCCGCGAAGCCCCCGTTGACCACGCCGGGAAGTGCCTGATGTCCACGCCGCGAAGCCCCCGTTGACCACGCCGGGAAGTACTTGATGACCACGCTGGGAAGAGACCGATGAGCCTGACTCTGGACGACATCACGCTTACCTATCCGGACGGCGAGGGCCGCCTGACCGCCCTCGACCGGGTCGGCCTCGACGCCCCGGCCGGGACCATGACGGCGATCGTCGGCCCGTCCGGCTCCGGCAAGTCCAGCCTGCTCGCCGTCGCCGCGACCCTGGCCACGCCGGACCACGGACGCGTCCTCGTGAGCGGTACGGAGACGGGGACGCTGAGCCCCGCCGAGCGAGCCGTGCTGCGGCGGCGGGAGATCGGCATCGTCTTCCAGCAGCCGAACCTGCTGCCCTCGCTGACGGCGCTGGAACAGCTCCAGGTGATGGGCCACCTCGACGGACGACGCCACGTGGCGGACCGAGCAAGGGAGTTGCTGGCCGCGGTGGGGCTCGCGGAGCTGGCGCACCGGCGGCCGCACCAGCTCTCCGGCGGTCAGCGGCAGCGCGTGAACATCGCCCGCGCGCTGGTCAACGAGCCGTCCGTGCTCCTCGTCGACGAACCGACCAGCGCGCTCGACCACGAGCGGGGCGCGGCCGTCCTGGACCTCCTGGTCCGGCTCACCCGGGAGCGCGCCACCGCCACCGTCCTGGTGACGCACGACCGCGCCCACCTCGGGGAGGCGGACGCGGTACGGGAGATGGCCGACGGCCGGATCGACGCGCCGCCTCGGCGGGCGGCGGACGACCGGGAACGGCGGGCCGGCGACAGACGGCCGACAACGGATGATCGGCGACAGGCGGCCGGCGCCTGAGGGGACGGCCCGATCAGGCCCCGGGCCCCGAGCTCGCCAGCGCCTCCGACAGCTCGACCGCGACCTGCTGCAGCACGGGCACGATCTTGTCCGTGGCCGCCTCGGTGACACGGCCCGCCGGGCCGGAGATCGAAATGGCGGCGGCGGTGGGGGAGTCGGGCACGGAGACGGCCAGGCAGCGGACCCCTATCTCCTGCTCGTTGTCGTCGACCGCGTAGCCGAGCCGGCGCACCTCGTCGAGTGCGTCGAGGAAGCCGTCAGGCGTGGTGATGGTCTTCTCCGTCGCGGCGGGCATGCCCGTACGGGCCAGCAGCGCGCGCACCTCGTCGGCCGGGGTGTGCGCGAGCAGCGCCTTGCCCACGCCCGTGGAGTGCGGCAGCACGCGACGGCCCACCTCGGTGAACATCCGCATCGAGTGCTTCGACGGCACCTGCGCGACGTAGACGATCTCGTCCCCGTCGAGCAGCGCCATGTTCGCCGTCTCGCCGGTCTCCTCCACGAGGCGTGCCAGGTAGGGGCGGGCCCAGGTGCCGAGCAGTCGGGAGGCGGACTCACCGAGCCGGATCAGGCGGGGGCCGAGCGCGTATCGGCGGTTGGGCTGCTGGCGTACGTATCCGCAGGCCACCAGCGTGCGCATGAGCCGGTGGATGGTGGGCAGCGGCAGGCCGCTGCTCGCGGAGAGCTCGCTCAGGCCGACCTCGCCCCCGGCGTCCGCCATACGCTCGAGCAGGTCGAAGGCGCGCTCGAGGGACTGGACGCCGCCACTGGGGGCGGATGTTTTGGCGGCGTCGGTGGTGCTGGCGCTGGACGTCGGCACGGGCGCGGTCCTTTCAAGGCTCAGAATCGAGAGGTGCGGCCCGCAGGGCCTCGAAGAGGGTGGTGGCGGGTGATCGGGTGGGCAGATGCAGCCTACCCGGCAGTCGGTTGACTGCCTGGTTGTGTGTAGCTACGTTCTGCTTCACGGAATTCTAATTCCGCCTTGTGGAAACGTCCAGAGGTTGTGCAGCGGGGGCAGAGTGGAGGGGTGTGCCCTTGACTGTGCGAAGGCCGGAGTGAAGACTCCTTCAACAGAACGTTGAATTTCGTTACGTGGACGTGAACCCGCGGTATCGGGAGTCAACAGCGGCAGAGAGAGGGGTCCGGGTGTCCGACGTCGAACTGGTGCTGCGCTCGACGCGCGTCATCACTCCCGAAGGGACGCGCGCCGCATCGGTCGCGGTCGCCGCGGGGAAGATCACGGCCGTGCTCGCGCACGACGCCGAGGTACCGGCCGGTGCACGCTTCGAGGACTTCGGCGACGATGTCCTGCTGCCCGGCCTCGTCGACACCCACGTCCATGTGAACGACCCTGGCCGCACGGAGTGGGAGGGCTTTTGGACCGCGACGCGCGCCGCGGCCGCCGGTGGCATCACCACCCTCGTCGACATGCCGCTCAACTCCCTCCCGCCGACGACGACGGTCGACAACCTCCGTACCAAGAAGGACGTCGCCCGCTCCAAGGCGCACATCGACGTCGGCTTCTGGGGCGGCGCCCTGCCCGGCAACGTCAAGGACCTGCGGCCGCTGCACGACGCGGGCGTCTACGGCTTCAAGGCGTTCCTGTCGCCCTCGGGCGTGGACGAGTTCCCCGAGCTGGACCAGGACCAGCTCGCCCAGTCCCTCGCCGAGATCGCCGGCTTCGGCGGCCTGCTGATCGTGCACGCCGAGGACCCGCACCACCTCGCCGCCGCCCCGCAGAAGGGTGGCCAGAAATACGCCGACTTCCTCGCCTCGCGCCCGCGCGACGCCGAGGACACCGCCATCGAGAACCTCATCGCCCAGGCCAAGCGGCTCGACGCGCGCGTGCACGTGCTGCACCTGTCGTCCAGTGACGCGCTGCCGCTGATCGCCGCCGCCAAGGCCGAGGGCGTACGGCTCACCGTGGAGACCTGCCCGCACTACCTGACGCTCACCGCCGAGGAAGTCCCCGACGGTGCCAGCGAGTTCAAGTGCTGCCCGCCCATCCGTGAGGCCGCCAACCAGGACCTGCTGTGGCGGGCGCTCGCCGAGGGCACCATCGACTGCGTCGTCACCGACCACTCGCCGTCGACGGCCGACCTGAAGACCGACGACTTCGCCACCGCGTGGGGCGGCATCTCCGGCCTGCAGCTCAGCCTCTCCGCCGTCTGGACGGAGGCCCGCAAGCGCGGCCACGGCCTGGAGGACGTGGTCCGCTGGATGTCCTCGCGCACCGCGCAGCTGGTCGGCCTCGACGACCGCAAGGGCGCCATCGAGGCCGGCCGCGACGCCGACTTCGCGGTCCTCGCGCCCGACGAGACCTTCACCGTGGACCCCGCGGCGCTCCAGCACCGCAACCACGTCACGGCGTACGCGGGCAAGACCCTCAGCGGCGTCGTCAAGTCCACCTGGCTGCGCGGCGAACGCATCGTGGCCGAGGGCGAGTTCGGCGAGCCGACCGGACAGCTCCTGACCCGCCACCCGTAAATCGCGCACCCGCCCCGCACCCGCAGCGGCCGACCCTCGAAAGGCAGACCTGATCACCGTGACGGCGATACCTCATTTCACCGGCGACGCGAACCCCTACGGAGGAGGCGACCCGTACGCGGACTACCGCACCGCCGACTTCCCCTTCACCCAGTACGCCAACCTCGCCGACCGGCAGCTCGGCGCGGGTGTCATCGCCGCCAACGACGAGTTCTTCGCCCAGCGGGAGAACCTTCTCGTGCCCGAGGCCGCCGAGTTCGACCCCGAGCACTTCGGCCACAAGGGCAAGATCATGGACGGCTGGGAGACGCGGCGGCGCCGTGGCGCCTCGGCAGAACATCCGTGGCCCACGGCGGAGGACCACGACTGGGCGCTGGTCCGCCTCGGCGCGCCCGGCGTGATCCGCGGGATCGTGGTCGACACGGCCCACTTCCGCGGCAACTACCCGCAGGCGGTGTCGGTCGAGGGTGCGTCGGTACCCGGCTCCCCGTCTCCCGAGGAACTCCTCGCCGACGACGTGAAGTGGACGACGCTCGTGCCGCGCACGGCGGTCGGCGGCCACGCGGCGAACGGCTTCGCCGTCGCCGTCGAGCAGCGCTTCACGCACCTGCGCGTCAACCAGCACCCCGACGGCGGTATCGCCCGCCTGCGGGTGTACGGCGAGGTCGTGCCCGACCCGACGTGGCTGTCGGTCCTCGGCACCTTCGACGTCGTCGCCCTGGAGAACGGCGGTCAGGTCGAGGACGCGTCCAACCTCTTCTACTCGCCCGCCACCAACACCATCCAGCCGGGCCGGTCCCGCAAGATGGACGACGGCTGGGAGACGCGTCGCCGCCGCGACACCGGGAACGACTGGATCCGGTACCAGCTCGTCGGCCAGTCCGAGATCCGTGCGATCGAGATCGACACGGCGTACTTGAAGGGCAACTCGGCCGGGTGGGCGTCGGTGTCGGTGAAGAACGGCGCCGACGGCGACTGGACGGAAATCCTCCCCCGCACCCGCCTCCAGCCCGACACCAACCACCGCTTCACCCTCGCGGCCAACACCGTCGCCACCCACGCGCGCGTGGACATCTTCCCCGACGGCGGCATCTCCCGACTGCGCCTGTACGGCTCCCTGACGGCCGAGGGCGCATCCCGCCTGGCGGCCCGCCACCAGGAACTCGGCGGCTGACTTCAGGGGCGCGGGGAACTGCGCAGTCTTTTGGCGCGGGGCCGGGGGCGCAGCCCCCAGGGACGGACGGGACGGGTAGGGGCGGAGGAGGCGAATCAGGCCGCCCCTACGCCGCGTACCCCCCGTCCACCGCGAACTCCGCCCCCGTGACGTACGCCGCCTCCGCCCCCGCCAGATAGGCCACCACCGACGCCACCTCACCCGCCGCCCCGAACCGCCCCAGCGCCGTCATCGCCGCCTGGCCCGCGGCATGCGGCCCGTCCGCCGGATTCATGTCCGTGTCGATCGGCCCTGGATGCACGATGTTCGCGGTGATGCCACGATCACCCAACTCGCGCGCCAGAGCCTTGGTCAGACCGATCAGGGCGGACTTGCTCGTCGCGTACAGGGTTCCGCCGGGCCCGGGCACCCGCTGTGTCATACACGTGCCGACGGTGATGATCCGCCCGCCGCGGTCCATGTGGGCGGCGGCGGCCTGGGAGGCGAGGAAGACACCGCGTACGTTCACGGACAGGACCCGGTCGACATCGGCGAGGGACAGGCTCTCCAAAGGGGCGAGCAGGCCGATGCCCACGTTGTTCACCAGGATGTCGAGGCCGCCGAGCGTCTCCACCACCCGTCGCACGGCGCCGCCGGCCTCCTCCGGGTCCGCGGAGTCCGCCCGCAGCGCGAGCCCGCGCCGCCCCAGGGCCTCTACGGCTCGTACGACGTCCTCGGCCCCCTCCTTGCCGTTCACGTAGGTGAGGGCGATGTCCGCTCCTGCCCGCGCGAGCCGGGCCGCCGTTGCGGCGCCTATGCCCCGGCTCCCGCCGGTCACCAGGGCCACCTTGCCGTTCATTGTCGCTTGCGAAGTCGTGGTTCCTTGTGAGGTCATGCGTCCATCCCAGCGGCCCGGGCAGCGAGGTGCTGGCGGCGAACGGACACCGAACTCGGGTTCCTGGCCGCCCTGGAGGGCAACGGGCGTGTGATCCTGCAGTCACGCACCGTCGAAAGCCTCGCCAACGCCCTGAGGAAGGCCCAGGGCGGCGACAAGCAGGGCCCGGCCGGAGGAATGTTCTCGACGCACGCCGGGTGCAGCGATGAGTTGCGGGGGCGGGCGGGGTCTGAAGTGATGACAACGGACCCCGCATCAGAAAGCAGGCACCCGCCATGGGCAAGCTCGTCTCCACCATCTTCGTCACTCTCGACGGCGTCTACCAGGCCCCCGGCGGACCCCAGGAGGACCCTCGCGGCGGCTTCGAGCAGGGCGGCTGGAGTTTCCCGTACGGCGACGACGACTTCGGCCGGTTCATCAACGAGGTCTTCGACGGCGTGGGCGCGTTCCTGCTCGGCCGGCGTACGTACGACATCTTCGCTTCGTTCTGGCCGAAGGTGACCGACCCGGCCGACCCGGTCGCCTCCAAGCTCAACGCGCTGCCGAAGTACGTCGCCTCATCGAGCCTCACCGAGCCGGACTGGGCCGGCACGACCGTGATCGGCGGTGACCTCGCCAAAGAGGTCACCGCCCTGAAGGAGCGCACCGACGGCGAGCTCCAGGTTCACGGCAGCGGAGCCCTCGTCCAGTCCCTGCTCGCCCTGGACCTCGTCGACACGATCCACGTACTGACCTTCCCGGTCGTACTCGGCACCGGTCTGCGCCTGTTCCCCGAGGGCGCCGTCCCGACGGCCTTCCGGCACACCGGCGGCCGCGTCACCGCCGCCGGGGTCTCCATCCAGTCGTACGACCCGGCGGGCCGCCCGGAGTACGGCTCGTACGAGCTCCCGGAAAACGCCTAGTCACCGTTCCTAAAGACTGAGCGGAAGTGAGTCCTGTTGCCAGAACCCATGCTCAGCCGCGTGCCCCGAACGGTGCTGGGCACACTGGTCCTCCGCTTTCACTCCGTATCCGGCGCACACGGATCGTGTCCGTGGTCCGGGCATACGGGGGCGGGTTCCCTCACGCCCCAAGGCCACCGGTTCGGCCTGGACGGTCCGATGCCCCACACGATCGCTCCGGTCGTGCGGGGGCGGTGCCGTCCGTCGCCGGATCGGGTGCCCCAGGGCGCGCCTGCCGATCGCCACCGCTGCCGCGTCGTGGCGAGTGGTCTTCCTGTTCTTCGTGGTGAGGGGTTTCTGCCAGTGCTGGGCGCCCCACTTGCTGGTGTAGGCGGGATCGACGGCGACGACGGGGATGCCGAGTTCGGCGGCCATCGACACCAGCCGGGCCCGCAGCCGGGCCACGGGCATGCCGGAGATGAGCCGGCGGAACTTCTTGCGGCGTCCGTGCTTCTCCCGCGTCTTGTCCGTGGCGAAGTCCAGGTCCTCGACCGCGATGGCCAGGCTGTGCCGCTGGGCGAAGTGCAGCAGCCGGATCAGGGCGTGGCGGACCTGGGCGTCGCGGTGGGCGGCGGTGCCGGACAGGTCGTAGTCGAAGCGGTGCGGCCGGCCGACCGGGTTGCCGTGGACGTCGAGCCGCCAGGCGGCGAAATGGTCGGCGTTGGTGTCGACGCCGACCAGGCCGCCCGCCCGTGCCTGGGCCAGGGGCACGGTCTGGACCGGCGGGATGGTCCAGGAGGCGGTCAGATACCAGCGGCCCCGCTGGACGTCCTCGTGTATGCGGTACGTCACCGCCCGGTTCACAGCGATGCGGTCGGCCCACTCCTGGCCCCGGTGAGGGAAAGCGACGCGACATCGACCCGGCCCAGCGCGAGGACGACTCCTCCGTCAGGGCCCGCTTGCGCTGCGCCCACGCGTCCGCGTCGTGCCCCAGCCCGGCGGCGCACCGGGCCTTGAGGTCCCGCCCGGCCAGCGTGCCGAGATGGTCGCCGACCAGCCGCAGCACCTTCTCGTCCCCGGGTGTCAGATGCTTGAGCCGGGCGCGGACAGCGACGCCCGACGGGCCGAGGGCGACGAACGGCGCTGCCACCTCGCGCAGCCCACCCATCCTCTCGCCCCCTGCCCGACACCGAAGATCCCGTCACCCTACCCAACGAGCACCTCCCGCAAAGGTCACGCATTCGATGCAAGAACCCCTGTTCCGCCGCATCCGCGCGCACCCCAGCCGCCGCGCTCACTCACTCATGCACACTCCAACGCACCCAAGCACGGTCAACCGGCAACAGTTCCCAACCCCGTCGCCGCGCAGGTACGGTGATCGTTCCCGTGCGAGCCGCAGCCGTCTCCACGCTTGCCCGTCCGCCGGAGCCCCGGAGCCGCTCCCATGTCGTCGTTCGCCGTACCCGGCGCGCTCGCGCCCCGCCGTGCCTGGCTCACCGACCTGCCCCTGCTGCTCGTGGCCGCGGTGTGGGGCGCCAGCTATCTCGCCGCCAAGGACATCACCACCGCGCGGACGGTGATCGCCGTCCTGGTGCTGCGTTTCGCGGTCGTGCTTCCGGTGCTGGTGACCGCGGGATGGCGAGCGCTGCGGGCCCTGACGGCGGCACAATGGCGCGGGGCCGGAGTGCTCGGGCTGATCCTGAGCGGCATCTTCCTCCTGGAGACATACGGCGTCGTCCACACCTCGGCGACCAACGCCGGTCTCATCATCAGCCTCACCGTGATCTTCACGCCGCTCGCCGAAGCGGCCGTGACCCGCGTACGCCCTTCACGCGCATTCCTCGCCGCGGCCGGCGTCTGCGTGCTCGGCGTCGTCCTGCTCACCCAGGGCGGCGGCTTCACCCGGCCCTCGCTCGGCGACCTGCTGATGCTCCTCGCGGCCCTCGCCCGGACTGTGCACGTGCTCGCGATGTCCCGCATCAAGTCCGTCCAGGGCGCCGACGCGCTGCCGCTGACGACCGTCCAACTGGGCGCCGCCGTGGCGGTGTTCGCCGTCCTGTCGACCGGCGCCGACGCCACGCCGTGGAGCACGGCCGCGGGGTTCGGTGCGCGGGAGTGGGCCGGGCTGCTGTTCCTCTCCGCGTTCTGCACGCTGTTCGCCTTCTTCGTGCAGATGTGGGCGGTGCGCCGGACCTCGCCGTCGCGGGTCAGCCTGCTCCTTGGAACCGAGCCCCTGTGGGCCGCCGCGGCGGCCATCGCCCTCGGCGGTGAACGCCTCGGGGCGATGGGCCTGGTGGGCGGCGTACTGGTGCTCGCGGGGACCGCGTGGGGACGGCGCGTGACAGGTTAACTCCCGGAAAATTCATCGGACTTGGCGGGAGAAATCAGTTGCCTTGACATTGACATGCCATGGTCTACGCGCGTCATCCTGAGTCCATGAGATTCCCCCCACGCACCACTCGCATCGGCGCTCTGGTCGCCCTCATGTCCGCCCTGCTCGTCGGCGGTACCGCCGTGGTTCCCGCCAACGCGGCGGCGACTGCCGTGGGCAGCATCTGCTACGGCGCGCTGCCGTCACAGGCGTACGACACGCTGGACCTGATCGAGTCGGGAGGCCCCTTCCCGTACTCGCAGGACGGGTCCGTCTTCCAGAACCGGGAGAGTGTCCTGCCCTCCCAGTCGACCGGGTACTACCACGAGTACACGGTCATCACGCCCGGCTCCTCGACGCGTGGTGCCCGTCGCATCGTCACCGGCAAGAAGACGCAGGAGGACTACTACACCTCCGACCACTACGTCACGTTCAAGCTGATCAACTTCAGCTGCTGATCCGAGGGTGAGTCGCCGGTGATCCACCGGTGACCCGGTCCGCCGGAAGTCCGGTCCGCGTTCAGCCGGACTTCCGGCTCTCGGCGGCCGCGAACAGCGCGAACGCTAGGACGAGAAGTGTGACGCTCGCGTAGATCTCGTAGCCGTCGAGGAAGCCGAGCCGCTGTACGAGCCCCCACCCGTGCAGTAGGCCGATGCCGGTGATCTCGTGCACCAGGCCCAGCGCGCCCTGGACCAGGGCGACAAAACCGAGTAGCTCCAGAATCTGCTTCATGTGCTGACCCTCGCCCCGCGGACCCCCCACACTCATCGGCCGCGGGGCGAGGCATGCCCGACCGAAGTCGCCGGCCGTGGTGACGACGGTCGGACGAAAGTCTCAAGGGGCTGCGACTTTGGTCGGTGATCCCGGTCGCGGGGGAGGTGACGGCGGGCCTGCCTGCGTAGATTTGTCGACCGTGAGTGATGACGATCCGGAGCGCGAGTCGGCGACATCGTGGCAAGGGCCGATCGGGTGGACGTGGCCCGAGGCCCAGACGCTGCCGGGGCGGCGGTGGCTGCTGCCCTCGGCCGTGGTCGCCGAGCTCGACCCGGACGCCGAGCGCGCGGGCCGCTCCGGACGGCCACGGCGCACGGTTCGCGACTGGGTCGTCGACTTCGGGTGCTTCCTGCCGGCCGTCGCCATCGGCCTGGCGGCCGCGGACACGCTGACCCACGACCCGAACATCCCGCACGGCCTCGTCGTCACCGACCAGTTGCTCGGCGCGCTCGCCTGCGCGGCGGTCTGGTTCCGGCGCCGTTGGCCGCTGGGGCTCGCCATCGCCATGATCCCCGTCGGACTGATCTCGACCACCGCCGGCGGCGCGGGCATGGTCGCCCTCTTCACCCTCGCCGTGCACCGCCGCTTCAAGTACGTGGCCTGGATCGTCGGCGCCCAGCTCGCACTCGTTCCCGCTTTCTTCTGGCTTCGCCCCGACCCCGATCTGCCGTACCTCGTCGCCGTCGCCGTCACCGCGCTGCTCACCTCGGCGGTGGTCGGCTGGGGCATGTTCGTACGGTCCAAGCGCCAGCTCATGCTGAGTCTGCGGGACCGGGCGCGGCGGGCCGAGACCGAGGCGGAGCTGCGGGCCGAGCAGGCACAGCGACTCGCGCGCGAGGCCATCGCGCGTGAGATGCACGACGTGCTGGCGCACCGGCTCACCCTGCTGAGCGTGCACGCAGGGGCCCTGGAGTTCCGGCCGGACGCGCCCCGGGAGGAGGTCGCGCGGGCGGCCGGCGTGATCCGGGAGAGCGCGCACGAGGCGCTGCAGGACCTGCGGGAGATCATCGGCGTCCTGCGAGCCGGGGACTCCGACGACGCCGGACGGCCGCAGCCGACGCTCGCCGCGCTCGACGGGCTGGTCACCGAGTCCCGCTCGGCCGGTATGAAGGTCGTCCTCGACAACCGCGTCACCGATCCGGCCGCAGTCCCCGCTTCCGTCGGACGCACCGCGTACCGGATCGCCCAGGAGGGTCTGACCAACTCCCGCAAGCACGCGCCGGGTGCCGAGGTGACGGTGACGGTTCGCGGGGCTTGCGGAGACGGCCTGACGGTCTCCATCGGCAATCCCGCACCGCCGGGCGACGTCCCCCATGTCCCCGGGTCGGGTCAGGGGCTGATCGGACTGACGGAGCGGGCGACGCTGGCCGGGGGCTGGTTGGAGCACGGGGTCGAGGGGGACGGGGGCTTCCTGGTGCGCGCGTGGCTGCCGTGGACCGGCTGACGTTTCAGGGGCGCGGGGAACGCGCAGCTCTTTGGCGGGGGTCCTGGGCGCAGCCCCCAGGTACGGGACGGGTAGGTGCGGAGGGGGCGAAAGAAGCCTGCCGCTCCCCCCGACGGCTCAGGAGTCGGTGCGCAGGACCACCCGCATGCCGTGGAGTTCGCCACGCTCCATGCGTCGGTGGACGTCCGCCGCGGCGCTGAGCGGCAGCGTTTCCGTGGTGCGGGGCCGGAGCAGGTCCCGGGAGAAGAGGTCGTTGAGGGCGGTCGCCGCCGACGCGAGCTCCCCGGTGCTGGCGTGGGAGATGGCGAAGCCCCGTACGGACGCGTCCTTCATGTAGAGGGGACCCACCGGAAGGACGGGTTCGTCCTTGGTGCCGGCCATCAGGACGATGCGGCCGCGATGCGCGAGCAGGGCGACGGCGGAGGCGAGGTCGTTGTGCCCGGAGGTGTCGACATGGAGGTCGACTCCGCCGGGGGCCAGCTCCGCGAGACGCCGCGGGAGCTCGGCATCGCGGTAGTCCACCACCTCGCCGGCTCCCAGATCCCGGCAGTAGTCGTGGTCGCGCGCCGACGCCGTCGCGATGACTCGGGCGCCCGCGCGGACGGCGAGGACCACCAGCGCGGCGCCCACATTGCCCGCGGCTCCACCGACCAGGACCGTCTCGCCCGAGCACAGGTCACCATGGGTGAACAGGGCGAGATAAGCGGCGGCGGCCGGGTGGACCACAGCCACCGCGACTTCGGGAGGTACGCCAGGTGGGAGCGGGTAGAGCCGGTCGACGGGCACCGCCGCCTGCTCGGCCGCCGCACCCTGACGGCCCCCGTGGCCGAGGCTGTTGCACCACACGGCATCGCCGACGGCGAACCCGCCCCCGGCCGACGCGACGGTGCCCACCAGGTCCCGGCCGATGACGAAGGGGAACTCCAGCGGCGTACGGAAGACCCCTGAACGGACAAAAGCGTCCACGGGGTTGACCGTGGTGGCCCGTACGTCGACGAGGATCTCGTCGGGACCTGGCACGGGTGCGGCGAGTTCTCCGTAGCGAATGACGTCGGGTGGGCCGAGTTGTTCGACATAAGCGGCACGCATGACCAAGGTTCCTTCCACCGCGGGGTGCCCTCGCGCGAGGTCCACGCGGTCCTTTTCAAGTCGTCGTCACGTCGCTGTCCAAGCGCCCCGAATTCCCGTCCGTCGCGACGTGGCGGACCCTCACGGGCATTCTTGCCCCGGCTTCCCGACCCGCGCGGCATTCCGGGGATCAGCGGTGAGTCGCGCGCGGCGCCCGGAGCGCGCGCCGGGAAAAGGGGCGGGCGGCGCTGATTTGAGACGTCCTGATCGCAGGCGTCCTGGCGAAGGCGGCGACCTGGTTAGGTGGATCCCATGACTGCGATCCGACTGCTGCTCGTCGACGACGACCCTCTGGTGAGAGCCGGACTGTCCTTCATGATGGGCGGCGCCGACGACATCGAGATCGTCGGAGAGGCCGCCGACGGCAGCGAGGTGGAAGCGCTCGTCGACCGCACCCGGCCGGACGTCGTCCTGATGGACATCCGGATGCCGACGGTCGACGGACTCACCGCCACGGAGCGGCTGCGCGGCCGCCAGGAGGCGCCGCAGGTCGTGGTCCTGACCACCTTCCACGCCGACGAGCAGGTGTTGCGGGCGCTGCGCGCCGGGGCGGCCGGGTTCGTACTGAAGGACACCCCGCCCGCGGAGATCCTCGCGGCGGTGAGGCGGGTCGCGGCCGGTGATCCCGTGCTGTCGCCCACTGTCACCCGCCAGTTGATGGAACACGCGGCGGCCGGCGCGCCCGACACCCGCCGTACGACCGCCCGCGACCGGGTCGCCGCCCTCAACGACCGGGAACGCGAGGTCGCCGTCTCCGTGGGACACGGCAGGTCGAACGCGGAGATCGCCGCCGAGCTCTTCATGAGCGTCGCCACCGTCAAGACCCACGTCTCGCGCATCCTCGCCAAGCTCGGCCTCAACAACCGCGTACAGATCGCCCTGTTGTCGTACGACGCCGGGCTTCTGGAGGAGGACGGGCGCTGAGCGCAGGACGGGCGCTGATCGGAGGGCAGGTGCTGATCGGAGGACGGGCACTGATCGGGGGCCGCGATCGTTGGTCGGGGCAACGGGAGGAGGAACCATGATCGATCTGGGGGAGTACGGGCCAGGCTTCACGAGGGACCCGTACCCGGTGTACGCGGCACTGCGCGAGCGGGGTCCCGTGCACTGGGTGCGCACACCGCCACCCGGTGCGTACGAGGGCTGGCTCGTCGTCGGGTACGAGGAGGCGCGGGCCGCCCTCGCCGACCCGAGGTTGTCCAAGGACAGCACCAAAAGGGGACTGAGCTCGTTCGAAGAGGAGCTGATGGGCCGGTATGTGCTGATCAGCGACCCGCCCGAGCACACCCGGCTGCGCTCGCTCGTCACGGGCGCGTTCACCATGCGGCGTGTCGAGGCGCTGCGCCCGCGCGTCCAGCAGATCACCGACGAGTTGCTGGACGCGATGCTGCCGAAGGGTCGCGCCGACCTCGTGGACGCCTTCGCCTATCCGCTGCCCATCACGGTCATCTGCGAGCTCCTCGGCGTCCCCGACATCGACCGGGAGGCCTTCCGGGCCATGTCCAACGAGATCGTGGCCCCGTCCGACGGAGACACCGAACTGGCCGCCATCGAGCAACTTGCCGCATATCTCGACGAGTTGATCGAGGACAAGCGCTGTGCGGCACCGGCCGACGATCTGCTCGGCGCCCTCATCCGCACCCGCGCGCAGGACGGCGACCGCCTCTCGCGCGCCGAACTGCGCGGGATGGCGTTCATCCTGCTGGTCGCGGGCCACGAGACGACGGTCAACCTGATCACGACCGCGGTGCACACCCTGCTCACCCACCCGGACCAACTCGCCGCGCTGCGGGCCGACATGACCCTCCTCGACGGCACGGTGGAGGAGGTCCTGCGCTTCGAGGGACCGGTGGAGACGGCGACGTACCGTTACGCGGCCGAGCCGATCGAGATCGGGGGCAGGTCCATCGCGGCGGGCGACCCGGTGATGATCGGCCTCGACGCCGCCGACCGTGACGCGGCGTACTGCCCGGACCCGCACCGCTTCGACATCCACCGCGCCCCGCAGGGCCATCTCGCCTTCGGGCACGGCATCCACTACTGCCTGGGCGCGCCCCTGGCCCGCCTCGAAGCCCGGGTCGCGCTGAGCTCCCTGCTGGAGCGTTGCCCGGATCTCGCGCTCGACGGACCCCCTGGGGACTGGCTGTCCGGCATGCTGATGCGCGGCCTGCGAAGCCTGCCGGTGCGCTGGTGAGTGGCCCTGTTCCGGGAGAGGAGTGTCATTCGTGCTGCGTACGGCCGAGATCACCGCGGAGCTGACCGGCGAGGGCCTGCGCGGTGAGCAGTCCCACCGGCTGTACTGGCGCGGCACGCTGGAGGTCGCGTTGGACTGCTTCGTCTGCGAACGGATCGGCCGGACGACGGTCTTCGAGCGCGGTGCCGAGCGGGCGCTGTGCTCCGGCAGCCGCAGCGGATTCAAGCGGCACCACACCGCCGCGAGGATCGCCGCGTTCGACACCACCGACGGCCGGGAGCGCCTCGCGGTCCGGGCGCTGGTCGACTTCTGGTGGGCGCCCTTCACGGACACCCGGGACGGCCACAAGGCCGCGGCGCCCACCAGCCACCCCTGGGTCCGGCTGCATCTCGGCTACTACTGCCAGGACGCCAAGGAGTCGGGCACCAACAGCATCCAGACCAATGCCATGCGGCCGAACGACCTGAAATGCGGGCACTGCGACCGCGTCATCGCAGTCGATGCACAGACCCCGGCCGTGCGCCTCCTCGTATGACGCCCACCGCGGGGGCGCTCGACTCAGTCCCGTCCGCCCGGAATCTCGGCGAGACGCACCGGTCGCCGCTCCCGCCGCGACAGCACACACGCCTCGGCGATCCGCAGCGCGTCCAACGCCTCACGGCCGTCGCACGGATTGGCGCGCTCACCGCGGACGACCTCGACGAACGCGGCGAGTTCGGCCTCGTACGCCGGGGCGAAGCGCTCCAGGAAGCCCATCCACGGCTTGTCGGCGGGCGGCGGCCCGGCCGGTTCGGTGGACGCGATCGGCGTACGGTCGTCGAGGCCGACGGCGATCTGGTCGAGTTCGCCGGCGAGCTCCATCCGGACGTCGTAGCCGGCGCCGTTCACCCGGGTCGCCGTCGCTGTGGCCAGGGTTCCGTCGTCGAAGGTGAGCACGGCCGCGGCGGTGTCGATGTCACCGGCCTCGCGGAACATCGGGGGCCCGGCGTCCGACCCGGTCGCGTACACCTCGACGATCTCGCGGCCGGTGACCCAGCGCAGCATGTCGAAGTCGTGGATCAGGCAGTCCCGGTAGAGCCCGCCGGAGAGCGGGAGATAGTCGACCGGGGGCGGCGACTGGTCGGACGTCATGGCCCGGACCGTGTGCAGTCGGCCGAGCCGTCCCGACCGCACCGCCTCGCGGGCCGCCGTGTATCCCACGTCGAAGCGGCGCTGGAAGCCCAGCTGTAGAACCGTTCCGGCGGCGTCGACCTCGGCCAGCGCGGTCAGCGTGCCCGTCAGATCGAGGGCGATGGGCTTCTCGCAGAAGACGGGGAGCCCGGACCGTGCTGCCCGACCGATCAGTTCGCCGTGGGCCGAAGTCGCCGCCGTGATGACCACCGCGTCCACGCCCCAGGTGAAGATCTCGTTCACGCTGGGCGCCGCCGTCGCGCCCAGGCGGTCCGCCAGTCGATGGGCCCGCGCGGTGTCCGCATCCGTGACGATGAGGGAGCCGCCCACCTCGCGGTGACGGCTGAGAGTGGTCGCGTGGAATGTACCGATACGACCCGCTCCGATGAGTCCGATGCGCATGGGAACAAAGTGCGGGCCGACCCGGCACGATGTCAATGGTTTGTCCGGACAACCGAACTTCACAACTTCCCGTCAACATCTCCCGGAGCTACGCTCGGGCCGTGCCGAAACCAGATGTGGATCCGACCGTGTCGCTCCAGCTCAGCGTCGACCGCAGCAGTCCGGTCCCGCTCTACTTCCAGCTGTCCCAACAGTTGGAGGCCGCGATCGAGCACGGAACGCTGACCCCGGGCAGCCTCCTTGGCAACGAGATCGAGCTCGCCGGGCGGCTCGGCCTGTCCCGGCCCACGGTCCGCCAGGCCATCCAGTCCCTCGTCGACAAGGGTCTGCTCGTACGGCGCCGCGGCGTGGGCACCCAGGTCGTGCACAGCCAGGTCAAGCGCCCGCTGGAGCTCAGCAGTCTCTACGACGACCTGGAATCGGCGGGCCAGCGTCCGGCGACCCAGGTGCTCGTCAACACCGTCGTACCCGCGTCCGCCGAGGTCGCGGCGGCCCTGGGGGTGGCCGAGGGCGGTGACGTGCACCGTGTGGAGCGGCTGCGCCTCGCGCACGGGGAGCCGATGGCGTACCTCTGCAACTATCTGCCGCCCGACCTGCTGGAGCTGGACAGCGCGCAGATGGAGGCGACCGGCCTGTACCGGCTGATGCGCGCGGCGGGGATCACCCTGCACAGCGCCCGGCAGTCCGTCGGCGCCCGCGCGGCCACCGCGGAAGAGGGCGACCGGCTCGGCGAACCGGCCGGCGCGCCCCTGCTCACCATGGAGCGCACGACCTTCGACGACACCGGCCGGGCCGTCGAGTTCGGCTCCCACATCTACCGGGCCTCGCGTTACTCCTTCGAGTTCCAGCTCCTCGTACGGCCATGACGGCTCGGTGAGTGCAGCCCTGAAGGCTCGCTGATTTTCCGGCTCTCGCACGCCCATGACGCTCCCGTGATGCCGCCGGGAAGGGCGTACCCGCCCCCGGGAAAGTCCACCGCGCGCGGGACCCGCTGGTCGGGTGCGTGATTCGCGTGGTTGATACTTGGACGTTTGGGGCCGGTGGGACACCGGTCCCAGGGGCCTATGTGACGGCCCCTCCGGGTCAGTCCGCATGGCCCGGCGCACCAAGGAGCAAGTAAGAAGGGCACGGCCTCGTGGCACGCACTCGGACCTGGGTAAGCATCGCGCTCGCAGGGGCGCTGGGGGTGTCCCTCGCGGGATGCAGCAGCACCGGCGGGAAGCGGGCCGAGGACGCCCGCAAGGCGGCGGCAGCCCAGGGCAGGGCCGCGGTGAACACGCCCAGGTGGACCTTCGCGATGATCACCCACTCGGGCGACGGCGACACGTTCTGGGACATCGTGCAGAGCGGCGCCAAGCAGGCCGCGGTCAAGGACAACATCAACTTCCTGTACTCGCACAATGCCGAGGCGCAACAGCAGGCGCAGCTCGTGGACGCCGCCGTCGACAAGCAGGTCGACGGCATCATCGTCACGCTCGCCAAGCCCGACGCCATGAAGGCGGCCGTCGCGCGCGCCCAGAAGGCCGGCATCCCCGTGATCACGGTGAACTCGGGCTCCGAGGAGTCCAAGGCGTTCGGCGCGCTCACCCACATCGGCCAGGACGAGACGATCGCCGGCGAGGCGGTGGGTGACGAGCTGAACAAGCGGGGCCGCAAGAAGACCCTCTGCGTCCTGCACGAGCAGGGCAACGTCGGCCACGAGCAACGCTGCGCGGGCGTCAGGAAGACCTTCCACGGCACCGTGCAGAACCTCTACGTGCAGGGCACCAGCATGCCCGACGTGCAGTCCTCCATCGGCGCCAAGCTGCAGGCCGACAAGTCCATCGACTCGGTCGTCACGCTCGGCGCCCCCTTCGCGGACACCGCGGTGAAGGCCAAGCAGGACGCGGGCAGCAAGGCCGAGATCGACACCTTCGACCTCAACGAGAAGGTGGCCGCGGAGCTCAAGAACGGGACGCTCGGCTTCGCCGTCGACCAGCAGCCGTACCTCCAGGGGTACGAGGCCGTGGACCTGCTCTGGCTCTACAAGTACAACGACGACGGCCTCGGCGGCGGCAAGCCGGTCCTCACCGGACCGCAGATCATCACCAAGGACCAGGCCGGCGCGCTCGCGGGCTACGCGAAGCGGGGCACCCGATGAGCACCACGGCACCCGCCCCCGCGCCGTCGCCGGGCACCAAGGCCGACGAGCGCCTGCTGAAGACCTCGCCGCTGCGCAAGCTCATGGGCCGCCCCGAGCTCGGCTCCGTGGTCGGCGCGGTCGCCGTCTTCGTCTTCTTCGCCGTCTTCGCGGACAGCTTCGTACGGGCCGCGAGCCTCAGCACGGTCCTGTACGCCTCGTCGACCATCGGCATCATGGCGGTCCCGGTCGCCCTGCTGATGATCGGCGGTGAGTTCGACCTCTCCGCGGGCGTCATGGTGACCAGCTCCGCGCTGATCTCCTCGATGTTCAGCTACCAGATGACCGCGAACGTCTGGGTCGGCGTCTTCGTCTCGCTGCTCGTCACCCTGGCGATCGGCCTCTTCAACGGCGTCATGCTGACCCGCACCGACCCGCCGAGCTTCATCATCACGCTCGGCACCTTCCTGATGCTGACCGGCATGAATCTCGGCTTCACCAAGCTGATCAGCGGCACCGTCTCCACCAAGTCGATCTCGGACATGGAGGGCTTCTCCTCCGCGAAGGACGTCTTCGCCTCGACGATCACCATCGGCGGCGTCGACTTCAAGATCACCATCCTGTGGTGGCTGGCCCTGGTCGCCGTGGCCACCTGGATCCTGCTGCGCACCCGCGTCGGCAACTGGATCTACGCCGTCGGCGGCGGCGAGGAAGCGGCCCGCGCGGTCGGCGTCCCGGTCGACAAGACCAAGATCGGCCTCTATATGGGCGTCGCCTTCGGCGCCTGGATCTCCGGCCAGCACCTGCTGTTCTCGTTCGACGTCGTGCAGTCCGGCGAGGGCGTCGGCAACGAGCTGATCTATATCATCGCGGCCGTCATCGGCGGCTGTCTGATCACCGGCGGCTACGGCTCCGCGGTCGGCGCGGCGGTCGGCGCGCTGATCTTCGGCATGGTCAGCAAGGGCATCGTGTTCGCCGAATGGAACCCGGACTGGTTCAAGTTCTTCCTGGGAGTGATGCTGCTCCTGGCGACCCTGCTCAACCACTGGGTCCGCAAGCGCGCGGAGGCGACGAAGTGACCACGGACGCGAACATGACGACCGACTCGGCCTCCATGGACCGTACGGCGCTCGTCGAGCTCGACGACGTCAGCAAGTACTACGGCAACATCCGCGCCCTCGAAGGCGTCTCGCTGGAAGTCCACGCCGGGGAGATCTCCTGTGTGCTCGGCGACAACGGCGCCGGCAAGTCCACCCTCATCAAGATCATCGCGGGACGTCACCAGCACGACGCGGGCACCTTGCGCATCGAGGGCCGGGAGACCCGGCTGTCCTCCCCGCGTGAAGCCCTCGACCACGGGATCGCCACGGTCTACCAGGACCTCGCCGTCGTTCCGCTGATGCCGGTCTGGCGGAACTTCTTCCTCGGCTCCGAGCCCAGGAAGGGCGTCGTCCCCTTCAAGCGCATGGACGTCGACTTCATGCGCCGGACGACCCATGCGGAGCTCCTGCGCATGGGCATCGACCTGCGCGACGTCGACCAGCCCATCGGCACCCTCTCCGGTGGTGAGCGTCAGTGCGTGGCGATCGCCCGCGCCGTCTACTTCGGCGCCAAGGTCCTCGTCCTCGACGAGCCCACCGCGGCCCTGGGGGTGAAGCAGTCCGGTGTGGTCCTCAAATATGTGGCTGCCGCACGGGACGCGGGACTGGGTGTGGTGTTGATTACCCACAATCCGCATCACGCGTATTTGGTGGGCGACCGTTTCGTGCTCCTGAAGCGCGGCACCATGTTCAGCAGTAACGCCCGCGACGAGATCACCCTGGACGAGCTGACCCGCCAGATGGCGGGAGGAAGCGAGCTGGAGGACCTGCGGCACGAACTGGAGCGCACCTCGTGAGGAGCACCTCGACAGGGCCGCGAGGAACCGCGCGACCAGCCGCAGGTGGCACGCAGGTCACAGGCGGCCCTGCGCTCCCACAGTGCAGCCCCGGCGGAGCGTAGGGCAGAATCGGCCCGATGAGCACCTACCGCGACCTCGCACACCGCGGCTCCGCGCGGGCCACCGTCCTGCGGACCGTGGGGACGCGCGAGCGCCGTTCCCACCTGACGGCGCCCCGTGTCCCCACTGTCGGCATCGACATCGGCGGCACGAAGGTGATGGCGGGCGTCGTGGATGCCGACGGCAACATCCTGGAGAAGGTCCGCGCCGAGACGCCGGACAAGTCCAAGAGCCCCAAGGTCGTCGAGGACACCATCGTCGAGCTGGTCCTGGACCTCTCCGACCGGCACGACGTGCACGCGGTCGGCATCGGCGCGGCCGGCTGGGTCGACGCCGACCGCAACCGCATCCTGTTCGCGCCCCACCTCTCCTGGCGCAACGAACCCCTGCGCGACCGCATCTCCGGCCGCCTCTCCGTGCCTGTCCTGGTCGACAACGACGCCAACACCGCCGCCTGGGCCGAGTGGCGCTTCGGCGCAGGCCGTGGCGAGGACCACCTCGTCATGATCACGCTCGGCACCGGCATCGGCGGCGCGATCCTCGAGGACGGCCAGGTCAAGCGCGGCAAGTTCGGCGTCGCCGGCGAGTTCGGTCATATGCAGGTCGTGCCCGGCGGCCACCGCTGCCCGTGCGGCAACCGCGGCTGCTGGGAGCAGTACAGCTCGGGCAACGCGCTGGTCCGCGAGGCACGCGAGCTCGCCGCCGCGGACTCCCCGGTGGCGTACGGGATCATCGAGCACGTCAAGGGCAACATCGCCGACATCACCGGCCCGATGATCACCGAGCTGGCCCGTGAGGGCGACGCCATGTGCATCGAGCTGCTCCAGGACATCGGCCAGTGGCTCGGCGTGGGCATTGCGAACCTGGCCGCCGCCCTGGACCCCTCCTGCTTCGTCATCGGCGGCGGCGTCAGCGCGGCCGACGACCTGCTGATCGGCCCCGCGCGAGACGCGTTCCGCAGGCACCTCACGGGCCGCGGCTACCGCCCCGAGGCCCGTATCGCCCGCGCCCAGCTCGGCCCCGAGGCCGGCATGGTCGGCGCCGCCGACCTCGCTCGACTCGTCGCCCGCCGCTTCCGCCGTGCCAAGCGGCGCCGCGTGGAGCGCTACGAGCGGTACGAGCGCTACACGCAGTCCCGCCGTACGACCCAGGGGTCGCTGTGACGGCCTCGCTGCCGCGCCAGGCATCGCCGCCGGACGAGCCACGACGGCCGCCGGAGGATCCACGCCACAAGTTCCGCCGCCGTGCCCTCACGCTGCTGATCATCGTGCTGCTCATCGGCGTACCGGCCGGCTATCTGGTGGTCTCCGCCAACCAGAGCCGCAACAGCGGCAAGCAGAAGGAGGAGAAGTACTCGGCGACCGGCCTCACCGCGGGCTGGCCCTCGCGCGTCCAGCGCCGCCTGTACCAAGTGCGCATGCCCGCGGACTCCACGGAGGTCGCCTACTACGAGACCAACAACTGGAAGACCAGCCGCCTGTACGTGCAGTTCGGCACCACCGACGCGGGCCTGGACTGGTTCCTCAAGACCGTCGGCACCAGCCGGAATGCGCTGAAGAAGGACGACATCACCATCAGTGCCCGCGACCAGAAGGTCGTCGGCTGGGAGTTCACCGGCGTCGGCCCGTGGTCCGGTCTCGTACACAAGCAGAAGGACCCGGCGCCCACGCAGGACATCGTCGTGAACTTGTCCGAGCCGCAGCACCCCATGGTGTACGTGGTCTCGCGCACGATTCCCTGACCGGTCCCGATCCGGTCCGGCACGGTCGCCGAGGCCGATTGTCAGACCCCGCCCGTAGAGTCGAAGACAACTGATTCGACTGAGGGGCGGGAGGTGGCCGGGCGTATGGGGGACGGGGTGGATGCGGTGGCCGAGCGGTCGCTTTCCGCGCGATCACTGTCCGTGCGGCTCGCCGCCGTCTTCCTGCCCGCGCCGCTGCCGCGCGAGGGGCGGGTCGCGTTCTGGGATCCGGACGGGGACGTGCTGCCGTCCGACGAGAAGGTCGGGGTCACGGCGCCGGGGGAGCAAGCCGCGGGGGTGTCCTCGGGTGAGCGAGTCCCAGGTGCGTCGTGGGGTGAGCCGGTCGACGGTGCCCTGTCCGGCGAGCCGACCCGGCTGACGGTCGTACGACCCCACGGTCCCGGAGTCCGCAGAGGCACCGTCCCCGCCGTGACGCTGCCCGTGGGTGAGGCCCTGTCGCTGCTCGCCGGAGCCCGGCGTGACCCCGGCGCGCATCCCGCCACGGCCTGCTGGGGCGCGGCCGCCCTGCATGCCCTGCGGCTCGTCGCGCGTGGGCGGCTGCTGCCGGGGCTGACGGCCGAGGGGCTCGACGCATGGCGCGCGGGCCCGCTCGACCAGGACGACATCGCCCACCTCAGGGCGGTGGCGGCGGCCCTTCCGTACGAGGGACATGCCGTCCCGCTCCCCGGCAAGGGACCGCTCCGGCTGCCCGAGCCGGAAGCGCTGATGCGGTCCTTCCTGGACGCGGTCGCGGACACACTGCCGCGCACCCCGGCCGCGCCGTACACCTCCGGGAAACCCTTCGCGGCGAGCGAGCCGCAGCGGCTGCCCGGTGCCCACGACTGGGCCGCCGAGGTCGCCGCCGGCATGGACGCGGGCGTACGGATCTCGCTGCGCCTGGACCTGTCCGCCTACCAGCTCTTCGACGACGACGAGGGAGCGCGCCGCGCGGGCGCGGCCGTCGTCCAGGTGCACAGCCTCGCCGACCCCACCCTGGTGGTGGACGCGACGGCCCTGTGGGCGGGAGAGGCCGACGCCACCTTCGGCCCCCGCGCGCGCGTCGACGCGGCCCTCGCCGTCCGCCGCGCGGCCCGCGTCTGGCCACCCCTCGACCGACTGTCCGAACAGGACGTGCCCGACGTACTCGCCCTCTCCGAGGAGGAGTTGTCCGATCTGCTCGGGATCGCGGCCACCCGGCTCGGCGCGGCCGGGGTCGCCGTGCACTGGCCCCGCGACCTCGCCCACGACCTGAGCGCGACGGCGGTGGTACGCCCGGCGCCGGGGTCGGCGACGGACGGCACCGGCTTCTTCGAGAGCGAAGAACTGCTTCAGTTCCGCTGGCAGTTGGCCCTCGGCGGCGATCCCCTCACCGAGGCCGAGATGGACACCCTGGCCGAGGCCCATCGCCCGGTCGTCCGGCTGCGCGACCAGTGGGTGCTCGTCGACCCGGCGCTCGTCCGCAAGGCACGCAAGCGCGAACTGGGCCTGCTCGACCCGGTCGACGCGCTGTCCGCGGCGCTCACCGGCAGCGTCGAGGTCGGCGGTGAGACGGTCGAGGCGGTGCCGGTCGGCGCGCTGGCCGCACTGCGTGACCGGCTGACGGCGGGCGTGGCTTCCGTGGACCCGCCGCCGGAGCTTCAGGCCCGCCTTCGCGACTACCAACTCCGTGGCCTCGCCTGGCTGGACCTGATGACCTCCCTCGGGCTGGGCGGCTGCCTCGCCGACGACATGGGGCTCGGCAAGACCGTCACCGTCATCGCGCTGCACCTGCGGCGGGCCCACGGCGAGCCGACCCTGGTGGTCTGCCCGGCGTCGCTGCTGGGCAACTGGCAGCGGGAGATCGCCCGTTTCGCGCCCGGCGTGCCCGTCCGTCGCTTTCACGGACCCGACCGCACCCTCGATGACCTCGACGGCGGCTTCGTCCTCACCACATACGGGACGATGCGGTCCACCGCGCCGTTGCTCGCCCAGCAGAAGTGGGGCATGGTCGTCGCGGACGAGGCGCAGCACGTCAAGAACCCCTACTCGGCGACGGCGAAGGCCCTGCGGACGATCCCGTCCCCCGCGCGCGTGGCACTCACCGGCACCCCCGTGGAGAACAACCTCTCCGAACTCTGGGCCCTGTTGGACTGGACGACCCCCGGACTGCTCGGCCCCCTCAAGTCCTTCCGGGCCCGGCACGCGCGCGCCGTGGAGAACGGCGAGGACGAGGAGGCGGTCGCCCGCCTGGCCCGGCTGATCCGCCCCTTCCTGCTCCGCCGCAAGAAGTCGGACCCCGGGATCGTCCCGGAGCTCCCGCCCAAGACGGAGACCGACCACCCCGTTCCCCTCACCCGGGAGCAGGCCTCCCTCTACGAGGCGGTGGTCCGGGAATCGATGCTGGCGATCGAGACGACCGAGGGCATCGCGCGCCGGGGCCTGGTCCTCAAACTCCTCACTTCCCTCAAGCAGATCTGCAACCATCCGGCGCTGTTTCTCAAGGAGGACACCCGAGCCGCCCACGGGCCCTCCGCCCGCTCCGGCAAACTCGCCCTGCTCGACGAACTGTTGGACACGCTGCTCGCCGAGGACGGTTCGGCACTCGTCTTCACCCAGTACGTCGGGATGGCCCGCCTCATCACCGCGCACCTCGCCGCCCGCGCCGTCCCCGTGGAGCTCCTGCACGGCGGCACACCGGTCGCGGAGCGGGAACACATGGTGGACCGTTTCCAGAGCGGGGCGACCCCGGTCCTGGTGCTGTCCCTCAAGGCCGCGGGCACCGGTCTGAACCTGACCCGCGCCGGCCATGTCGTGCACTTCGACCGCTGGTGGAACCCCGCCGTCGAGGAGCAGGCCACCGACCGTGCCTACCGCATCGGCCAGACCCAGCCCGTCCAGGTCCACCGCCTCATCACCGAGGGCACGGTGGAGGACCGCATCGCCGAGATGCTCGAAGCGAAGCGGGCGCTGGCCGACGCGATCCTCGGCTCCGGCGAGGCGTCCCTGACAGAACTGACCGACCGCGAGCTGTCGGACCTGGTGTCGCTTCGGAGGTCCTCGTGAACGGTTCCGAGAGCGAAGAGCGGCCGGTGGCAGCCGGGGCGGAGGAGGAGCGCGAGGACAGCGACCGGCGTGGGGACACGGGTAGGCCCGCCGGCACCGATCTGCCCCGTCCCGTTGCCGGGGCGCGGCCTGCGGACGAGGCCCGTCGGGCGCTGCGGGCCGCGCGGGAGCGCGATGTTCGGGAGGGCGGGCCGGCCGACGCGGCTGACGACCAGACGGCCCCGCTTGCCGCGCGGGGCGCGGTCGGGACGCCGCAGAGGACGGCGTCCTCTCCGGGGGCGCGACCGGGCGACGCGGCGCGAGAGGCCTTGCGCCGGGCGACCGGGGCGGGGAGTACTCCGGCGAGCCGTCCTGCTGAGGGCGCTTCCGGGGGTGCGCGTCCCGGTGACATCGCGCGCGAGGCGTTGCGCGCCGCGCGGGACGAGGCGAGGCGGGCGGCACACTCGGAGGCCGGAGAAATTGGGGTAACGGGCCCTGGAACCAGTGGAGTTGAGGCCGGACGCCGATCGGCCGAGCCGAACCCGAACGCTTCCCGGACTCGGCGGAGCAGACCGCGCCAGGCAGGCGGGTCCCGGGCCCGGGACCTACGCGATCTCCTCGCCGGCGCCTTCGAGTTGCCCACCGACGTGACGTCGGACCCGCATACGGCGCAGCCCCGGGACACTCGTGAGGCGGCTTCGGACGTGCCTCGCGAGCCGCCCGGAGACGTCCGCGAGGCGGCTTCGGACTCGCATGATGCGTTGTCTCAGGACGTCCGCGAGGCGGCTTCGGACTCGCATGATGCGTTGTCTCAGGACGTCCGCGAGGCGGCTTCGGACTCGCATGATGCGTTGCCTCAAGACGTCCGCGAGGCGGCTTCCGATGCCTATCGCGCGCTGCCCCAGGACGCGCACGAAGCGACTTCGGAGCCGCAGCCTGCGCAACTCGGAGACGCACGCGAGGCGACGTCACATGTTCACCCGGCGCAACCCGGAGTCGCGCGCGAGGGGACCTCGCATGCCCACTCGGCGCAACCCGGAGTCGCACCCGAGGCGGCTTTGGAGCCGCACCCGGCGCAGCCCGGAGACCCGCGCGTGGCGACGCCGGACTCGTCGGCCGTGCAACCCGGCGACGACGGCGAGGCGTTCCCCGGGCGGCGCCCCGCGCGGCCCGACTCCGTACCCGATGCGACCGCCGACCCGCGCCCGGCGCATCTCGGATCGCACTCCGGATCAGAGCGGCGGACCGCCCCCCGCGCCAACCGGCTCCCTCGTTCCATGGGATCCCCGGGCCGCGACGGTGAGCTGCGTCGTACCTTCCCCGCCTTCGCCGCGCGGGCGTCGGAGGCCGACGCCTTCGCGGAGACGTGGTGGGGGAATGCCTGGGTGACCGCCTTGGAGGAGGGGGCGCTGGACGCGGCGCGATTGGCGCGTGGGCGGGCCTATGCCGGGCACGGGTACGTCGACGCCATCACGGTCACGCCGGGGCTGGTCCTCGCGTATGTGCACGGGAGCCGACCGCGGCCGTACCGCGTGCAGGTCAGGGTGCGGACGCTGTCCGACGGCGACTGGGACCGCTTCCTGGACGCGGCCGCCGAGCGTCCCGGGCACATCGCCGCGCTGCTCGACAAGGAGATGCCCAAGTCGCTCGCGGAGTGCGGCGTCGCGCTGCTCCCGGGCCCCGGCGGGCTCGAACCGCACTGCAGTTGCCCCGACTCCGGGCACCCCTGCAAGCACGCGGCCGCCCTCTGCTACCAGACGGCGCGGCTGCTGGACGAAGACCCCTTCGTGCTGCTCCTGTTGCGCGGCCGCGGCGAACGCGAGCTGCTCGACGCGCTGTCCCGCCGTAACGCCGCCCGCGCGGCTCGCGCCGCCCAGGAACAGGAACCGGCGCCTCTGCCCGGCGTACGCGCCGGCGACGTGATCGCCCGGCGCGCGCTGCCGCCGCTCCCGGCGCCGTTGCCACCGCCCGCGCACCCCGAGCAGCCGCCGACCTACCCGGGGGCGCCGGGCGGTCCGGACCCGTTCGCGCTCGACCAGTTGGCCACGGACGCGGCGGCTCGTGCGCACGCGCTGCTCACCACGGGCCGCGATCCCGTCGCGGAGCTGACGCTCTGGCAGGACGCGGTGCGTCTGGCCGCCGCCCGCCCCGGATCCGGGCTCACCGCCGCCACCCGCGCTCTGTACTCCTCGCTCGCCTCCGCGACCGGGCGCACCCCGGCCGACCTGGCGCGCGCGGTCGCCGCCTGGCGGCAGGGCGGATTCGAAGCGCTCCGTGTCCTCGAAGAGCCCTGGGAGCCGCCGGCCGGCCGTTTCGACCGGGCCCGTCCGCTTCTCCTCGCCGCTGACCTCCCCGCCTTCCGCCCGTGGCGCAACCACCTCACCCACCCCCGGGGCCACGCCCAACTCCGCCTCGGTCACAACGGCCTCTGGTACGCCTACGAATCCGAACCGGGCCACGACGACTGGTGGCCCCGCGGCACCCCCGACCTCGACCCGGTCGGCGCACTGACAGGCCTCGGCGCACCCGGCGACCTCTGACACAGGCCACGGGACCGCGCCGCCCGCCGACTGGCCGGATTCCTGGGCGAGTCGAGCCGCCGAGCCCCGGACACCGACCGTCCGGGGAACGCGAGTCTCCCGGTCGGCGGGGAAGGTCGCCTCACGGTCGTGGTCCGGCGCCGGTGGGTGGTCGATTCGTCTCAGTGGGTGTGCGGCGGCGGACAGCTGCAGCCAGGGCGTGCCATGCGCAGGCTCCGGGTGCGGATGACGTCGCGTGGGGTGATCCCGGCGCGTGTCACGGGGCGGGAGTGCGGTCCGGCTGCCCATCCTGCGGGGTCGGCACCTTCGTGGCGGGCAAGCCACAGTCGCAGTAGGTGCCGTTTGTGTTCCGGGGCGTCGAAGTCCTCGTACGCCGAGCGGGCGTGCAGCACCATGTGGTTGTCGAGCAGCAGCAGATCACCGGGCTGGAGATCCAGTTCGAGCCGGACGGCGGACGAAGTCGCCGTCGTCTCGATCAGGTCGTACAACTCCCTGTCAGCGGCCCGGTCGGGACCACTGCCGCGAGCAGTGCGTGCACCGTCGGCCAAGCGGGCGCGGTCGTAGCGCATGCTGGGCCTGTCGCTGTGCCGGGTGATAAGCGGGGAGGCCAGGTACGCTCCCTCACCGGACGCGCGCTCCTCCTGGCTGTCGAAGAGGTGGCTGCGGTACAGGCGCAAGGCGAGGTCCGGTCCGGCGTCGAGCACGGCGTTGTGCACGGCGGCAGCACTGGCCAGCAGCGTACGGCCGCCCGAGCGGCCCGGCCGCAGGCACATCAGGCCGAGCAGGTCCGACTCGGCGGTGTGGAACGGGAGCGCCGCCCGGGTCAGACAGGCGGGTGGCGCCGGGCCGTCCAGCACCGGGCCGACGTCCCGGATGTGGCAGAGGGTGCGGCCGTCGACGGTCTGCGGGACGGGCCTGCCGAGGTACTGGCCGATGCCGCGCAGCACGGTGCTCGCCTCCGCCTCGCCGAGCAGATCCGGCGGGACAGCTTTGATCAGAAGGAAGCCCCGCCCTTCGACAAGCGCCGCGGCGGCGCGCTCGAGCTCGGCGGCGAGCGTGGGCAGAGGGAAGTCGCCGACGGTCATCCGCAGCAAGGTGGCGGCGCGCCCGCGGGCGGTGTGCACAGCCGTACGCAGTTCCTCACCGTGCTCGGCGGACAGCCGCACCACCCAGTCGTCACGGCCCGCCAGATCGAGTCCGTACCACAGGGCGGGGCCCGTGAACGGTTCGGTCGGCACCGCCGGCGTATCCGGGGTTTCGGCCATGGTCGCCTCCGCGAGGGTCTGGTGAGCCGAGCAGCCTCTTCCGGCGGCGCGGCGGGCGAGCGGCACGGCCGCCGGTCGCCCTACGGGCAGCGTTGAACGGGGATGCTACGAATCACTCTTCCGTCATGCTTGACGTACGGGGACGGGAAACTTAACTTCTGGGGACCCGCCGCCTTTGGAGCGTGCCCATGAGGCCCCTTGCCCGCACCGCCGCGCTGAACGGCTATGTCGAGCTCAGCCGATCCCTCGGTCTCGATCCCCGTGTGCTGATGAAGGGCGTCGGCCTGGACACCGCGGACCTGGCCGTGCAGGACCGGTGGATCTCCGGCACGGCGGTGGTCAGGCTGCTGGAACTGTCGGCCGCTGCCTCCGGGCGCGAGGACTTCGGCCTGCTCCTGGCGGAGCTGCGGCGCTTCTCCAACCTCGGCCCCATCAGCCTGCTCGTCCGTGAAGAGCCTGACGTGCGCAGCGCGTTGTCACTGCTGATCCGCCATCAGCACACGTACAACGAGGTCCTGCACGCCCGGCTCTCGGAGGGCAACGGGGTGGCCACGCTCAAGGTGGACCTGCGGCTCGGGGAGCCGCAGCCGGCCCGGCAGGGCACGGAACTAGCCGTGGGCGCGTTCCACCGCGTGCTGTGCGGCTTCCTCGGCCCGCGCTGGCGCCCGTCGTGGGGGGGGGGGGGCGCCCCCCCCCCCCCGGGCCCCCCCCCCCCCCCCCCCCCCCGGGGGGGCGGGGGGGGGGGGGGGGCCCGGGGGGGCGGCGGGGGGGGGGCCCCCCCCGGGCCGGCGCC
>NZ_JBITGS010000041.1:0-78774 GCF_044457265.1 Streptomyces sp. NPDC050564 | reverse complement strand
GCACGACCGGGCTCGAAACACCACGTCCTGACCGACGCCCGTGGCACCCCGTTGCGTGTGTCCCTGACCGGCGGTCACCGCAACGACGTCACCCAACTCCTGCCCCTGGTCGATGGGCTGCCGCCGGTGCGGGGCAAGCGGGGCCGACCCCGGCGCAAGCCCCGCGTGTTATATGCCGACCGCGGTTACGACCACGACATCTATCGCCGCCGACTGCGCGAGCGCGGGATCACACCGAAGATCGCCCGGCGCGGACAACCGCACGGCTCGGGCCTGGGTCGAGCCCGGTGGGTTGCCGAGTCCGCCATCGCCTGGCTCCACGGCCCCCGCCGGCTGCGGATCCGTTGGGAAGCACGCGATGACATGCACGACGCCTTCCTCCAGCTCGCCCACTGCATGACCCTCGCCCGCAAACACCCGGCTTTCTGAAAGCACCCCTAAGTGGCCGTGGATGTACAGCAGTTGGCCGAGTACTCAGGTTTGCCCGGCGATGTCCGCACCGATCAAACTGACCTGCCTTTCTGCTGGGGGTCCGGGGGTTATCCCCCGGGATGGCGCAGCAACCGCCTGGTCCGCCTTGCGCCCTCGTCCCGCGTCCGCCAGGATCCAGCGCCGGTGCAGCTCTACCAAGCGCCTGCGACGTCGCCCGGCAGACCCTGGCGAGTCCTGCTACCTCTACGGCTACCCTGCCGTCCGCTTCGGCGAGGCCCAGGTCGTGCCTCCGGTCATCGACGACTCGAAGCCGCAGGCGGTCGTCACGCTCCAGCCGGGCGAGTCCGGCTACGCCTCCGTGAACCTGTCCGCCACCGACGGCAGCGGCACGAACGGCGACACCGCGAAGTCCCTGACGGCCTGCTTCCAGGGCCGCTCCGGCAACGAGAGCGTCGGCGCGGGCGCTCACCCGTTGCTGCCCGCGAAGGGCGCGTACGTCGACGACTCGCTCAAGGTGACGTACTGGCAGCAGTCGATGGACGACGCCGTCAACTGGTGACGTCACAACGGCAAGAGGGCTCAGGTCACCGACCTGAGCCCTCGTCGCGTGTCTACTTGGTGGAGCTACTTGGTGAAGGCCGCGACACCGTTCGGGGTACCGAGGCCTGTCGGGCCGTCGTAACCCTTGCCCGCCTTGCACAGGTAGTCGCTGCAGGAGCCGTTGGCACCGTCGGTGACGTCGTTCAGCTTGTCCGGGTGGGCGTAGGGGTACGCAGCCGGAACGTCGTTGCCGGGAGTGCCCGCGAGGGCGTAGACGCCGGCGATGAACGGCGAGGAAGCGCTGGTGCCGCCGTACACGTTCCAGCCGCTGGCCTGGTAGGTGTCGTAGACGGCGAGCCCGGTGGCCGGGTCGGCGACGGCCGCGACGTCGGCGACGGCGCGCTTGGCGCAGCCGCTGTCCTTCTGCCAGGACGGCTTGGCGTCATACGCCGAGCAGCCCGAGCCCGCTCCCTCGCCGCCGGCGGAAGTGCCCCAGACGGACTCGGAGTAGCCGCGGGTGCTGCTGTCCTTCTTGAGCGAGGTGCCCCCGACGGCGGTGACGTACTGCGAGGCGGCCGGGTACTCGGTGCCGTAGCCGCTGTCGCCGGAGCTGACGGTGATGGCGACGCCAGGGTGCTTGAAGTACTGGTCGTCCGAGGTGGTGTCCGCGGCTTCCTCGCTGCCGCCGTAGCTGTTGGAGACGTACTTGGCGCCCTGCTTGACGGCCTGGTTCACGGCCGCGCCGAGGTCGTCCATGTTGGCGGACTTGGCCTCGACGAGGAGGATCTTGCACTGCGGGCAGGCCGCGCTGACCATGTCGACGTCGAGGGAGATCTCACCTGCCCAACCGGCGTCCGGGGCAGGGTAGTTGGTGCCGCCGTTCTGGTCGATCTTCTTGAAGCAGCCGTTGCCGGTGCTGCACTCCGACAGGCCGTACTGGGACCGGTAGGCCGCCAGGTCCTTCTCGGCGTTCGGGTCGTCGTTCGCGTCGACGATCGCGACTGTGGCGTCCTTGCCGCCGTCCTTGGGCAGGTTGTAGGCGGCCTGGAGGTCGGCCGGTCCGAAGCCCTTGGGGGTGTCGTGGCGGCCGAGGGACTTCTGCGACTTGAGGTCGGTGCGGACCTCCGCCTGGCACGCCATGTAGCCGGGCTTGCTCGGCTGCGAACACAGCCGGTGCGTGTGCACCGTGACGTCCGGGGACGATGCGGTGGTGGTCGTGGTCGCGAAGGCCGACGACTGCGCGGCGACGGCCAGGCCGCCGGTGATCAGCCCGGCGGCCGATAGCACTGCCGGTGCGCCGCGACGTATGAGGTTCCTTCTGCGGTGAGAACGCAATGAACTGCCCTCCGTGGGGGGATGGTTGGCTCCACGTCGGCGGCCGGAAGTGCCTGAAGAACACGTGGTGTCACGTGCATGACAAGCGGTTTCCCTTGGGGGTGGCCGGGCGGAGCCGTCTTTCGGGCATTCTGTTGGTGTGCCACCCCGGTCAGTGGTGGCTGAAGATGAGGTTATTGACGGTTTGCCGAAGAGAACAGCGCGAGTTGGTAAAACCTTGCCCACCAACTCCCCTGCGCCAGCAGGTACCTTGTGCAGCCATGGAGCTTGAAGACGGAACCATCAACGACCTGATGTCTCTGGGTCTGGCCCGGTACGAGGCACGGGTCTACCTGGCACTCGTCAGGCGTGGTTCCTACACGGCCGCCGAGGTCGCCCGGGAGGCCGACGTGCCGCGCCAACGCGTCTACGACGTGCTGGATGCGCTGGTACGGCGGCAGTTGGCCACCTCGCACCCCGGTCGTGTGGCCACGTACTCCGCGGTCACGCCCGAGTTGGCCCTCGCCCGGCTGATGGCGTTGCAACGCGAGTCCGTCGACCGCCTGGAGCGGGTCTCACAGGGGCTGGCCGGTGTGCTGCAGCCGCTGTGGTCCCTGGGGCGGGAGCACACCGATCCGCTGGACTACATCGAGATCCTGCGCGACCCGAAGGCGATCGCCGAACGTTTCGCCGACATCCAGCGGCAGGCGCAGCACGAACTTCTCACCTTCTGCAAACCGCCGTTCGTCGCCCCCGCCGAGAACACGGAGGGCATCACGGTGGTCCGCCGCCTCCACCGGGCGGGCGGCACCGTCCGGGCGATCTACCTCGACGAGGCCCTGGACGACCCCGACACGGTGGAGCACGTACGGCGCTTCGCCGCCGCGGGGGAGGAAGCACGCTTCGCCCCCGAACTGCCGCTGAAACTCGTCATAGCCGACGCCTCCCTCGTCCTATGCGACATGCCCGACCCGGTGGCCGGCGCCGGTTCCACCACCACCCTCTTCATTGAGCACCCGGCGCTCGCGGGCTGCCTGCGGCTGGCCTTCCACACTGTGTGGAAGGACGCTGCACCCGGGCCGTGACTGCGGACATCGCGAGGCGAAACTGAGTACCGCTACCGGGCTGTCCGCGAGGTGCATGCGAGCGGCCGCTTCATGATCAACGGCCAGTTCATCAAGCTCGGCCCACGACATGCCGGAAAGATCGTCACCGTCGTCATCGAGGACACCCACTACCGGATCTTGCACGGAGAGGACGAACTCGCGGTCAGGCCCAGCAAGAACCCCGGACCGATCACCAGGCTCACCAATTTCATTAGTCATCCCTAGTTTTGTGCATGTATGGTCGCGCGCGTGGAGTTGCTGCGTATGTCCAAGGCCGCGAAGCGTCTGGGGATTCACCCGATGACGCTTCGCCAGTGGGCTATCGACGGCAAGATCCCGTTCTCCTGGGTCGGCCGTGAGCGTCGGTTCTCCTCGGTCGATGTGGAGAACATGAAGCGCGGAAGCGGCTCGGCAACTTCCCGTCCGAGGCGGGAGGTTCTGTATGTGCGTGTCTCGGGATCGTCCGGGCAGGAGTCCTCGCTGGCCGCACAGGAGGAGGAGCTGCGGGCCACGTCCCGGGGCGAGGTCGTGAAAGTGGTCAAGGACCGTGGCTCTGGCCTGCGGGAGAACCGGCCTGGTCTGAATCGGGTGCTGGCGATAGTGTCCGACGGCTCGGTGAGTGTGGTGCGGGTGACGCATGAGGACCGTCTCGCGCGGTTCGGTGTGGGCTGGCTGAAGCGTCTGTTCGCCGTGTACGGCGTCACGCTCGAAGTGCTGCACCCGAAGAAGTCTGGCGGCCGGGATGAACTCCTCGAAGACTTCGTCTCGTTGGTCACCACGTTTGCGGGCCGTTTGTACGGAATGCGGTCGGCAGAGGCCCGCAAACGGCTACTCGCCGAGACCGGCCAGTGCGCTGAAGACGGTGGCGGCCGGTGAGCCGGAAGCTGCCGCTCGCCGACGGTGAGACCTCCCGCACCGCATGCGCGCGTGGCTCGTTGCGAACGGGCGTGGATGAGAGGACCGGTGAACTCCTGTCCGCCGCTGTGCTGGCGGAGCGTGTGGGCTGGTGCGCGGGCCTGGTGTCGGGCATGGTCGGTGCGCTGACCGTCGAACACTGGAACACCGCCGACGTGGACACCCTGGCATCCGGTGAGGACGCGGGGGGCAGGAAACTGCCGTCGAACGCGTGGATGGCGCTGCGTCGCCTCGGCTGGGCCGTGGAGCCGCCCGAGGGTGCCAAGGTCAACGATCGCGTCGTGCGGATGGCGCAGGAGCAGGCCGGGCGTGCCCTACGGTCGGCGAAGTGGCGCGCCGACCTGACGGCCGGTGTGCTCAAGACGTGGCCCGCCGATCCGGCGAAGCGGACCACGCGCGAGTGGGACGCGGTGCGCGAGGCGGTGCCCGGCGGCCAGTTCCTGCCGTCCAGCGTGATCAAGTCCCGTACCCGGCAGACTGCGGCGTTCGTCCGCAAGCACGGCCGGATGCCGGTCGATGTGTTCGAACTGGAACCCGCGCCCCGCCCCGCACACCTGCTGCTGCTCTCGGCGTGCGATGGGCAACAGGCCGCCATCGAACGCGCCGACGAACCCGGCCGCGCCCTGCTGCGGCTCCAACTGCCCACCCGCCCCGATCCGGCCTCGTACAAAGACTGGACCTGGGTCGCCTGCCCCATCTTGCTGCCGCCGACGGTCCCGGCCGGTGCGGTGCTGCACCTGCCCACCCTGCGTATCCCACCAGGGCCGGGTCCGGGCGGATCTCGCCTATACCCACGCCGTTCCCAGGACTTCCCGCACCGGTCACACGATCGCGCTGGGCGTGGACTGGGGCCTGAACACCCTGCTGTCCGCCGGTGCCGCACGCCTGCACGACGACGGCCGGATCACCGCCCTCGGCTCCGGTGGACAGTTCCGCGCCGCCGGGGTGCTGGCCAAACAGCACCGGCTCCGGAGCCTGTCCGAGCACCTGCACGCCAAGTCCGACCACTACCAGCGGCTCACGGGCGGCAACGAGCAGCATGCGCTGACCGCCAGGCACACGGTCCTGTCCGATGAGATCCGGCACGTCTGCGACCGGCGTTCCCACCTCAACGACGCCCTCGCGTGGGCTGCCGCACGCTGGACGGTGGATCAGGCCATCACCGCCTCGGCCACGGTGATCTACGTCGAAGACCTGCGGTCGATGGAAGCCAAGGGCATGGGCCGCACGATGAACACCCGCCTCTCCCAACAGGTGCGCGGGCAGATCGTGGCCCATATGCGCCACCTCGCCGCCGAAGCCGGGATCGCCGTCGTCACCGTCCCGGCGCGTGACACCTCCAAGCACTGCCCCCAATGCCTCACCCCACTGCGGCACCGCAAAGCCCCCGACCGGCCCACCACACCCGGATGGAAATGGGCCCTCTGCCCCTCCTGCCGGTGGCAGGGCGACCGCGACAACGGGGCGTGGCGGCGCATCGCCGCACGCGGTCTCACCCACCAGACCAAGACCGTCACCGACCGCGCCAGCGGCGCGATGGTGATCCGCACGGTGGTGGACAAGCTCGAAGCGGGTGCGGTCGTCACGCCGAGTACCGACAAGACCAGCCGGAACGACCGGTCCAAGACCGGCCCCACCCGGCACCGAGCCACACGTCCGACGCCCAGGCGACGTCGGACACCCTCCCCTGCCAGACCTTCGGGTCCGGCGGGCAAGCGTCCGGAGGGACACGCTCACACGGGCCGGACCCGGCTGCCCCGCGCAGCCCACCGGTACCAGGGCGTGACAACGATCAGCACACCCACCAACCGGCACCAGCCACGAGGAGCGGCACTGGGCGCGGGCTTCCACCTGCACGCCCACGCCACCCCTCCACGGTGGACAATCCCGTTGCCAGACACTACGTCTGACATGGGATCGCTTAGCTGATTAGAGACGCTTGTTGTCACTTCGCGTCGGAGCCTGGCTGTGCCAGGGGGGCGGTTCCGGCAACGCCGGTGCAGGCCAGTCACCTCGTACCGCACGATGTGTCGGGAGCCGATGGCAGACCGGATGCTGTCCCCGAAATCCAGCACGGTGTCCCGGCGTTCACCGCCGTTGGTCACAGGGCAGTGGCGGCGCGAACCAGCCCCGCGACCGCCGTTGAGCGGCTGTGTGGGGGCCAGGCGATGACCGTGGTGACGTGGGGGGCGTCGAGGACCGGTACGGCGGTGAGGTCCTCGCGCAGGCCGGTGCGGCCCGACTCCGGCACGACCGCGCAGGCGCGGCCGAGGGCGATGAGCTGGGTGAGTTGCGTGTGGTCGCGCACCTGCGGTCCGGGGCCGTCCGGGAAGGTGCCGTCAGGGCGAGGCCAGCGGGGCAGGGGCAGGTCGGGAAGGTCGGTGACCTCGGCGAGCCGCACGTGGGGGCGGGCGCTGAGAGGGTGGCCCGCCGGGAGGATCGCGACCTGACCCTCGCAGTGCAGGTCCTCGGTGTCGAAGCCGGCCGTGTCGTCGAATGGCCGATGCAGCAGGGCTACGTCGGCCCGGCCGTCGTGCAGGAACCGTGCCTGCTCGCCCGGCCCGCACAGCGCGACGTCCACGGCGACGGCGCCGGGCTCGGCGGCGTAGGCGTCGAGGAGTTTCGCCAGCAGTTCACCGGAGGCGCCCGCCTTCGCGGCCAGGACCACGGCGGGGCGGCCGGTCGCCGCGAGGGCGGCCCGGCGGGTGCGCCGTTCGGCGGCCTCGACGGCGTCCAGCGCCGCCCGCGCCTCCCGCAGCAGCACCGCCCCTGCCCCGGTCAGGGCGACACCCCGGCTGCCGCGCTCCAGCAGGAGGGTGCCCAGGCGCCGTTCGAGCCCGCCGATCGCCCGCGACAGCGGGGGTTGGGCGATCCCGAGCCGCTGCGCGGCCCGGCCGAAGTGCAGCTCTTCGGCGACGGCGACGAAGTACCGCAGCTCACGTGTCTCCACTGCGCCAGCCTAACCGGGACGGCCAGGAGCGATACCCGGGCGGTATCGCCGTCCACCCAGTCGGTCTTGGACGCCCTGCCCGGCGGGGGAGAAGTATCGATGTCATGAGTGAGACGAACACCGTGAACCACCACAAGGTCGCGCTGGTGACCGGGGCCAACAAGGGCATCGGGTACGAGATCGCCGCCGGGCTCGGCGCCCTCGGCTGGTCCGTCGGAATCGGCGCGCGGAACGAGGAGCGGCGCGAGGCCGCTGTGGATAAGCTGCGCGCGGCTGGAGCCGACGCGTTCGGCGTGCCGCTGGATGTGACCGACGACGCCAGCGTGACAGCGGCGGCTCGGCTGATGGAGGAGCGGGCCGGGCGGCTCGACGCGCTCGTCAACAATGCGGGGATCACCGGCGGTGGACCGCAGGAGCCCACCACGGTCGACGTGAACCGGGTACGGGCGGCCGTGGAGACCAACGTGATCGGCGTCATCCGCGTCACCAACGCCCTGCTCCCTCTGCTGCGCCGCTCGCCGTCGCCGCGGATTGTGAACGTCTCCAGCAGCGTCGGCTCCCTCACACTCCAGACCACGCCTGGCGCCGAGACGGGCCCCATCGCCATCGCCTACGCTCCGTCGAAGACGTTCCTCAACGCCGTCACCGTGCAGTACGCCAAGGAACTGGCCGACACCCACATCCTGATCAACGCCGTCTGCCCCGGCTTCACGGCGACCGACCTCAACGGCTTCCGGGGAGTGCGCACCCCCCAGCAGGGCGCAGCCGCCGCGATCCGGCTGGCCACCGTATCGGCCGACGGGCCGACGGGCCGCTTCTTCGACGACGAGGGAGAGGTGCCCTGGTGACGCGCTTCCGGTTCGCGCCACCCCGGGGAGATGGCGCATCCGCGTCCTCGTGACCGGCGCCGTCACGCTATGTCGGTACGGCCGTCGAGCCCGAGCCGCCGGCGGACCACGAGGTGAGGGATCGAAAGGGTGGACCGTGCACGCCGCGCTCTCTACCGGAGAGCGCCTTTCGCTTTCGGGAGCGATGATGGTGACCCAGGCCAGCAGCGGTCCTGCGTATGCGAACTCGTACGCCGAGCGACATACGACCGGCTCCGGCGGTGGCGTCCCGCTGCCGGGGCAGGATGCGCCGTCGCTCCCGGACACCGAGGGCCTGGCCGCGGCGGACATCCGCAAGCTCTCCAAGTTCCTCTTCGCTCGCCTCGGTGAGCTCGAAGAAGGCACCCCCGAGTACCCCTACGTGCGCAACTGTCTCGTGGAGATCAACCTCAACCTCGTGCAGTACGCCGCCAAGCGGCTGCGCTCGCGCCATGAGTCGCACGAGGATGTCATGCAGGTCGGCACGATCGGTCTGATCAAGGCCATCAACCGCTTCGAACTGCACAGGGGTGGGGAGTTCACCTGCTTCGCTCTGCCGACCATCATCGGCGAGATCAAACGCTTCTTCCGCGACACCACCTGGGCCGTGCATGTTCCGCGCCGCCTGCAGGAGATGCGCCTTGACCTGACGGCGGCCACCACCGCGCTGGAGCAGGCCAACGGCAAGCCGCCGACCACCGCCGAGCTCGCCGAGTACCTGGACCTGGACGAGGCCGAGGTCGCCGAAGGACTGACTGCCGCCAATGGCTACAGCGCCGCCTCCCTGGACTTTCCGGCCGACGGCGTGGACTCCGACGACACGCTGTCCGACGACATCGGCTACCAGGACCCTCAACTCGCCAAGGTCGAAGACCTCCACGCCCTCAAGCCGCTCATCGCCGACCTCCCCGACCGCGAACGCAAGGTCCTTGCGCTCCGGTTCGTCGCCGACAAGAGGCAGAGCGAGATCGGCCAGGAACTCGGCATCTCCCATATGCACGTCTCCCGCCTTCTGGCCCGCACCCTCAACCGTCTCCACGCCAAGCTCACAGCCCCGCGGTAGACCCAGGCGCGCGTCGGCGCAGCCCCGGTGGCGCAGCGCAGCCCGTGGAGACCTCCACATTGCTCGGCGGCAGGCGTCCGGCGGACCGGGCAGCGAGGATTCTGTAGTGGCAGCGACGGGCCCTGCCGGATCAGCGAGTGAAGCACCGCGTGCATAGGGGCTGTGCTCTGGGCGAGTTGGCGGGCCAAAGCGACACGGTCTGAGTCTGGCAACTGCAACATGGCCTTCAGGCCGCGGACGTTGGGTTCGCTGATTCGGCGGCGCGGCGGTGTTCGGCGTTGATGCGTTGGGCTTCTTCGAGTTGGTCTTCGAGGATGACGATGCGGCAGGCTGCCTCGATGGGGGTGCCGTGGTCGACGAGTTCCCGCGCGCGGGCGGCGATGCGCAGTTGGTAGCGGGAGTAGCGGCGGTGGCCGCCTTCGGAGCGCAGTGGGGTGATGAGGCGGGCTTCGCCGATGGCGCGGAGGAAGCCCTGGGTGGTGCCGAGCACTTCGGCGGCCCGGCCCATGGTGTAGGCGGGGTAGTCGTCGTCATCGAGACGGCCGTACGAGTCGTCTGCTGTCATTGCACCTCTCTGTGGAACGCGTGGAGGGGCCCTGGCGCCATTGGCGCCAGGGCCCCGAAGGAACTGCTACACCATCTGCCGGCCCTGGTACTGCGCCGGCCTGCTGTGTCCGCATGCCCACCTGGGAGAGGACGGGGAATGCGGGGATCGCGGTTGCTTGACCGAAGACCACCTCACTATCGATGTCCTGCGGTACCCGGGCTCAAGACTTCTGTCCGGGCGATCCTGATGGCGCTCGGCCCCTCCGTTCTTCCCTCGGTGTTCTACTTACCAAACGGGGGACTACGTACTGCTGGTACAGCTCTACTGCTACTGCACTGTGCTGGTGATGCGGACTGCTCAGTGGCCTGCGACAGCGCCACTCTTCGGCAGCCAGCCCCGTCGCCCGTCCTGCGTCTGCTCTGGCTTAGAACCCCACTGCCGAACTTCCCGGTGCGCGCGTCCGCAGCCGACGCCTTCACCGAGGTGCTGCTCACTGACTTCACTGCTGGGTACTGCGAACTGCACTTACGGGTACTGCACTTGCGTCAACTGCGGACTTGCTCACGGCGGCCCCTGATCACTGCGGGCCACCCGGTCCGGTTGTCAGTCCCGTCGCCGTCCTGCAACAACCCTGGCTTCGCGACTCCACCACCGCACCGTCCTGCGCACTGCAACTGCGGGTACTGCTGGCCGGCAGTTCGTCTCTGCCAGGCCCCGTTGATCTCGGCTACGAGAGAAACCCTAACCACACCACCACCCAATGTCTACTCCAGCAAACATAGATTTCCGCGCGTCCGCAGATGGGGTAATCGACCTCGATCACCCGCTGCCGTCTACCGACAGTGCCCCCGCAGAGCAGGGCAAACGCGGCGCGCACCGGCGCGGGCGGCCCGCGCACCGACACGGTGTCCCCGACGAACACCGGCCGGCGGGGACGTCGGCCCAGTTCCAGTGCCTTCGACGGGTTCGGGCGCCGGTTTGCCGCGGTCGACGTCGTCGGCGCTCGAGGTGGCCGCGATGGCGTCGTCCGCGTCGGTTGCGCGCCGCAGCGCCGGCAGTTCCCTCAGGGCGAGGGTCCTGTTGGACGACTCTCTGCATGAGCTCGTAGCGGGGGTTGACGACACTCGCGATGGACATGAGTGCTGATCTTGGTGGGCAGTCTGATCTTGCTGCGTGCACGACGACACGGTGTGCACGAGGTGGAGGTGTGGCGTGCTCATCGTCGACGCCGATGTCGTCTGCGTGGAACGCCAGCTGCGGGCAGGTGAGTTGACGTGTCCTGCGTGCGAGGCCGTGCTTGCGCCTGGGGAGACGGCCGGCCGCGGGAAGTTCGTGGTGATCTCGGGTCCCGGTTGTCCGTACGTCCTCGTCGTTCACGCTGTACGGGCTGCCAGGTCACGCATGTGCTGCTGCCGGAGGTGTTGTGGCCGCGGCGGTCGGATGCGGGTGAGGTGATCGGGGCCGGGCTGGAGATAGTGGCCCTGGGCAGGCCCGATACCGGCCTTGATCACCATGTCGGGTCAGAGTGCGTGAGCGAGCCGATCGGTATCCAGCTCCAGTGGACGCTTAAGGGTGAGCAGGTCGCGTGACTGCCTACGGTGGACGCAGACGCTGAAAAGGCGATAGCGAGGCACCCGAAGAAGAGCAGCGCCAGACACATCGGGGCCCTGGAGGGAGCGGGGACTGCCAGGGCCCCGACGGGCGGGGAAGGCGTGGCGATCACGATACGAGTTCAGACGCTGTCACATTCCGCGCCACGCTGGCTCATCCCTGAATCCGAAGGCCCAGAGCCGTCGCCCCAGCGGTTCTCGTTCCCGGGGCTGTCCAGGACCGCGGGCCGGCGCGGTTACCCTGGCCCATGCAATTGCTAGGGCGTCTCTGATGGGTTGGCGTGCCTGCGGTGCCTGGTCGAAACTTGCGGATCGGTTGTCCTCGCTGCTGTGGTTGAGGCGGCGGCCATCGGTCTCGGCAGCACAAACGTGTGCCTGCGGGACCGAAGGGCGGCGAGGCCGAAGGCCAGTCCTCCGGCGATGAACCAGGGGTTCCAGAGGGCCAGCGTCCAGGCCCGCTGCGCCTCGTTCACCGAGGTGTCCAGGTGCGTCGTGTCGGTCAGCAGCAGTACCTCGATACCGATGCCCCGGACCAGCAGGAGGGCACTGACGCCCCATCCCAGCCACCTTGCCAGCAGAGCGGGAACACCCCAGCACCTGGGCCGGGCAAGCAGCCATGCCAGCAAGGCGCCGAGGAGACAGAGCGCACCCACACCCCACAAACCGGCCAGGACGAACCACAGCGGGCGCTCGGCGGCCAGCGGACCGGCAGAGATGCTCAGCCCCACATCACCGCCGACAGCCCAGTAGAAATGCAACCCGGCGAACGCGGCCGCCCACAAGCACGCGATACGCCCCCACAGCGTGGACGGTTCTGCACCTGTTCCCTCCGGTTCGCGACTCACCGCCGGCCCTCGAGGCCATCTCGCCCGTCAGCACACGGGCCGTCCGCTTCCTGTGGCAACACGATGAACGCGGTGCCCTTGGTCAGGTCAACGCTGGAGCGGGGCGGTGCACCGTCGCCCTCGTCGTCCCGCCGCAGCAGCTCCACCCGCCGCTGCTCCAGTTCCACCGTCTTGTTTCCGTTCACCACCGCCGTGAATTCATCGAAGGCGATGTTCGACAACGAGCGCCCCGTGCGCCTGTGCAGCCACGGGATCAAGCCCAGTCCCGTGAACCAACGCCACACGCTCTCCACCAGGGCGAACAAGGCCAGCAGACACGCGAATGCCGGGAACGACATGAGCCAGATCGTCACAGATGGCCCCCCATCGTCCTCAACACAGTTGCACTCGTCTCGCGGATTGCCATGGGATCACTGTTCTGGATCCGCGGTGCGCAGGGATCAGACCGGCGTACGATCCGCTTCCCCCATGCGGCGGAGGCGCCGCCATGGAGGTCCACCGCATGGTGGAGGGTGTGGGGCGTGGTGACCTGGCTGAGTGTCCCTGGAGGACTACGAGTGGCCGCACGAGGATTTCGAGCACACGGCCAGGGAAGCAGGTTTCACCACCGTCCAGTGGTCACCGGTCCGCACCCCGCCGCCCGACAAGGAGCGTGACGAGGCGTTCTGGCGGGCGTCCCCGACCTACCCGGTCAGCACACTCATGACGTGCACTGAGCCTCGCGCCGTTCTTCCCGGCTGATCATGGCCGGAGCCAGAGCCGGATCGCGACGACGGTGACGCTGCCGTGGAAGACGTACGGACTGCAGGACCTCGATCATCTGCGGCGCGTCACCCCACTGCCCCGGCGTGATCACGAACGCGAGCGGGCGTCGACCTCCCTCGCTCACAAGATGCATCTTCGAAGTGAAGCCCCCGCGTGAACGACTCCGTTGGGAAAGGGACGAACTACCGGCCGGGAAGCCTCGGGGCGTGAACCTGTTAGGTTGATTGATCCACTTCCGGTCTGCAGGCGAGCTTCGCTGCCCTTGCGCGAGGTTTCTCATACAGGCCAACTGAAGTGCATGCCTGGGCCGTTGGCCTCAGGGAAGCTGGTCGCACGAAGACCCCTGGACGGAGGGAAGGCCATGCGACGACTTCGGTTCAACGGCACCGGCTCCGGCGGCGGTGGTTGCCGGGTGTACACGAAGACCTCGTCACCGGGGAAGTCATCGTCCATGGCCCGCCCCTCGCGGACCCCGGCGACCTTGCGCAGCTGCAGCACTTCGACGATGGCGAGGTGGCTGTGGTGGTGCCGGGCAACACGCTGGTCGACTTCGGGCCGCGCGACGAAAATCCGCGCCTCATCAACACTGCGGACGAGCACTTGGCCGGCGCCTCCGCCGATCAGCTGCTCGCCGAGGCCGAGCAGCGGCTGGGCCGCCCCTGCACCCGCATCGAGCGCACCGGCCGCGTCGAGCGGGAAGTCGTCGCTGCCGAGGGCGCGGACCTGCTCATCCTGGCCCGCGACGGCGACCGCAGCCACCTGGGCCCGCGCAGCCTCGGGCCCGCCAGCCGCTTCATCGTCGACCACGCGCCCTGCCCCGTCCTGCTGGTCTGGCCCGAGCACGCGCCCGGCATCGCCCCCATTCCGCCCCCACCGCCACACCCACCGCACCACCGATAACAGCAGGCACCGGGTGCCGGACTATCCGCCGCGTCAAAGCGGCATCTCCGCACCGATGTTCCGGTCGGTCCGGTTCATCAGAGGAGCACTCGATCGGAGCCGGTGTCCGCGAGGAGTCGTGCGGTCTGCGGGGACGGGTAGTGCAGTCGCAGGGACGTGTGAGTCTCCGCGGCGTGCCGCGACGCGTCGAGGAAGACGCGCAGGCCGCTGGTGTCGCAGAGGCCGACGGTGGTCAGGTCGACGTCGATGGTGGTGATGCCGTCATACAGGCACCGCTCCAGGGCGGTCCGCACCTGGGGCGCGGTGACCGGGTCGATCTCGCCGGCCAGGGTAATCAGTGCTCGCGTGCCCCGGTCGTGCCGGTAGATGTTCAGCTGCGGAAGAGTCATGATGCCTCGGTTCATGGGCCCCGGCCGCCACTCGCAGATTCGATGGCCTGGTGACGGAAACCGGCTGGTCACCTGTGGTGAGTGGTACGGCTGCGTCGGCGGCGCGGCGGGAAGCGGCCACGGCCCTCGTCGCGGTGGTCCCGCCGCTCGCCGGAGGTCGGCGCCTCGGACCGGCCGGGTTCCACGGGAGGTAGCGGCATACCGCGTCCGCGACGGCCGGGCAGGGCGGCGCTGTAGCGGTGCACGGCGATTCTGTCGGCGTGCTCGATGTTGAGCCGGTGGATCACGTAGGCCGCCGCTGCGATGAGGACGATGAAGGCGGCGGCCGTCAGGAAGGCGTTCATGGCGGCCGCCTCACATACCGACGATCAGGCGACTGGGCCGACTGGGCCGACTGGGCCGACTGGGCGGACCGGGCTGGTCCGGGACGGCCGCGGACACCGCGGAGGCGCCGCCCTCGTATTCCCATGCCTCGTCCGGGTCCAGTGGCTCGTCGGTCGCGGCGACGCCGTGCCGGGCCTCGTCCGCGGCGATGAGCGCGCTCGCGGTCAGGGGCGGGCCGTCGTAGTCGGACGCGGCAGCCATCAGCCGGGCCGCCGACTCCGCTCCGGTTTCGGGCGGGATGATCAGCAGGTCCCAGCGGCCGGTGCCGTAGGAGAGCAGCAGCAGCTTGTGCGGGTCGATTTCCGGGGTGAACCAGCCGACCTTGACGTTGTGGCCGTCCACGGGAACCTGGCGCGGGATGACCGGCCAGTATTTCGGGTTGACGGCGATGCGGGTGATGCGGCCCCACAAGGGGTCCAACACGTCCGTCAGCGCGGGCAGTTCGCTCAGCAGGTCTCGGGAGCGGGGCCACCAGGCACCGTCGAGGAGGCCACGGGAGGTGCCGTCCGTCTTCAGGGCGAGACGCGCGGCCGGGGTTGCGACGGGCTCGGGGTGCGGCAGGGTTGGGTGCAAGGTCGCCGACATGATGCGGGCCCGTCTCCGGGCCGCCTCTGCGGGGCCCGGGTTTTATCTCTCGCCGAGAACGACCCGGCGTGGAAGCCGGTGTGCGAAATGCCCTCGGTACTGTCGACACTACTCCGCGCTCGGCCGCGACGCGGAGTAGTGGCCGCCTAGATGTGGAGCAGTCTCTGGGTGATCTCCCGGTACTGCCTCAGCGCGTGCCGAAGGTCGTCGGAGGGTGCGTCGGGGTTCTGGTCCTGCCAGCCGGCGCGCAGAAGACGCCGTCGTTCCGCGAGGGCGTTCACGATCTGGGCGGTGGCTTCGTCGTAGGCGCTCTCGGCCTCTTCCAGCGCCTCGAACGGGGTGTCGGCGAAGGTGTTGAGGGCGTGCCGGAGGCGCTGGACGATCTTGTCCTGTTCGTCCGACGGGAGCAGCGGCTCCGGGCTCGGGCTGCGGCGTCCGGCCGGCCCCGGAGTCTGGCCGGCGGACTGCCGGGCGCGTGTCTGGTCGTACATCATCGGGGGCCGCTTCCGTTCCGCCTGAAGGCGTCCTTGGTCTTCTCGATGGCCTGTTTCAGGCTTCCGGAGACGCGGTCGTTCCTGCCTCGGCGTTGCAGTCGCCTGTTGCGGGTGACCCGGCCGAGCTCTTGCGTGCTCCTGCCCTTCATCGTCTGCGCCTGGTTCCTGATGCTCCGTGCAACGGTCATGGCCGGCCTCGCTGTTGTCCGGTGGGTGGGTTCTCGCGGGGACTGGGCGAGGCGGAATGGCGGAATGTTTCGCCGTGTGTTCCGAAGTTGCATGGCCCGGCACCCTGCGGCCTTCCGCGTCCGGCGACGGTCCGTGTCAACGCGGTGGCCACGCGTCCGGGTTGCCTCGTTACGGCCGGGACGGTGGCGCATATGTTCGCATCGACGCGGCCAGCCGGTCGGGCCGTCCGGTGTCGGCGTCGTGCGATGTGGAGGGGGCCTCGACCTGTTCCGCCGTCATGAGAGCGGTCGCGGTCGACTGCGGGGCGGTGCTCGCGCTCGCGGCGGCCATCAGCCGGGCGGCCGAGGGGGCGGTGGCCTCCGGAGGTATCACCAGGAGGTCCCAGCGGCCCGACGTTCCGGACAGCAGCAGGATCTTGTGCGGGTCCAGCTCCGTGGTGAACCAACCGACCTTCACCACATGGCCGTTGACGAAAATCCGTTGCGGGATGACCGGCCAGTAGCGGGGGTTGACGGCGATACGGGTGATCCGTCCCCACAGCGGGTCCAGTACGTCGGCCAGCGCGGGCAGTTCGTGGCTCAGGTCACGGGAGCGGGGCCACCAGGCGCCGTCCAGCTCGACCTGTCCCGGGGAGGGGCCCACGGATTTGAGGGCGAGGCGTGCGGTCGGGGCCCTGAAGGGCACGGCGCGCGGCGAGGGATGGTCGGTGATCGCGGACATCGTGCGAACCCGTCTCCGAACCCCTGCGCCTGAGCAGTTGCCCGGTGCCGTTGCTCACCAGGAACGACACCGGTATCGGGGCCGGTGCGCGAAGTGCTCCCGATGGGTTCACGCTACTCCCCGAAGCCGCCGAACGGACCGCTCCCGGAGATCCCCTCACTTCCGGCGGCCGTCCTGGCCCGAGGAGCGGCTGGTCTCCAGCCAGGACCGCGCCGGTTCTGCCGCGCTGGTGGTGTCCACAGTGAGCTCGAGGCGGGTCCCTCCCTCGGCGTCCGCGGGATAGCTGCGCTGTTCTGTGGTGGCGAAGCAGTGACGGAGAACCTCCGCGACCCGGCGGGCGACCTCGGGGGAGGCGGCGACGATACGTACGTCGGCGTGTCCGTCCGGGGGAGTTTCCCTGGGCTGCATAACGACCGTTCCCCCTTGGGCATGGATCCGTGGACTGGATCTTTCACCCTACTCCGGCCCGTGTGACCAGCGAGCTTTCCGACTGCTGCGGGCCGCGGAGTACCGTGACACGAGGAAGTCACTCCGTATCTCTCGCAGACAGGCGAGTGTCATGTCCGACTCCGGCTCCCCGCGTGTGACCAGGCTCCTGCCGGACGCCGTCCACCAGGCGGTGAAGCCGGGGACGGCTGTCGTACGGCTACAGACCACGCATGACCGGCGGGGCGTTCTCGATGGTGCGTAGTGGCCGTGCTCCCGTGATATCGCAGCCGAGCTTCCCGCCCTGATCTCCGCACTGACCGAGTACCTCGGGCCGCTCACGCGCGTCGGCCTGGACGCCGGAGCCTGGGACGCGCTGCCGACGCGACTGCTCGTCGACGACCGCATCGTCCATATCGACTCCTTCCCGGTCGGCGACGACACCGTCCTCGTCACCCGGGGCGATCAGGACCACTTCTCCCTCCTCGTCATCCCGCCGCACGCGACGCCCGAGGCGGCACGCACCGCGATGGCCGAAGCCGTCCGCGCCGACAACATCACGCAAGCCGAACAGATCCTCATCGACACCGGTACCGACCGGGCAGCGCCGAAGACTTGACGCCGGTCAGCCGAGGCGGCCGTTGTGCCAGTCCGGTGCCGGTGCCGGGATGACCGTGCTGTCGAAGGCGCCGGAGATGATCTGTGCCGCGAGCTCGGACAGGCGCAGGTGACGGGCGCGTGCGTACGTCCGGAACGCTGCGAAGGCGGCGTCGACGGGGGTGTTCCAGCGTTCCGCCAGGACGCCCTTGACCTGCTCGATCAGGACGCGGCTGGTCAGCGCGGTCTCCAGTTGGCTGTTCTCGACGTGCGACTGTTCCAGGGTGCGCTGCTGGAGGATCGCGATGGTGGCGACGTCGGCGAGTGCCTGGGCGAGCGCGATGTCGTCGTCGCCGAGACGCTCCGGTGTGGCCTGGAAGAGGCTGAGCGCACCGACGACCCGGCTGCGCAGGCGCAGCGGGATGGCGTGTGTGCTCACATACCCCGTCTCGCGTGCGCGTGCGGCGAAGCGCGGCCAGCCCACGGTCGGCTCCGGGCGCGTCAGGTCGATGTTGGTCCGGGCGGTGCCGCTGCGGTAGCACTCCACGCATGGGCCCTGGTCTTGCTGAAGGGCGAACAGCTCCAGCAGGCGGGTGCGTTCGTCCGACGCGGCGATGATCTGCAGTTCACCGTACGCGTCGGCGAGCAGGATCCCGGCCGCCGACACGTCGAGCAGCTCGACGCAGCGCGCGGACAGCCGCTGCAGCAAGTCGATGACGTCGAAGTCCTCGACGAGGGAGTCCGCCACCTCCACGAAGATCTCGGACAGACGTCATTCGCGGGCCATGCCGATCAACCCTTTCCACCGTCGGGCGAATACGGCCCGCTCACATCGTCGTCGAATTCGTCGCTGAAGCGGAGCCTGCTGGCGACCACGTCCTCCGCCACCTCCCCGAGGGGATGGCCGTAGGCGTGGCCCGCAGACGCAACAGGGCCTCCTCCATGGATACGCCCAGCTGGACGCTGACCATTCCCGTTGCCTGGTGCACGACCGCTCGGCGCAGTACAGACGGCTGCTGCAGGGACATGTCGAAGCCGTGCACGCCTCCGTCCTCGCTGCGATTTCCCCGCTCAGGAACGCGCTGGTCAGCGCGGCCGTCAGGGCGATGGCGTCCGCGTACTGCTGCTGGCTCAGCTGCCGGTTCCCGTCGCACAGCACGGTCAGTACCCCTATGCGGATGGCGCCGATGGCCAGCGGGAAGCAGCACACCCCGTGCACGCCCAGCTCGCGCGCGGCGGGCAGCAGCGCGGGCCACCGCGCGGAGCGCACCCGGTCCAGGTCCGGCTCCAGGATGGGCGAACCGGTGCGGACCACCTCGGGTCCAGGCCCCTCGCCGAGCGTGAACTGGAGCTCCTCGAATCGCCCGCTGAGGCCGGGGTGATACCACAGCGGCTCGGCCGACCGCTCGGGGCCGACCAGCAGCGACAGCGTGACACCCGCGGCGCCCAGCGCCCGCGCGCCCGCCTGGGCCGGGTCGCCGACCCGGCCCAGGTGCAGCGACCGCAGGACCTCGGCCATGCCGTCGCTGATCACCGTTCTGCGTTCCACGGCGGCTGCTGCACGTCGGGGGGAGGCGCCGCTTGGCCTGCGCCGTACATTACGTGGCCCGGCATGCCGTCGCAGGGTCCGCGGGCACGTCCTGCCAGGCGTCCTGGGCACTGGCGTACCGCGGGAAACGCTCCAGCAGACCCGCGGCCCGGAACACGAGACTTGCGCCTGGCCGGTTGTGCACGACACGCACCCATCCGAGCCGCTCATGACAGTCCTCCCACGTCGCGCACAGGGGGGCCAGGACGCTGCCGTCCATGAACGTGACACCGCGCAGATCGACGATGAGGAACAGCCGCCCGCTGCCGTGCCGGGCGTCTTCCAGATCACGAGCGAAGGCCGGCACGGTTGTCAAGTCCAACTCGCCACCGGCCGTGACCACACGCAACTCGTCGAACAGGTCGGGATGCGGGCCCATGCGCCCCATCTCCTCTGTCGGTGGAGTGGCTTTCGCCTTGCGCAGAGCCTCAGTTGCGCGGAACGGAACTGCACGGAGAGGGCCGGGGTCACGGGCGGCCGTATGACGAGCGTACAGCCGTGGAGAGATCGGCCCCGCCCCTTCTCCAGGTATCCACACGGCTCGGCTGGGTGCACGACGTGCGCTGGCCGACTCCGGCCCGCGTCGACCCCCGCCGCGCCTGACATCAACCACTTATCTCCGTACGGCAGTTGGCGGAGTTCTCATGACCACTGCGCTGCAACCCGGGCTTCCCTCCCATCCCCTCCTGCGTCTGCGCCTGGCGCCTCGCGGTGGCATGCCCTGCCCCGTCGACGGAGCGTGGTGGCCCCGTTCGTCCGACCTTCTCCCCGAACTCCCCCGGTTGCTCGCCGGGCTGCCGCGCGCGGGGCCACATCATCTGCGTCACGGTCAACGGGGCGACGTGGTCCGCGGTGCCCGGCCGGATGCTCGTCTCCAACCAGGTCGTACGGCTGCACCGGGCCCTCACGGCATCCGCCGCGCACACCATCGTCCTGCCCTCGCCCGGCCAGGGGGCGCTGGGATGATCTGCGGGGCCGTGCCGCCGGATACGGCCGAGGAGGCCGCGGAACCGCTCATGGCGGCCGCGGTGGACGGTCAGGCGTGACGCGACGCGCTGCCTACCGCCCGGCTGCGCCGGGGGGGAGGAGGTTCCGTGTGCTGTGCCTCGAACCAGTGGAGCGGGCGTGTCGCGGCAACGACCAGGATCAGCAGGGCACTGACGGCCAAGGCAGTGACCACGGCGGTCACATCCCCACGATGCTCTGCTGAATCCAGGCAGGGACGCATGGGGCTGTTCCTCTGTTGACCGTACGGTCCGTTCGGCCTTGCGCTTGCCGTGAACCCTATCCATGCTGGTCACGCCGCATATTGGTACTCGCGCAGGATGCCGCCGAGCCGTTCGTGTCGACGTATGTCGAGGCGGGTGATCTTCTCCGGATCGGCGATGGGTGCGGGCAGCGGACGCAGCGGGGCGGCGTTCGCGATGCCCTGATGGGGCCGATGGCCGTTGTAGAACAGTTCGAACTCCCGCAGGGCGTGGAGCAGATGGCGCTGGTTCCAGATCAAGGTCCGGTCCAGCAGCTCGCGGCGGCAGGTCTGCACCCACCTCTCCATGATCGAGTTCATCCGCGGCATCCGGACGCCGCTGAGCACGACCTCGATCCCCGCATCTGCGAGGACGGTGTCGAACAGGTGAGGGAACTTCCCGTCCCGATCCCGGATGAGGAAACGGGCTTGGCAACCCGCGTCATCGAGGTCCATGACCAGATTCCTTGCGGCCTGCGCCACCCAGGAAGCGGTCGGGTGTGCGGTCGCACCCAAGACCCGGATCCGTCGGTTGGCGTGCTCGATCACTGTGAACACGTATATCCGTGCCCCAGACAATGTGACCGTTTCGAAGAAGTCGCACGCGAGCAGGGCCTCGGCCTGGGAGCGCAGGAAGTCCGCCCAGGTGCTGGAGGAGCGCTCGGGTGCCGGGTCGACCCCGGCCTCCTTCAAGATCTCCCATACCGTGGAGGCGGCCACCTTTACCCCCAGGACGAGCAGCTCACCGTGGACGCGCCGATACCCCCAGCTGGGATTCTCCCGAGCCAGGCGCAACACCAGGGCACGGACGGAGCGCACGGTGCGCGGCCGGCCTGGGCGCTTCGGCCTGGACGCCTGCGCGTGCCGACGTCTGACCAGGTTGCGGTGCCAACGCAGCACCGTGTCCGGGCGCACCAGCAGCCGCCACCTCCGCACAACGTCCAAGGGCAGCCGGTACAGCAGCGCCGCTAGGAGCGCCCGGTCGCTCGGAGCGAACCGCACCTTCCCTGTGCCGAGTTGGCGCTCCAGCACCGTGATCTGATGGCGCAGGGCGAGGATCTCCGCGTCCTTGTCCCGATCGCTCATCGGCAGCAGGCGCAGCGTGGCGAACGCGTTCACCACGCCCAGGTAGGTCAGTCGCAGCAGCACGGTCGATCATCATGCTGCGTTAATCGCCAGCCGCGCGAGAATGCCGACTCCCGCGGCCTCGGTCGACATCCACTGCACCCACACACCCGCTCCACCAGCGCGGATGAGATTTTCGGCAAGGGCAGGGCTGGTGGCCGCGATCCGCACCGTCTTCCTCGGCGCGGCCTGGCAAAGGTGCCGCGTTCACTTCGTCCGCGACGTCTTCGCGGTGATCGAAAAGGGCTCGGGAGAGATGGTGGCGGCCATCATCCGCACCATCTTCGCGCAGACCACCGCCGCGGCTGTCCGCACCCAGCTGGATGTGGTGGCCGATATGCTCGGACGACAGTTCCCACAGGTCAAGAAGATGCTGCTGGATGCCGCAGCGGACATCACGGCGTTTGCGGACTTCCCGCCGGCGCACTGGAAGAAGATCTGGTCGACCAACCCGCTGGAACGACTCAACCGGGAGATCAAACGAAGGGCCGACGTCGTCCAGGTCTTTCCCAACCCCGCCGCCCTGGACCGACTCGCTGCCGCGGTCCTGGCCGAACTCCACGACGAATGGCAGGTCTTCGACCGCCGCTACCTCTCCGAAGCCTCCATGGCCGAGCTCTTCACCACCAAGCCGACCCCGCCCGAACCACAGATCACCCCACAACCGGAACCGAAACAGCTGCCGTGACTACACCATCCAGCGGGACATGACCTGGTCTGGCCGCATCAAGGAACTTGCCGACGCCTTGGCATGGGACGAGTCGAGTTCCATCTCGTCGGGCACTCCAGGGGCGGCCAGGCCGCGCAGTGGGTGTCCGGTCAGCCGGAAGCCCGTGACCGCCTGCGTCCGCGTGACTGTCGGCGGCTGCGATGCGGTAGCGCGCTCATCCCACGCCGGGCGTGGCGGCCGCGCGGCTGGCGGGGTGGCGTGCACGCCATACAAGGAAGACAGACGTGGCGGCCAGGCACCAAACGGCGAGCACCACATAGGGCTCGACGTGCTGGTTGTGCGGGAAATAGACGGCGTTGCGCTGGGCATTCACCGACGCCCCCGGAGGCAGGAACCGCCCCAGAAAGCCCAGGACCGGCGGAAGCAGCGGCCAGGCGACCGCGCCCCCGGACGAGGGGTTGCCGAGGATGACCAGCAGCAGCCATGTCGGCAGCATCGCCCAGCGGCCCAGGAAGGTGTGGAACGCGGTGAAGATCATGCCCGCCGTGACCATGGTGAATGTGCAGATCCCCCATGACTGGGCCAACGGCAGCCGCTCCACGCCGAGCACCCAGTCCGCCATGACGCAGATCCACAGGCCGCCCAGCACGGAATAGCTGATGGTGGCGGCGATCCGTTCGGCGGGGCGGAGAGCCTGGGCATGCACCCCTAGCTGGATGGCACCGACGAAACCGAGGATGGTCGACCCCAGGGCGATGTAGAAGAGAGCGAGCCCCTGAGGGTCGGTGGCCGGAAGCGGTTTGACGTCCCTGACCTGGACGGGGATGCTGAGCGCCCGGCCCACTGCGGGGGCGCTCTGGCCGAGCACCCGGGCGACCGACGCGCCCGCCGCGCTCGCCACGTCGACCTCCACCCCGGCCGGTCGGCGCTGCAGGATTGCGAACTCTCGCTGAGCGTCGACCGCGGCGAGCGCCCTGCCGTATTCCGAGTACGGATGGAGGACCAGCGATGTACGGAGTGTGGCCTCCAGTCCTTTGGTGAACCGGTCGCCCGCGACCGACTTTCCCGTCACTGCGACGGGGATGCGATGCGGTACGGGATTGGCCATGGCCCAGCAGTAGGCGCCGACGAAGAGCCCGGCCAGGGCCGCGATGATCAGAGAGACCACCACCGCTGGCATAAAACGCGACGACGTCAACCGCGACCATCCGCCCTGACGGGGCTGCCGAAGGGACCCCGCCGCAGACCACCGTTCGCCCATGGCCGTGATCGTATGGGAGGCGCGCGGCGACACCCGGCTGCCGCACCAGGTGCGTCACCAGCATGCCGGAATACCAGAACGCAGACGAGCGCCGGGCCGACCCTGATGTGGGGTGCGGCGGTGCACGGCGAGGCTGGCACGCAGAAGACGCCGTGGACGGAGAGTTCGACATGGAGCCCTGGGTAGCGAGCAGGGGTTCCGAGCGGTGCGTTAAAGCGGAGGCTGGGAAAGACACCGGTCAGCCTTGCGTACGACCAGTTGATGGGGCGCGTGTGCGGTCGCAGAGCCGACCTGGCTGGCGGTGATCAGCTTCAACTCACGTGACCTCATGCGCGAGCAAGGAGCAGTCGCGGTGCTTGCAGGCGACGTCCGGCGATGACCGCAGTCCGCGGCGCGTCGTTCTGCGAGCCAGAGACTTGCGCCGTGCGCTCATGCGGGCCTGACATCCGAGCGCGGGACCGAACACTGTGAATATTCAGGTGGGTGTCCTCGGGTTGATGGCATCAGGGGGACACCCTGACGGCGCCCGGGCCCAGGGTCGGCTCCACTTCGGAGCCGGCAACCGCATGCCCGCAGGAACAGCGCAGTTCTACGTGAACGGGGCCGCCGCAGCCGGAGTGTTGCAGCACTACCGGCGGGCCCGCTGCGTCGCCCAGACGGGTGTCGCCGTACTGGAGGAGGGCGGCCAGCACCCACTGCAGGTCGTGTGCCTCAGGTGTCGGGTGGTACTCCCGGCGGGCGCGTTGCCCCTCCTCCTGATAGCTGCGGCGTTCCAGCAGGCCGGCATCGACCAGTTGTCGAAGGCGTTCGGTCAGGGCCCGACGGGAGATCCCGAGGTGGTCGGCGATCTCGTCGAAGCGGTGAAGCCCGGCAAAGACCTCGCGCAGGATGAGTAGAGTCCATCGCTCGCCGACCAGGGCCAGGGTCGCGGCGACGCTGCAGTTGCCCAGGTCGAGTTCTCGCCACTCCATGCCGCCAGGGTACTCCAGGGTTGCCATCGGGAACTCAGCCTTGTTCCAGGCGGAGACTTAGCCCATCGAGCCGGGCCTCAAATGCTCCGCCTGAGGCCGTCACCGGCCAGTCGGCTCGGTGGATCGACTTGCAGCCGCTATTACGAGCCAGTCTTTCCGCCGCCGTACTCCCGGCCGTGCCGCACACCGCCGAATGAGATCCGGTACAGGCCGGAACAGTTTCCTGCCCACCACCGCTTCAGCCCATGGAGGGAAATATGTCGCGCAACAAGGCGATCGTCGATGCTTGCCGACTAGCCTATTCCGGCTCATCGCAGTAGAGGGTGTAGTCGGGGTCTGTCGGTTTTCGAGGTCGCCGGCACGGATTTCAGGCTCGGCTGCACTCCTGTCCGAGCGCGACGAGACGTGCGCCGCGGAACGAGCTATGCACCCTCGTTGTCATCGCGCAGGGAATGGATCATGCTCTGCAGGATCCGAAATGCGTCTGACTGCTCGGTCTCGGTCAGGCCGGCCAGCATTCTGGCCTCGACGGACCGGACGGCTGCGCTCGCCTTCTCGAGGCTTCGTCGACCGCGAGGCGTGAGCCGCGTGGGAAGAACCTTCCCGACGGGTGCCTCCGCAGGCCTGGTGACGTAGCCCTCTCGTTCCAGGGCCTGGAGCAGCACGTTCATCGTCTGCCGTGTCACGAACGCGCCCCGCGCGAGCTCGGAGTTCGACAAGCCCGGTCGTTGAGCCAGCAGCTCGAGGCAGGAGTAGTGCGTCACGCTCATCCCGAGCGGCCGTAGCACCTCCTCCATGGCCGCGCGGAGGGCGCTCGAAGCCTCTTTCAGCAGGTAGCCCAGTGACGTCTCCAGGTCGACGCCGACATCGTTTTGACTCATGTCAGTATTCTGACATAGGTTGATGCATGTCAGAAAACTGACACGAAAAGAAGGAGTATCATCATGCCCGCCACCGGCCCCGACTTCATCTCGCTCCAAGTGCGCGACCTCGACGCTTCGCAGGCGTTCTACGAGCAGTACCTGGGCCTCGTCCGCTCGCCGGCCGGACCTCCGCACGCCGTCGTCTTCGAGACGAAGCCGATCGCGTTCGCACTCCGCGACGTCATTCCCGGCACCGACCTCGCATCCGTCGCTCAGCCCGGCATCGGTGCCGCGATCTGGCTCCACGCCACCGACGTCCAGGCCATCCACGATGCGCTCGTAGCCGACGGTCACACCATCGTCTCCGCACCGATCGACGGCCCCTTCGGTCGGACCTTCACCTTCGCCGACCCCGACGGCTACCAAGTCACGCTCCACGACCGCGCTTGATCCACCAAACGCCACCGGACGATCATCAGCTGCGCCCTGGGCTCGTGCCTGACGCTACCTTCTGCCCTGCTGACCTGACGACGTTCTGCCAGCTGGATGACCTCGGCTTGGAAGTGGTCGGCCAACAGCTGCATCCCGACCACACCGTGTTGCTCTTTGAGTGGTCGACCCTGATGACTGGTGCCATGCCTGCGGCTGTCTGGGGGTGCCGCGCGACAGCGTGCTGCGCCGACTGGTGCACGTCCCGCTCGGCTGGCGGGCAACGATCCTGCAGGTCCGCATCCGCCGCTACCGCTGTTCGGGCTGCGGGCAGGTCTGGCGCCAAGACACGACCGCGGCCGCCGCGCCGAGGGCGAAACTCTCGACGCAGGCGGTGATGTGGGCGTTGAAGAGTGTCGTCATCGACCGGATGTCGATCGCCCGGATCGCCGCCGGGCTCGGGGTGTCCTGGCACACCGTCAACGACGCTGTCCTGGCGACCGGCCACCAGTTGCTGATCGCCGACCCGACCCGCCTCGACGGTGTCCAAGTCTTGGGCGTGGATGAGCACTCGTGGCGCCACACCCGCCGCGGGGACATGTTCGTCACCGTCATCATCGACCTCACCCCGGTCCGCGACGGCACCGGACCGTCGAGACTGCTGGACATGGTCGAAGGCCGATCCAAGCAGGTGTTCAAGACCTGGCTCGAGGCCCAGACACCAGCGTTCCGCGACGGGATCGAGATCGTGGCCATGGACGGCTTCACCGGCTTCAAGACCGCCGCAGCTGAAGAAATCCCCGACGCAGTCGCGGTGATGGACCCTTTTCATGTTGTCGCCCTGGCCGGCGATGCGCTGGACCGATGCCGCCAACGCGTCCAGCAAGACACCTGCGCGCACCGCGGCCGGGTCGGTGATCCGCTCTACGGCATCCGCAGAGTGCTGCGCACCGGTGTCAGCCTGCTCACCGACCGCCAACACGCCCGACTCACCAGCGTATTCACCGCCGATGAGCACGCCGCGGTCGAGGCGACCTGGGGCACCTACCAGCGCACCGTGTCCGCCTACCGACAACCCGACCGCCGCGCCGGCAAGGCCGAACTCACCGCCGTCATCAAGACGATCAGCCACGGCGTCCCGGCCGGACTGCCCGAGCTGAGTCGACTCGGCAGAACACTGAAACAGCGCGCCGCTGACGTGCTGGCCTACTTCGACCGACCCGGCACGTCCAACGGCCCGACCGAGGCCATCAACGGCAGACTCGAACACCTCCGCGGCACCGCCCTCGGCTTCCGCAACCTGACCAACTACATCACCCGCAGCCTGCTTGACACCGGCGGCTTCAGACCCCGACTACACCCTCTACTGCGATGAGCCCCTATTCCGGATTCGACAAGAACGATTCATCCGACCTGGTCGCCCTGATGTCACCCGACGTGATTTTTCACTTCCCCGCATCCCTTCCCTATGGCGGCACATTCCACGGCCGCGAAGGGTTTCTCGCCTTCTATCAGGACCTCTTCGATCATTACTACGAGTACTTCAACTACGACGCGTACACGGTGCTCGATGCCGGGTCACACGTGGTGGTTCCGGTCAGGGCCAGGGCGAAGGCGAAGAACGGTCGCACCATGGAGAACGAACACTGCCTGCTGTTCACCGTCTCCGACGGGCTGATCACGGAGGCACGGCTGTACGCGGACACCGCCAAGGGGCGGGACGTGATCGAGGGCCTTCAGGTCTTCCCCTCAGCGGCTTCCTGAGTTCTGAATCGATTGGAAGAACGTACGGGAAAATCCGCGCTGCCCGCCGCCGGAAGCAGTCCGGATCAGCCAGTTGGACTCGTCGAGTTCTTGCGCTCGACCAACGGAAAGACATGCGAATGGCTCTGGGATACAACACAGTGGGCAGCGGTGCGACCAAGGTCATCTGGGCACATTCCTGGCTGGCTGGCCATGAAGCCTATGGCTGCATGATGCCCTTTCTCGACATCGAGCAGTTCACCTGGGTCTTCCCGGACTTCCGCGGGTACGGGTGGTCCAAGGGGCTGGCAGGTTAGTTCTCCATCCCCGAGATGGGCCGAGATCTCCTCCATCTCGCCGACGCCTTGGCATGGGACGAGTTCCATCTCGTCGGACACTCCATGGGCGGCCAGGCCGCGCAGTGGGTGTCCGGACAGCCGGAAGCCCGCGACCGCCTGCGCAGTCTGGCGTTGCTGTGCGCGGTTCCCAGCCGCGCCTTCCCTCTCGACGCGGACGGCTCGCGGCTGTTCGAGGCGGCCGCCGATGACCTTGACGCGCGGGCCACAGTCATCTCCGCAGTGACCGGCGGGCGGCTGGGAACAGGGTTTGTGCGCTACGTGAACGAGTTGTCCCGCAAGACTGCCGATCCTGCGGCCATGCGCGCCTACCTCCGGACCTGGACCCAGGACGACGTCTCCGATCAGGTCGAGGGGTATCGGCGACCTGTCCTCGTACTCACCGGCCAACACGACCCCGTTCTGACCGCTGCCGTGGCCGAAGAGCAGATCGCCCCGCAGTACCCCGACGTGCGCAGCCTCGTCCTCGACGGCGCAGCCCACCTTCCCCCCATGGAAACTCCTGCCCGCACCGTCACGCTGATCGCGGAGCACTTCCTGGGGCAGGCCGAGAAGCCGAGCAGCTGATGAGCCGCATCGCCTCCAAGGGCGACAGGCGGTCAGGCTGCGCAGTGAGCCAGGCCAGGTGCAGCCCCGCACCTCGGCACAAGTCCAATGCCCCATCATCTTCGGCGGAACGCTGCCGGGCACGTCCGAGAGGCCATCAACGTGATCATCAACTCCGACGGGCTGGATGCGAGGTCCGCCTACAAGCTCCTCATCGGGTCAGTCACGCCGCGGGCGATCGGCTGGGTGAGCACTCTGTCGCCGTCCGGTAGCGCCAATCTGGCGCCGATCTCGTTCTTCACCGTAGTGAGTCGAAAACCTCCGATGGTGTCACTGACCATCCAGCCCCGGTCGGACGGGAGGACGCTCAAGGACACCTTCGTCAACATTCGGGACACAGGTGAGTTCGTCATCACCTGGTCACGCTTCCCCACGCCCACCATATGCACCGCAGCGGCGCTGAGTTCGACAGCAACTGCGACGAGTTCGACGAGGTGGGTCTGGGCAAAGAGACCTGCGAAGTAGTACGGGCGCCGCGTGTGAAGGAAGCTCCGATCGCCCTGGAATGCACGCTCGATCGGATCATTCCGGTCGGCGATGTGCGGGATCACGTCGTCTGGGGCAAGGTCGTGCGGTTCCACATCAGAGATGACCTGCACACCGAAAACGGTCGGATCGACACCGGAGCCATCCCGACAGTCGGCCGGCTTGCCGCTGAATACACCCTGGCCGACAACGCATTTGTCACGCCCCTCGCCGAGGACGTGCTTCGCACACGGCTCGGCAGGCGTATGCGCCGCATCGACGAACACCCAGACGGATGGTCGCCGGTGGACAGCGCCGAATGGTCCCCCTCCGGATCCACCAAGGCATAACACGCTGAAATCGCCGAGCAGTTCACACCCGACGTCGCACTCCTCGTGGGAGGACCTCATGCCCGTCTTCAACGCGCACATCCCCGCCAACCGCTTCTCGCCGGAACAGAAGCGCGCCCTCGCTGATGCGCTCAACCAGTCCCTGGTGCAGGGACTCGGTATCCCCGAGGGCGACCGCTTCATCATGATCAGCGAACACGGTGACAGCGAACTGTTCCTGGACCCGACTTTCATGGGCATGCAGCGCAGCAGCGACGCCATGATCATCACGGTACTCTTTGGGGCTCACCGTCCTCTGGAGGACAAGCGGGCAGTGGCCGCGGCCATCAACAGGTTGGCGGTCGAGGCGCTCGGCATCTCGCCCGACGATATTTTCATCGCGCTGATTCCCGCCCCTAATGAGAACTTCTCCTTCGGCAGGGGGGAACTCCAACTGGCAGAAGGCGCCCCTCGTTGGTGAACTCCGGGGCCCGGTCCTGGAGAGCGATCAGGAACCGGCGGTGCGCGGGCGTAGATAGAAGGCGCATGTATGTCTCGTGTGCTCGTTGGTGGAAAGGTTGAGACTGTATGAGCAGCGAGGACTCGCCGGGGTTCGGCACTTCGGTCGCGCTTGAGTTGACGCCGCAGGGATGGGCAACCAGGGCCCGGCTCGTGCAGGCTGCGGCAAAAGTATTCGCCGAGATCGGCTTCATCCACTGCCGCTTCACAGACATCACTGCGAGAGCCGAAACCGCTCCAGCGACCTTCTTCCGGTACTTTGACAGCACGCAAGCGATCTTCAAGGCAGTCATGGATGAAGTGATCGCCGACTTCCTCGCGGCACCACGGGCCGATCAGCCCGACGACGCGGACCCGGTCCGCCAAATCGACCAGGAGAACCGCCAGTACGTGGGCGCCTACCGTAAGCACGCCGCGATTATGCGGGTTTTCGAGCAGGTGGCTGCCTACGATGACGAGGTTGCCGAAATGCGGCGCGCCCTGCGAGAGCGCTTCGCCGAGAGAGCTGCCCGCAGCATCGACCGATGGCGACGACTAGGACTCTGTGACCGTACGTACACTCCTCGTTTGCTGGCCGACCTGCTGATCGCGATGGTCGACAACTTTTCGCACACCCGGTTGTCTTTGCGGCACGACTATGCCGATCAGGAGATTGCGGCAGCAATGACCCAGGTGTGGGTCGGAGCCCTGGGTATCCAGCGAGCGGCGGACTGAGAACGACCGCCTACGTGCCTCCCCAAGCTCTCATCCGTGCGGCTCGGACGGCATGTTCGGCGGGACTGGCACTGCCGGCTGGGACAGCCAGGTGGAGCGGTGCCCCCGAGGGCCGGGAGCACGACCGTCCGTGGTCAGGCGATGGCTGGCTGCTTTTACTCTGGCATTCACGGTCGATCACGTCCTGCTTCGTAGCCACCATCGCCGGGTTGAGCTGCGGCGACAGGCTGTGGGCGGCGCACGGTGCGACGACGGTCAGAGCAGTGACCGCTCCAGGAGATCGACTAGGAGACGCAATCAAAAGTGCTATGGCTATTTTCGTGACGCCTCGGGGAATGAGCGAGCTTGCGGGCATGGGCCCGAGGGCGTCGGCAAGTGATCGGTTGGCGCCAGCCGGGTCGTTACCTCTTGGTTCGAGCCTCGGCGTGCCCTGCCGTCGCCCTGGCCGTGGCTGACCGGGTGGGCGGTAGGGCACGCCGGTGACGTGCTGATGCCCGGTGCGACCGGGCGGGGCTAACCGGCTGAGCAACCCTTGATCGCTATAACTGTAGCTACTATGGTTATGTCAGGAAGTTTTGTCCTCGAATAAGGAAACGACCATGGCGCTGCAACTTGGAGACGTCGCCCCCGATTTCACCGCTCCGACGGCAGACGGGGAGATCCGCTTCTACGACTGGCTGGGCGATGGCTGGGGGGTTCTCTTCTCGCACCCTGCCGACTTCACCCCTGTCTGCACAACGGAGCTGGGCGCCGTTGCCGCGCTCACCGAGGAGTTCGCGCGGCGGAACACGAGGGTGGCGGCGGTGTCCGTGGACAGCGCCGCCGACCACAGGGCGTGGTCGGCGGACATTGCCGAGACTCAGGGTCACAGCGTCGACTTCCCGATGATCGCGGACGTGGACCGCTCGGTTTCCGAGCTGTACGGGATGATTCACCCCAACGCCTCAGACACCTCGACGGTGCGTTCCGTGTTTGTGATCGGCCCGGACAAACGGATCAAGCTGACGCTCACCTATCCGGCCAGCACGGGCCGGAACTTCGCCGAGATCCTCCGCGTCATCGACTCGCTCCAGCTCACGGCGGAGCACAAGGTCGCTACGCCTGCCGACTGGCACGACGGCGAGGACGTCATCATCACGCCGGCTGTCAGTGACGCCGAAGCAGCCGAACGCTTCCCCGGGTACCGCACGGTCAAGCCGTACCTGCGCTATACCGCGCACCCGAGCCGCGCCTGAGCGGCAGCCACGGCCCGGTCGCCGAGCCCCCGTGATGACCACGCTTCCAAGGGGGCTGTCCCGGCCAAGAGGGCCGCGCCTTGGGCGAGCGTCGTGGGGGCCCGTGCTCCTGCGCCGCCGACAACATCTGGATGAGTCGCAGCGGCGTCTGCTGATCGGTGGGGAGGCCCGATCGCTCTGCCAGGCTCCCTCGGAGCGGTCGCCCCTGCTGCAGGGTCCGTGAGGTGACTGTCTCGCTCGGAGTGCGGGAACTCGAGTTCCCCACCCGGCAGTCGGCTCGGGACTCAGCCCTGGTGGAAACGTTCATTCAACACCGGACCCGGGTGAGAGACTATGTCGTCCCAGACGTACTGGTCATCCAGGAAGCCGTGGACGAACACTGCGGCGAGTTCACCTTCGCCCTAGCGTCGGAACCGCACATCACTGTGCCCGATCCGCTCCGTCTTCATCCTCGTTCTCACTTTCCGGGAGCGGACGTCGAGCCCGAGGGGGGCCGCCGGGCGTTGTTTGGTGGTGCGGAAGGCCAGCAGGACTGCGGAACCCGCGGCCCACAGGATGAGTGTCGCCAGCGGGGCGAGGACGTGGGAGCTCTGGAAGTAGCTGAGGTCGGCGATGGCGCGGACGGCGGCGCCGGGGGGCAGCAGTGCCGACACGGTCCGGGCTCCGCTGGGCATCAGGTCGCTGCCGACGGTTGCGCCGCTGGTGGAGTTGCCGACGGTCAGCAGCAGCAGGGTGGCGAGAGGGATACCGAGGGGGCCGACGTAGGTGGCCAGCATCTTCGTGGTGAAGGCAGCAGCGGCGGCCAGCAGGGCCAGGACGAAGGCGAGGGGGAGATACGGTGCGGGGACGGCGTCGAGGATGGGGCCGGCGATGGCGGCCGCGACAAGTCCCGACGCTGCGGCGAAGACGGCCATCAGGGTGAAGCGGTGCCGCAGGTGGAGCAGACTGCTGAGTCCCACGACGTTCTGGGCGAGGGCGAAGCCGGAGAGGGTCACCCCGAAGGAGACGTAGAAGCCGGCCAGGCCGCGGGCGTCATACCGGTCGAGCGGCACGATGTCGGAGACGCTGAGGTGCTGGTCGGCGCCGTGTGCGTAGGCCGTGACGAGCTTGGTGACCGCGGCGGTCGTCGACAGGCCGTTCGCGCTCGCGACGTCGAGTTTCAGGCCCTTGCCGTGAGGGCCGGTGCCGAGCACAGCCACGATGTCGCGGTGGCGCAGCGCATCGCGTGCCTCGGTGGTGGAGTCGGTGCGCCGGACGTCGATCGAGTCGCCCAGGGCCTGCTGGACCTTGTTTGCCAACTGTGGTCCCGTGACCGCCACGGGGATCCGGTGGGGCTGGGGGTCGCGCATGAGTCCGACGTAGCAGCTGACGAACGCAGAGACGATGACCAGGCCGATCAGGAACGGCTGCAGCCAGACGCGGACGGGGTGGCGGCGCTTGTGATGCGGGGGGTGGGGCTGGGGATGCACTCCGGGTTTCTCCATGACTGGTGGGTGATCGACGACAGTGGGACCGTTCGCGGTGACACCGCTGGGTTGCTCACCGCCGGGTCACCCCCTCGAGCCGGGCGGCGGTGGCGACGGCCTCGGCGACCGCGGGGGCCACTCGCGGGTCGAAGGGCGAGGGGATGATGTGGTCGGGGCGCAGTTCGTCGGCGATCACGGAGGCGAGGGCATCGGCGGCGGCGAGTTTCATGCCGGGGGTGATGCGGCTGGCGCGGACGCGGAGGGCTCCGGCGAAGATGCCGGGGAACGCGAGGACGTTGTTGATCTGGTTGGGGTAGTCGCTCCGGCCGGTGGCCACGACGGCCGCATAGGTGCGGGCGATGTCGGGGTGGATTTCCGGGGTGGGGTTGGCCATGGCGAAGATGAACGCTCCCTTGGCCATGGTGGCGACGGCGGCTTCGGGGACCGTGCCCCCGGAGACGCCGATGAAGACGTCGGCGCCTGCCAGGGCCTCTTGCAAACTGCCGGTGAGTCCGGCCCGGTTGGTGTGGAGGGCGAGGTCGCGCTTGACGTCGGTCAGGTCGCTGCGGTCGCGGTGGATGATGCCGGTCCGGTCGGCGACGGCGATGTCCCCGATGCCAGCCTCTATGAGGATCTTGGCGATGGCGACGCCGGCCGCGCCGGCGCCGGAGATGACCGCGCGCATGTCGGCGAGGTTGCGGCCGGTGAGCCGGGCGGCGTTGCGCAGGGCGGCCAGGGTGACGATGGCCGTGCCGTGCTGGTCGTCGTGGAAGACGGGGATGTCGAGGCGTTCCTGGAGCCTGCGTTCGATCTCGAAGCACCGGGGGGCGGAGATGTCCTCGAGGTTGATGCCGCCGAAGGAGGGGGCGAGGCGGGCCACCGTTTCCACGATCTCGTCCACGTCGGTGGTGGCCAGTGCGACGGGGACCGCGTCCACGGCGCCGAACTGCTTGAACAGGACCGCTTTGCCTTCCATGACCGGCAGCGAGGCCTGCGGCCCGATGTTGCCCAGGCCGAGCACGGCGGAGCCGTCGGTGACGACCGCGACGGTGTGGGAGGCCCAGGTGTAGTCGTGAACGAGTTCGGGCTGCTCGGCGATCGCGGTGCACACCTCGGCGACGCCGGGGGTGTAGGCGAGGGAGAGGTCGTCGCTGTCGCGCAGCGGCACGGTCGATGTGATCGCCATCTTGCCGTGGCGGTGCAGCGCGAAGAGCGGCTTGCTGTCCCGGCCGACTGCTTCGCGGTGCTCGGCTGACGTGGCGCTTTCTGCGTTCATGACTACTGTTCCTTCGTGCGCGTCGCGGCTGCCTGCCCTGGGCAGGTAGACGCGAGGGCTGCGGTGGAGGTCCGTTCCCCGGGCTGGTTCCGTACGGGACGGCGTGGTTGCTCGCGGGCTGCCCGCCGGGACGGGCAGGCGCCCGCGGCGGCGGGCCGGCGCCGTGCAATGTCGTGCCGGGGGCCTTGCGGTCGGCCCGGGCCGTGGCATGGCCGCCCTGCCGGGCCACGGTGCCGGTCATGGGGGGCCGGTCACGGTGGGTGCTGTGCACCATTCATTGGCGGGTGCCGGCGGCAGGGAGGCGTGGTGCCTGGGGGAGGGGTCCTGCGGTTTTCTGTGGTGGTGGGGGTGGGCCCGGGGCCGGTCAGTGGCCCTGGAAGTCGACGGCGGGCCGGGGCTGCTTTGCCTTGAAGGCCTTGACGGCGGAGGCGAGGCCCTTGTTGACGTCGTCGGTTTCGAACAGCGGCATGGCGATGTCGAACATCGCCTCGTCCGCGGCGGAGACGCCGCCGACGGTCCAGGCGCGCAGCAGGGCCTTGTGTGCGGCGTAGGCGCGGGTGGGTCCCTTGGCCGCCTTGCGAGCGAAGGCGGTCGCCTCGGCCAGCAGGGTGTCGTCGGCGAAGACCCGGTTGACGACACCGGCGTCGGCCATGACCCTGGCGGGCACCTGCTCGGAGGTGAGTGCCCATTCCGCGGCGCGTGCTCGGCCCGCACGCTCGGCGACCCGGTAGATCCCGCCGAGCAGGGTGACGATGCCCAGGGTCTGCTCAGGGTGGCCGAAGCGGGCCGTCTCGCCGGCGAAGATCACGTCGGCGCGGAGCGCGAGTTCCAGGCCGCCGCCGAAGCACAGCCCGTGGACGGCGGCGATCACCGGCAGCGGGAGCCGCTCGAGCTGGTTGAAGACCTGCATGTAGCGCTCGAAGAGGGTCCGCAGTTCGCGTACGTCCGCGTCCGGCCAGTCGACGATGTCGCCGCCGAAGCTGAAGTCCGGGCCCTCGGCGCGCACCAGGACCGCGCGGGCGTCGCTGTGGCCGATGGCCTCCAGCGCCTCGGCGAGTTCGGTGGCCATCTGCGGGTCGATGCGGTTCTGCGGGGGGTTGGTCAGAACCAGCGTGGCGAGGCCGTCGTCGATGGTGTGGGTCAGATGGGGCATGGTTCGTCCTTGCAGTCTGTCGGGGCGTCGGTCAGGAGAGGTGCTGGCGGAACCAGTCGAGGGCGGCGGCGCTCGCTTGGTCGAACTCGGTGGTGTACGGGGCGAAGTGGCCGCCGGGGATCATCTGCAGCCGCTTGGGCTCCAGGGCGCGCTCGAAGGCGGCGAGACCGGTGTCGGTGAGGGTCACCGTGTCGTTCCCGGCGACCACCATGAGCAGCGGCGTGGGAGAGACCCGGGTGACCCAGGTCCCGGGCTCGTACATGCGGGCCAGCCGGTTGGAGCGGACCGTGACCTCGTTGCTCCACATGCCCTCCGATACGGGTTGGAGGTAGAAGTCGATGGCTTCCTGCGTGCGGTAGGAGGCGGGCACGGCCGGGTCGTCGCCGACGACGGCCTGGGTGCGGGGGGCCTCGCCGCGGGCCTGGGCGCGCTCGTCCTCGTCGAAGGCCGCCTCCACCTTCACGACCGCTTCCGGCGCGATGCGGCGCTGCCCCTGCTCGAAGCCGCTGATGGTCGGCACCTGGGAGACCACGGCGCGCAGCCGGCGGTCGGTGGCGCCCAGCACGATCGCGTGGCCGCCGGCGTAGCTGGTGCCCCACAGGCCGATCCGGCCGGCGTCGACCTCGGGCCGGCTCTCCAGGTAGGAGATGGCGCGGCGCCAGTCGGCGATCTGCCGCCAGGGGTCGATGTCCTGCCGGGGAAGGCCGTCGCTGGCGCCGAAGTTGCGGTGGTCGTGCAGCAGGACGACGAAGCCCGCCCCGGCGAAGGCCCGCGCGAAGGGCTCCAGGCCGTGGTCCCTGACCCCGGCGTAGCCGTGGGCCATGGTGATCGCCGGGCGGGGGCCGGGACCGTCCGGCAGGAAGAGCCAGCCGCGCAGCGTGACCCCGCCGTCGGCGTCGAATGCGACATCCTCGCGCTGGACCATTGAACAACCTCCTCGGTGCGACCAGGGCCGGGCCCTGGCCGGAATGACGGAAACGGGGGCTCAGCCCTGGTGGAAGTACTCGGCGTCGAGCACGCCGTTCAGCCTGCGGCCCAGTTCGGCGGAGAACCGGTGGACGGCGCCGAGCGGCCGGTGGTGGATGGCGGCCCGGACGATCTGCCCGTTCGCGTTCTTCGTGAGGATCGTCACGCCGTCGATCTGCGTGCCGCCGAACGCGGTGGCCTGCCACTCCAGGTAGCTGCGCTCCCCGCTGACGGTCTCCTGGGTGAAGACGAGCGAGTCGTAGATCGTGCTCGCCGCTGCCATCACGTTCTTGACCTGGTCGCGGCCCTCGACCGTGCGGGTGAGCGCGCTCGCATCCAGCGTCACGTCGGCGGCGAACGCGTCGCTGAACGCGTTGGCCGACTTCTCCTCGAAGGCGTTGGTCCAGCCCGACGCCTGCACGGCGGGCAGCGCGCGGGCCAGGAAGCGATCGAGGTGGCCCGCGACGCGGGCCGGCTGCTCCAGGTGGGCCCAGTGCCCGGCCTGGCCGACCGCCACCGTCTCGGGCGCGGCGAACCGCGGCGCGACCCCCTGGGCGACCAACTCGTCGGTGACGAAACCGTCGTCCTCGCCGCGCACGATGAGCACGGGCCCCGTGTACCGGCTGGGCTGCTCGCCCGCCGGGTGCCTGTTGTTCCAGCAGTCGGCGGCTTCCCGCACGGTCTCGGGACGCATCCGCGTCCCGCTCACCACCAGCCGGTCGAGGTCGGCCTCCGCCAGCGCGGCCGACAGCTGTGACCTGACCGCGCGTTGCGCATCGGGATCGCCGCCCAGGCAACGGAAGGGGTCCATCATCTCGTCCGGCAGCCCGGTGCCGGCCAGCGGGACCGGGGTCACCAGTACCAGGCCGAGAGCCCGGTCGGTGCGCTGCGCAGCCACCAGCTCGGCCACCGCCGATCCCATGCTCTGCCCGACGATCACGAAGGGCTTGCCGAGGGCGTCGGCCACGGCGCCCACCTCGTCGGCGAACCGGTCGTAGGTGAACGGCCCGCGCGCCTGCGTGCGGTCTCCGCTTCCGGCCAGGTCGAGGGTGACGCATTCGATGCCGGGGGTGGTGAGTTCGCCGATCAGGCCGTCCCAGACGTACTGGTCGTCCAGGAAGCCGTGGACGAACACCACAGCGAAGTCTCCCTCGCCCTGCCGCCGGAACCGCACATCGCTCGTTCCGATCCGCTCTGTCCTCATTGCCGTGCTCACTTTCCGGGAGCGACCCTGACCTCGCCCGAGGGGGACCATTCCTTGGTGCTGATCGGGGACCAGTCGGCGGGCCGTCCGTCCAGGCGCTGCATCCGCTGGTCGTGCCGGGCTTCGAGCAGTTCCTTGTCCAGGGGGGTGGTGAAGACGTTCTCGACCAGCGTGTACTCGGCGGCCAGGCGTCCCACGGCCGGGAGGGCGGCGGTGTCGATCCGGCCCCGCTCCAGGTAGAGGTCGTCCCGGACGTGGAAGCGCACCACCCGGCCCCACACCACGTGGTCGACCATGTCGTCCCCTACGGGGATGATCCGGTCGACGACGCACTCGAAGGAGATCGGCGCATCCTTGACCCGGGGTGCGCGCACGACCTCGGACGGCTCCTTGCCCAGGTCGAGCGCCTCGAACTCGTCCACGTCCGGCTCGAACCCGTACGCCGAAGCGTGCATGGCGTCCGCCTGCGGCAGCGTCACCAGGTTGGTGACGAACTCGCCGGTGTCACGGATGTTGATGAAGGTGTCCTTCAGCGTGACGCCGTCCGCCTGCGGCTGCAGTGTGATCGAGACCATGGGCGGCTTCCTGCCGACGGCGGTGAAGAAGGAGATGGGCGCGAGGTTGGCCACGCCCTCGGTCGACACCGTGCTGACCCAGGCCACGGCGCGCGGAATGATGCTGCCGATCAGCAGTTTGTACGCGTGGGCGGCATCGAGTTCTGCAGCGTCAATGATCATCGTCAGACCTCCATCGGTGGGAACGCGGCATGGGAACAGCGCTGCGCGCCGTACGACCACTGCCGGGAGAACGGCTCATGGGTGGCGCCGGAGAGGGGGGCGCTGCCGCATCGAGCTCCTGTTGGAAATAAGCGTATGCCTTTTGACTATGTTGTGCAAGTTAGGACATTACGGCAGCTCGCCGCCACAATGAGAGAGCGTAACAACATAGCTGTATCGTGGTTGCCTCTGGCGGAAGTGCTGCGGCGCCCGCTGTGGCGACGCCCAGAGAGGAGTTGGCCGATGAGGATCCTGGTGGTGGGCGCCGGCGCGACGGGCGGATACTTCGGGGCCCGGCTCGCGCGGGCCGGCCGGGACGTGACCTTCCTGGTGCGGGCCGGGCGCGCGCAACTTCTGAAGCGGCGCGGGCTGCGGATTACCGGCCTGGGCGAGGAGACCGTCATGTGTCCCCGTGTGATCCGGGCCGGGGACATCGAGGCCCCCCTACGACGTCGTCCTGCTGGCGGTCAAGGCCACCGGGCTTGAGCAGGCCGTCGACGACATGGCGGCTGCGGTCGGTCCGCACTCCCTCGTCGTCCCTGTCCTCAACGGGGTCCGGCACGTCGACGTCCTGGCCGCACGCTTCGGCGATCAGGCCGTCCTGGGCGGCGTGTCGAAGGTGGCGACCACCCTCGACGCCCAAGGGGACATCGTCCGCCTCGCCCCCCTGCAGGACCTGCGCTACGGAGCTCGCCGCAACACCGCCCCGGCGCGGCTGGACGAGGTGCACCGCGTGCTCAGCGGTGCCGGGTTCACGACCGGCCTGTCCGACGACATCGTCGCGGAGATGTGGGCCAAGTGGGTTTTCATCGCCGCCCTCGGCGCGGTGACCTGCCTCATGCGCGGCTCGGTCGGCGAGGTCGCGGCCGTTCCCGGCGGGACGGCGTTCGCCCGGCAGGTGGTCGACGAGTGCGCCTCCGTCGCCACCGCGGCCGGCTACCCCGTGCCCGCACCGGCCCTGCAGCAGACGCTGGCGACGGTGACCGAGGCGGGCTCGCCGCTCACCTCGTCCCTGTACCGCGATGTGACGGGCAACCGCAGCGCCGAGACCGAGCACATCTACGGAGACCTGGTCCTGCGCGCCCACCGGCTCGGGCTCACCGTTCCACTGCTCGATCTGGTCACCATGCACCTGCGCCTGCACCAAAACCGCATCGAGGGCGCCCGCCTCACAGGGCAATACACCTTGGGCGAGTGCTTCCGGAACCCGTGGAGCGGCCCGCCGCGGTGCGGCGATCCCGCCGGCGGGCGGGGTCACGGCGGGAGCGGACGCCGGGTTTCCGGAACACGTTCCGCCGCGCCACCGGGTAGAACCATGGGCAAGACAGGCTTGTACGTGAAGTTCCGAGCGCAGCAAAGCAGCGCGACGCCCTGGCCGAGATCCTGCTCGAAGCCGCGAAGCTCATGACAGACGCACCAGGCTGCGCGCTGTGCGCCGTAAACACCGCCGTCGGCGACGAGGGCGTCACGTGGGGCACCGAGGGCTGGCGCAGCCGACCTTGAGAACTCGCTGTCCGTGATCGCAGTAAAAGAACTGGTCGGGCAAGCGATGCCGCTGCTGGCAGGACCGCCCAAAGGAATCGACCTCCGAGATTTAAGGCCCCCGGCGACGAATACCACCGCAACGGGCAGCGATCTTCGCGGCCGTTGTCGAGATCATAGTCAGAATCCGGGCATTTTTGCCCAAATGGTCCACCGTGTCAGTAAAGCGTGAGGGCTTCGGTTTGAGTACGGTCAGCTGCGGAAGGGGTCGCGAAGGTCTCCCGCCGCCGCGGCCCCGACCGGCGCACCGGCGCCAAACCGTCGTACCGGTGGGAGAAGGTGAGGGCCTGCTGGTAGTACTTCGGGCTGGGGACGCCGAGGAGGTTGCCGGCGCTGTCGGCGGCGACCATCAGACGTCTTCACCCTGGCGTCGACGCCGACGGCCGCCTCCGGCTGTTCGACGGCCGGGAGATGACCGAGGCGTTCCTCGGCCTGGAACGAGACGAACCAGTAACCCCGCTCGCACCGGACGGTCGTGAACGTGCACGGCAGGGCGCGTACGCCGGCGAGGACGGGAGCAGAAATCCTCGCCGGTCACTCGACGGCCTGCCAGCGGCAGCATCCGCGGGACGGGCACGCAGGGCGATGACTGCCTTGAGGCGTGCCCTGCCCTCGAACCCCCGGGGGGTCGTTCCGGCACGCGCGCAGCCGCGCACACCCCGGTGCCGAGGGGGAGACGGGCCGTCAACAACTGCGGGGCCCTATCGCGCTCGCGGCATGTCGACCGTCCGGAACTGTCACAGGGTCAGTTGCGGGGGCACCTCGCCGCCGAGCAGGACGACCAGCCGGGCGAGGTGGGCGTCGAGTTCGCGGCCGACGTCGGTGATGCGCGGGTCGCCGTAGCTGGCGAACAGCACGCTCGGCTGGTCGATGGCCAGTTTCGTGTCGCCCTCGAGGTCGCTGTACAGGAGGGTCCGCAGGGGGGGCGTGGAGCATGACCGATGGGTCGTGGCGGTACATGCGTTCGGCGATGGTGTGGTTGCCCATCAGGTACTGGGTGGCCTTCCAGCAGGACGCCGATCCGTTCATCACAGCAGGGATGTCCATGCGGTAGTAGCGCATGAAGCCGTGCGGAGCGTTGGTCTCGGCCAGTTCGAGCGTGGCCTGCCAGGAGGTCATGTCGTGGAAGCGGCCGAGATCGGCCTCGGGGACGAGGGTTTCGTAGTGCTCGCGGGCCGCGTCGTAGAGAGCGGGAAGCCCCACGACAAGCCGCCGGGCGGCGTGATCGATGACGCCGGTACGCGTGGTCATCTGAAATTCCTCCGGGAAAAGGGAACCGGGCTCCTGTAAAGCGGGGCGTGGAAATTTCGAACGCCGCCTTCCACGTCTCGCGGTCCGCAGCCCGCCGCATGGCCTGCCGCGGCCGCGACATCATCGTCGTGCGCTGGGTGCCCTTCACCCCGGACGCCCCGCAGTTGGAGCGAACGTGTCTGGTCCGCACGGGACCAGGCGGTGCACAGGACCAGATGTAATCCCCTTGCGCAGGGGGTATCAGCTGCATGCCGCGGCGGAAGGCGGCGGCCCGGCAGGACGCCTCGGTCGGCGACGCGTGCCTACAACGTGCTGGGGCGGCGCTCTTTTGGCAACTCCTGCCCCGGTCGCGGGCGGCCGGTACCCCCTTCAGGATGGCTGCCGGCCGGCAGGGGCGCGACCCGAGCCGGGCGGGGCGGGCCGGCGCCCGCGCGCGGTCCATGGCCTCAGATGGCCGCGACCGGGCGGTAGTTCGGCTGCCACATCGCCGCGCGATGGGGGGCAGCGGCACGGCCCCTCTCCTGAAGCTGCGGTGACGCGTCATCGACCTTCGACTTCCTGGCCTGGTCGACCACCCGGATTCCGTAGCGTGAAGTTACTCAGGTGACCAGCGACGTCTCCATCGCGGCGAGCTTCCTGGACGAGCTGAATCTGATCTGCCCGACGGAGCGCGGCGAGGCGTACGCGCTGTTTCCAGGGGTCCGGACGGCTGCAAGGTGCTGGCACCGTTCGTGTCAGCCGCTGCACTGTCGCCACCACGGATTCTCCTGGTCACTTTCCCAGCAGCCCGACCGCTCCGTACCACACCGGACCCGGGTTGAGCAGATCCGGGTAGAGCCCGGTCGTCCGGTCGAAGAACTCGCGGGCAGTCGGGTTTTCGTCGAGCAGCCGGATGGCGTCCAGCAGGTACTGCCGGGTCCGGTCGAGAATGGCGGGATCGTCCGGTAGGTCTTTGTTCTTGTGGCCGGCCACGACCGAGCGCGGCTCGAGCGCGGCGACGCGATCGATGGCCGCAAGCCATTCCTGCAGGCCGCCATTGCGGCCTTCGAGGATGTACTGGTGCACCCCGTTGTAGGCGACGTCGCCGGCGACTACGAGGCCGATGGACGGTACGTGCAGGACGGACGTCTCGTCGGTGTCCGTGTGCCCGACCTCGACGGCCTGGATGAGGTTGCGCTCCAGCAGGAAGCCGTCGACGGGAATGGGCTGGGCCAGAACCGGGCTGTCGGGGATCAGGCCGGGAAAGCGCTTGTCCCACATCTGTTCACGCCCGTCGGCGGCCTGCTGGTGCATGACCTCGATGGTGCCGCGGGTCGCGTAGACGGTGAGCCGCGGAATCGCTTCACGAGTTCCGCTGTGCCGAACCAGTGATCGCCGTGCCCGTGGGTGGAGTAGACGTGGGTCAGGCGCCTGCCGGACCGCTCGACCCAGTTACCGACCTGCTCGGTCTGTTCACGGGTGAAAGGCGGATCGACCAGGACGGCGTCTTCTTCCCCGAAGATCAGCGTCGAGGTCAGCGGTGAGGAAACGAGTCGGTCACCGTTCGGCAGACGTTCCTCGCCAGCCCGGGGTGTTCCGTCCGAAACGAAGGTCTCGTACGCCAGAGAGCTGGGCGCGGATGCGGTCATGATGACTCCTCCCTGAGGGGCAACGTGCGGCCCGCGCGGTCGTCTGGTCACGTACCTGCGGCGGCGGACCGCTTGCGCATGGGAATTCAATGCCTACACAAGGATGACTATGCGACATAACCGTACAGAAATTGACTCTTTCGTTGAGTCGAGTTACTTTCGGCTGGAGAAGTACGACAGGCCAGGCAGGTATCGACACGGCTGATCGGTTACAGCTCTCTCGTGGCTGCCTCTGAGTCCCAAGGAAGCGATCATGCCCGGAGCACGACTGAGCTGGAGTGTCCACGTAGCGCCGTCGATCCCCACCGAGATCGCGGACCTGCCGCCCGACGTCCCCCGGCGCATGTGGTCGCCCATCACGGCCACACTGATCACAGGCGAGCGCGATGCGGTGCTGGTCGACGCGCTGATGACTGCCGAGCAGGTCGACCGGCTGGCCGACTGGGTTGCGGCGAGCGGCAAGAACCTCACCACGGTCTTCGTGACCCACGGGCACGGTGACCACTGGTTCGGGCTGGGCACCCTTCTTGAACGCTTCCCGGGGGCGCGCGCAGTGGCGACGCCGGCAGTGGTGGAGCAGATGAAGAAGCAGATGGCGCCGGAGTTCGTCGCGTCGTTCTGGGACAAGCGCTTCCCCGGCCAGATCCCGGACCGGCTCGTGGCCGCGGAGCCGCTGGCCGGCGCTCGGCTGGATCTGGAGGGCCACGACCTCGTCGTCGTGGGACTCGGGCACACGGACACTGATGACACCACCTGTCTGCACGTGCCGTCGATCGGCTTGGTCGTGGCCGGAGACGCCGTCTACAACGATGTTCACCTCTACCTCGCCGAATCGCCCGCCGAGGGCCGCCGAGCCTGGCTGGACGCGCTCGACATCATCGCGGCGCTGGAGCCGGAAGCGGTGGTCGCGGGACACAAGAACCCCGACCGTCCCGACGACCCGAAGGCAATCGCCGAGACCCGGCGCTACATCCACGACTTCGAGGCGGTCGAAGAGCGCACCACGACCACTCTCGACCTCTACCGCGGCATGTTGGAACTGCATCCTGGCCGGGTCAACCAGGGCGCACTGTGGGGCTCGGCGAGGTCCGCCAAGGGCTGAGCGGCCGGGCCTGGCCGCCCGGTCACGCAATGGTCGGGGCGCCCGGGGCAAGGAGGCGTCAGCTGAGTGTGTATCCGACGTCCAGGCTTCTGTCCGCGACTCATCCGAGCGGCACAGCCTGCATGGGCGAACCCACCGGACCCTACGCGGAACTTCGGGAAGCTGACACTCGTCATTCGGAGAGTTACACTTCCAAACGTAATAAGTAAATAGGCTATGGACATGTTGCTGTAGCTGCCGTCACCGAAAGAGATCCGCGAATGTCCTGGACTGCGACAGCGCGATACGACCTGGAGCCCGCCCCGGGCGGGCTGGCCTTCGTGCAGGACCTGCTCAACACGCGGTCCGCCGGCAAGCCCCGGGAGCCCGACCTTCTGCAGACCGCTGAGGGCGCCCGTACTTGGCTTGACCAGGCATTGAAGAGCTGGAGTGGCGCGACCCACCGGCCCGCACCCAGCATCGAACTGACAGCCGAGGACGTGCAGGGCCTCCGCGACTTCCGTCATGACCTTGGCCAGATCCTCCACGCCCAGCTCGGTGACTCGGAGCCGGAGCCCGGCCTAGCGGCTTCACTGATGACCTTGCCCACCGCACTGCGGCTCGACGAACACGGCGCCATCCATGCTGAGCCCCGCGGCACGGGATGGCGGCAGGCGGCGTCACTCGCCCTCATCGAGGCCTACCAGGCGCACTGCACCGACACTCTGCGCCGCCTGAAGTCCTGCCGAAACACGCGCTGCCTGGCTGCCTTCTACGACCGCTCCCGCAACAACAGCGGCGTCTGGCACGACGTCCACGTCTGCGGCAACGCGGCCAACCTGCGCAACTATCGTGCGCGCAAGCGGGCCGGCGCCGACCAGGCCTGACAGCCGGCTCTCCGGCGCGGTCCTCGCCGTTGTGCCTCGCTTGTCGGCACCTGAGCCGCCTGCCGCAGCAGGGCAGCCTCCTTCGTGAACGGATTCGTCGTGCAGGAAGAACCACGGAGTCGACCGTCTGGCGCATCGCGCGGGCCTGACCGTGAGGGTGCCGCTTGTCGCACGATGTTGCCGCCCGGGTAGGGGCAGCTATCAAGGGCGGACGAGGACGGTGCCGATCTTGCCGGGCCGTACCGCGTGCTCCACGGCGTCTGGCAGCTCGCCGAGGCGGCACGTGGCGCAGGTCGATACTGACCATGAGGTGATCGTGGTCGGGACGCCCGTCGGATCGGCCGAGATACGCGCGACGCCTGGTCGGGAACTTGATTCCGTCTGCTTCATCGATGTCGTAGACATACTGCGCGGCCGCGAAGCCGCCAGCGATGTCAACGTGGTAGTCGTGGCGCCTGAGCAGATAGTCGTCCCCGAAGTAGAAGTCCTGCACGATGCTGTGGCTTGCGACAGCTTCCGGTTCTCACCCTTGGAGCCGCCGCCGGGTATCACCCGATGTTGCTGAGCGCTCCGACGATGATCTGAGCCACTTCGTCCGCGTGGGAGAGCGCGATGGCGTGCGAGCCGCCGGCGATCTCGGTGACGGTCGATCCCATGCGTTTGGCCGCAGCACGTTCGGCGTCGGGGCTGATCGCGTGGTCGGCGCCGGCGACGACGAACCAGCTTGGCAGCCTCTTCCAGCCCGGCTCGACCGCCAGGGGTTCGCCGAATGCCACATCGGCGGCGGGGCGTTGGATGACGGCGAGCACGGCGGCCTCGTCGTCGGGCAGGTCCGCACAGAACACCGAGTGGAAGTGCTCCGGCTGGATGTAGAACTCCGTGCCGGTCTCCTCGCCGCGCGGGAATGTGCGCGACAGAAGGGAGCTGTCCAGCTCGGCGGGCGGGAAGGCCTCGTTCGAACCGTGGATGGACACGCCCTGGTCGACACCGAAGGAGGCGACGAAGACCAGTCCCTTGGCGTTCTCCGCCTTGGCCGATGCATAGGTGATCACCGGGCCACCGTAGGAGTGGCCGACCAGCAGCACAGGGCCGTCGATCTGGCTGACGACGCTCGCGATGTACTCACCGTCGGCGGTGAGACCCCGCAGCGGGTTGGGCGGCGCAACGGCTGCCACGTCCGCTGCGTCTAGGCCCGGACTTCGCACATGGGGTTTCAGGTGTCCAGCCAGCGTGGGCGGGTTTCGTCGATGCCGAGTAACTCGAGGAGGTGGGCTTGAACACCGCGGATGATCAGAATGGTTGGCGGGTCGGTGGCTGTTCCGGCTCGCATCCGCAGGCCGGCGAGGTGGTAGAGGATCATGCGTCCGGTCGGGCGGACGGCCCGGTTGTCGGGGTAGAGACCGCGCATCGTCTGATTGCCGCCGAGGGCCTGGCGGACTTGGCGTTCGATGAGGCAGAACACCAGCAGGGCCAGGCAGATCACGGTAATCAGAGCGGAGATCCTGCGGTTGTGCTGCAAGAACACCGGGGCCACGGCGAGCGGGCCCTTGAAGTCGCTGTAGCGGCGCTCGACCAGTTCGGCTGGTCCTTGTAGCGCACCAGGACCTCCGCCGCGTCGGCCTCGGTGGCCTCAAGGGTGCTCAGCAGCGCGTACCAGCCGTCGGCTGCGGCTTGGCGGGCCAGGATGTCCTGGTCGAAGTGCCAGGTCAGGGTGGGGCGTCCGGCCGTGTCGGCGCCGATGACGGTGACCAGGCAGGAGGCGATGCGCCGTTTCCTGACGATGACGCCGATCCGGGCGGTGACCTTCTCGGTGGTGCTGTAGTAGCGGCCGCCGCAGGAGTGCTGGAGCTTGTCCAGTTCCTCACCGGCCTGCTGAAGACGCCGGGCCCGGGCTGCCTGCTGGGCCGTGGCGTTGGCGGTGGAATGGACCAGGATCCGGCGCACCGTGATCTGCGGGTCGCTCTTGCGCGGACCGGCCAGAGTCTGGGTGACTTCCAGCACGCGGTAGCGTCCGCGCTGTGCATCCGGTTTCCCGGCGTCCCGCTCGGCGGTGTAGTCGACCAGAGGGGCTGTCTCGATGTCGAGGCCGGCATACAGGTCATCGGGGATCTTGGCTGCGGACGCTGGAGCGATGAACCGCACCTGTGCTTGCGCCAGGGCCATCAGGTTGGGGTAGGAGACCAGCTTCGAGTCGCCGACCATCAGGAAGTCGCGGGGTGCTGCCAGCTTGCGCAGGGCCGTCATCGCCCCGACGACCTGGGCGACTTCGCCGGCTCCGCCGTCGTAGGCGCGGTGGAAGACGGGGATGCCGCCATCACCGGAGATCGCGATCCCGGCCTGGATCTGCTTGAGATCTGTCCTGCGGTCTTTCGGATGACCGTACTTGACCTGCGGGAATCCATCCTCCGGGTCCTCGTAGGCGCCATGCAGGGAGATGCTGGTCATGTCCCAGTGCAGGCGCGAGACATCGATGCCGAACTCGGCGATCGCGCTCGCTCCCACACTGCCGACGATGCCGTCCAGCTGGGGCGCGATCGCGTCCAGAGCACGGGCGATACGGTCGTCGTTGAGCAGATACGCCTCGATCCCGAAGACCTCCTCCACGGCCCATTCACGGGCCCAGTCACCGACCCGCACCAGCGGCGCGGGCGCGGACAGCCGGTTGGCCACCAGCACCTCGATGACCTGCCCATGGGTGAGATGCGCGATCTCACGGACCGGGCACAGCTCGTCGATGATCCCGGCCACGTCCAGCCGGCGCAGAAACCCGGCAGAGGCAGGCAGAGCGCCCAGACGCCTCTCCACCACGGGCGCGATCTCCACATTCATCCGTGGACGCTGCACCCGTGGCCGCTTGGCACGCGAAATCTTCGACACATCACATCAACGACTACACCGACGACCGGACACCGCACACACCTCGATCCAACCGGACGAGGCATGTGCGGAGGACGGGTCTAGAGCTTCCTCACCCGCACCAGGGGCGATATGAGGACAGCCCTCACCCTGCTCAGGGCCTCCGTGGAAGGTCTCCAGGACAAGGACCTCCTGATGACCGACTGCCGGGGTGAACCGCTCGACGAAGTGCTCCAGCGCCATACCGAGTGGACTGTCGCGGCGCAGCAACTCGCGGCAAAGCTGGGCAAGGCCTACTCCGCCGTCGGGGACCTCGCGTACAAGGAGGCCCCCGACGAGCAGGGGCCGGCGACGCGCGGCTGAGCCTGCCTGTGGGCGACCGACGGAATGCTGTGGCCTGCTGGAACGCAGTGTCCGTGGGGTGAGACTCCCGCGTACCGGACTCCGTTGGGAAATCCGCAAACCGGCGGGTGTGGTCCTGTCGTCAGGCGGCGAGTTGGAGTCGGGCGAGGTATGAGCTGCGGGTTCCGCCGAGGGGTGTTTCGTTGAGCCAGGCGTCGAGCCTGATGATGTTGATGGCGGTGGCTGCGAAGAGGTGCCCGAGGTGGGTCTTGGGCAGGCCGGCGTAGCGGGTGCGGCGGATGTGGGTGCGGCGGACGGCCTGGGAGATGGTGCCCTCCACCCCGGCGCGGATGTTGTAGCGCTGCTGCCACTGGTCGGTGAGCTGCTCGCGGCGCCAGTCCTCCAGTGCTTCCTGCTGGTCTTGGGGCAGCAGGGTCAGGCTGCGGCCCCACTTGCCGTTCGCCGCCTTGGTGCACTTGCCGCGCACCAGGCAGACCGCGCAGTCCTGGGCGGTGAAGTGCACGCGTGAGACGGGGGTGCCGCTGCTCTTGCGCTGGTCGGACCAGCTGGCACTGACCTTCCCCTGGGGGCAGGTGGCCTTCTTGGCTTGCCAGTCGATCGTGAACGCGCTCTGCGTGAAGTGCTCGCCCTCGTAGTTCTCGTGGCACGTGTCCGACCCGACCGGCCCCAGCAGCTCGATGCCGTGTGCGTCACACGCCACCACGATGTGCGCGGCCGTGACGTACCCGGCATCGACGTCGTGCTCATCAGGCAGCAGTTCACGTGCGGCCAGGCCCTGGTGGACGGCCTCGGTGACCTCGGTGTCGGCGACGGTGGCGTCCGTGATGAGGACATGGGTGATCAGGTGCGGGGCATCCGGCTCGCAGGTCTCGCTCAGGTGGGTCTTGTAGCCGCACCAGCCCGAGCCCTGCTTCACGCCGTAGCGGGCGTCGGGCTCGTAGGGGGAGGAGAGCCGGCGTCTGCCCGGCGGGAGGTCTTTGCCCTCCCGCCAGCGCACCCCCTCGCCGTCGCGGTGGTACTGCTCCACCCAGGCCCGGCGCAGGACCTGGACGGCGGGGACCTCCCGTAACCAGGCGGGAGCCTGGGGTGCGTAGACGGCCTGCAGGATGGTGAAGCCGTCCTGGCCGACCTGCTCGGCCCATTCCCGGCGGACGTTGTCACCCTTGGGGAAGCGGTAGGAGTCGATCCGGGCGCCGTAGCGTTTGGCCCAGTCAGCGGTGACCAGCGGGGACAGCCAGTGCGGGGCGGCTGCGGCCAGCGCCTCCAGCGCGGCGCGCAGACTCTCGCCGACGAACTCCATCCGGTTCAGTGTCCGCACGGCCGCGAGCACATGGGTGGAGTCGGTGCGCTGTCGTCCGCCGGAGCGCAGCAGCCCGAGGCCGGAGATCCGCTCCAGGACCAGGTCCAGGACCCTCTCCTCCAGGCCGTGCTCGATCAGCCGGGCGCGGAAATCGCTGAGGACGGAGAAGTCGAACCCCGGGTCATCCAGTTCCAGGCCGAGGAGGAACTTCCAGTCCATGCGGGCTCGCACCTGGTCAGCGGCCTGCCGGTCGGTGTGGCCCTCGGCATACTGCAGCACCGAGACCAGCGCCAGCGCTCCCGGTGACACGGCTGGACGCCCCCGTGCCGAGAACGCCTCTGCGAAGGATTCGTCCTCGAACAGCGGGCCGAGCACCTCACGCACCCGGACGGCCAGCGTCCCCTTCGGGAAGGACGCCCGCACCACCCGAGCGGTCAGCTCCGGCACCCCACGGTCGTCCCGAGACTCCAGCGACACCCAGCCCCACCCCTCGCTCCGACGAACAGAACGATCATGCCGACCTCAGCGAGTCAACGAAGCCGGTTTGCGGAATTCCCAACGGAGTCGTACCGGTGTGGGATTTCCCTGACGAACTCTCGCACGTGTGTTCCGTCAGCCCGGGAACCCCAAATCCTCGGATGCTCGGCAGGCGCAGAGGCCGACGGGTGCGGCGGCATCACTCCGGGTGCGGATCGGGATCGATCCTCATCCAAGGCAGCCCCTCGAACTCCGCGATGATGCGGCTCCAGCCATTGGTTCGCGCACCGCCGGTGGGGCGGCATCGTCTAGCCAGATCTCCGTGCCAGGCGGAAGGTCCTCCGGTCCGCGCTCGGTGCCGATGACGAGTGTGAATTCGAGGTCATCAGGGTTGCTGCGGCAGCAGTAGTAATCCCCTTCGCGCCAGGCTTCCAGAGCGAAGTCCGCGAGGATGGCCTGCCCGTGGCGGTCCCCGGGAAAGAGCAGAAGCAGCCTGTCGCCCCTCACGGGCACGTTGGTGTCGGCGACACGGGCGGCCAGCGCCTTGATGGGGACGGAGGGCTCGACCTGCAGACCGAAGCCCGAGCGGTGCGAACCGGTCGCGGTCGCGATGTGGTAAGGCACGCCGCATCTTCCCACCCTCGTAGGGCTCTCCCGGGAGCCGGGGCGCCGGTGGCGGTCGGCGGGGCGAAGGGCGCGTCGTTCAAGGCGACAGCCTCACCTCTCGTACGACTCCCCCCTCTGGGGGTGCATTCGTCTGCGGACGCGGTGAGCGGAGGCCGGGGCCAAGGGGTGGCCCCGGCCTCCGCCATGTCGTCCGGCCCCGCAAGGTTCTCGACGATGAACTCTCATGGGAGTTTCCTGGTGATCGTTTTGGTTGTTTAGGTAGCTGGCCAGCGGTCCTGTGAATACGCGGGAAGTGGCCGTCCGGTCGAGCCCCGCCCTGCGCACAGGGGTGTGGGGGATGTTCGGAGATCCTCCGCAGGCCCCGTTCGGGCCCTCGGCGATCATCCTCGCCACACCCGGATGTAGTCATCGCCACGTTGCGCCTCACCGATATGAGCATATGCTCTTAATTGTCGACTTGGGATCACCTGCGGTCGGCGCCCCCACCCACACCCGGTCTTACGGCTGGACCTTCGAAGGAGAAACATGTCGAACACGGATGACAGCAAGACCCAAGGCCTCAGCTACTACCCCTGGTGGCTGGACAAGCTGGCCGACAATGTCACCGGGAACGGCTCGTTCATCGACAACGGGCCCATCCAGGGCCCTGAGGCCGTCCACTCGGTCGTGACCGCCGCCCGCGGGCTGTACGAGTTCCAGGACTTCACCTACACCGGCGACTACGGCGACAACGGCTTCATCGAGGAGTACACCACCCGGGTCAAGGGCGAGACCCTCCACGTCGTTGTCACCGTCGCCCGCAATGCCGCCGGCGAGTGCGAACAGCTCGTCGTGAACCACCGGCCGCGCAACGCGATGCTGCTCTTCTCCCGCGAGATGCACAAGAAGTTCGCCGGCACCCCCCTCGCCGATCACTTCCTCGCCGACGAGTCCTGAACCGACGGCATCACCGATCAGCCCGGCCCTCGCGGGGGCCGGCCAAGTCATCGCGATGGTAGGCCTTCAGGCCTGACCCAGGCCGGGCCGCCGCCGCGGTTGCGGTGGGGGACGACTGCCGCATCGGCGTCCCACCCCGACAGCACGCCTCCGACACCGCCCGCATCGCCGTGACCGGCGCATCCACGCACCAACTCAACCCTCATACAGGACCTTCCTGGCACAGCCTGTAGCCCAGTCGTCCGTCTCCATCCCCGTTGTCCCGGCCAAGCCGCCGCTGAAGGAGATAGCCCCATGGGCGATCGCCCATCGGCATCCTCATGCTGGTACTGCTCTACTTTGTGTCACAGGGCACCATTAGTGGCGTCAGCGGCGCGGGCTCGACATCCCGTGCCACTGGCGAGGACGCCGTGCACCCATGGAATCCGCACCCGTGAGGAATCCTCTCGTGCGAGGCATGCCTCCCGCCTGGCCGCAGATGTGCTCGCCCTCGTCGTCGCCTCCTTTCTCGGTGAGCCGAGCGTCGACAGCTCCGTCGGCTTTGAAGAGGCTCATGCCGTGCCCCGCGAGCACGAGGTCGCCACCTGCAGTTGCCGGGAACTTCCCGCCATGCTGCGGCGCTTGCGACTCTCGGCCGTCGCCATCACAGGAGACCTCTGGAGCGCGATCGCACTCGTCTTCGGCGAGCTCAAGGGGCACTCAAACCGCCCCTCCGCCCCGAAAGCGCACCAGGTGACGGTTTTTCTGAGTTGCCACCATTGTGGCAAGATCCCTTGGCTACGCCCCCTCTTCAGCACTGCCGGCAGCGTCGACAGCCAGGCGTGCCGTGGACGCAGAGTCCGCAGGCGAACGCCGCATACCCGGCCTTGGATGGGTGCGGGCGCGGTTTCACCGTGGGCACCGCCGGTCAGGTCGTCCAGGACGTCCGCCAACCGTGCACCACGTGTGTGGGCGCGCTGGGCTCAGGCAAGCGCAAGCGGAGACTCTGGGAATCGTGGCCCTACTCAGCCCAGGGCTCGAAGCCGGTCTCGAGGACGGCTTCGAGGGACGCGCGCAGTCGAGCCGCGTCGGCATCCCCGAACGTCTCCTCGAACCGGGCCTGCACCGCCCGCCACAGGGGCAGCGCCTCCTGGACCCGGGACAGTCCTTCCGGCGTGAGCGTAACGATCCGCGCGCGGCGGTCGACCGCCGACGGCTCGATGGTCACCAGACCCTCACGGGCCAGCGGCTTCAGGTTCGAGGCCATCGTCGTACGGTCCATGGCGATCACCTCCGCAAGGGCGGTGATCGTCGTCTCCCCGTACGCACTGAGCTTCTGCAGGATGCTGAACTGCGTCCCGCGCAGACCGACCGGCGCGAGGGCCTTGTCGTAGGCCGCTCCGAGATACCGCGCCGCTTTGCGCAGCGCCAGGTTGTTGCACAAGGCTGTGCCATCCATCGATACAGCGGCCATCGTCGCCTCCAGAAGCTCTCCCGCCCATTATAGGAGCAAGTGCTCGTTACAGGCGAAGGAGCTTCATCACGCCCGGTGCGCGACAGTCACTGCGCCTGACGTCAGAGGGCCGACGGCGGGTCGAAAGGCGAAGCCCGGCCTGGCGAAGAGCAGCCGTGCGAAGGATTCTGGCGGCCCTGGGCACATCCGGGCACCAGTCGCTTTAAACCACCCCCGCCACCAACTTCAGCGCCTTGTGCAGAGCGGTGGCCGGTCTTCCGGCTGATGGCTGACGCCCCATGAAAGGCCGGGCGGCCCGCCGGGTCTTCCGAGGCCCCGCGCCACGGGCCCTTGATCGGGGGCGGCCGAGGAGGTATTCGGCGCGCTCCCGCTGGGTGTGCATCGCGTCGCTGGTGACGACCAGCCCGGAGACGAGGTCGGCGACGGTGGCCGGGAGCGGCTGGAAGCAGGTGATCTCGTCTCGCTTACAGCATGAGGGCTGTTCGATGGGCGAGCTCACCTTCTCGATCCGGTCGGCACTCTGCTGTGGCAGGCGCCACTTCACGCCCCGACGGCCCTCGCCTGCGAGCGCCAGATCACACACGGGCCTCCGCGTGCCGGGCGCGGTGACGTGCGGGGTGCCCCTCAGGCGAGGTGCTCGCGGAACCACTCGACGGCGGCGTCGCTCGCCTTGTCGAACTGGGTGGTGTACGGGTCGAAGTGGCCGCCCGGGATCGTCCGCAGTCGCTTGGGTTCCAGCGCGCGCTCGTAGGCCGCGAGGGCCAGGTCGGTCACGGTGACGTTGTCGTTGAGCGCGACCACCATGAGCAGCGGTGTGGGCGAGACCCTGTCGACCCAGATTCCGGGCTCGTACATGCGTGCGGCCCGGGTGGAGCGGACGGTGACCTCGTTCTCCCACACACCGTCGGGCTTGGGCTGGAGGTAGAAGTCGATGGCTTCCTGTGTCCGGTAGGACGCGGGCACCGCCGGGTCGCTGCCGACGACGGCCAGGGTGCGGGGGGCCTCACCGCGCGACTGGGCGCGCTCGTCCTCGGAGAATCCCTCCTCCAGGGCCGCGACGGCCTCGGGGACGATGCGGCGCCGGCCCTGCTCGAAGCCGCTGATGGTCGGCACCTGGGAGACCACGGCCCGCAGCCGGCGGTCGGTCGCGCCCAGGACGATCGCGTGGCCGCCGGCGTAGCTGGTGCCCCACAGGCCGATCCGCTCCGGATCGACCTCGGGGAGGCTCTCCAGGAAGGAGATGGCCCGCCGCCAGTCCGCGATCTGCCGCCATGGGTCGACGTCCTGGCGCGGCTGGCCGTCGCTCGCCCCGAAGCCGCGGTGGTCATGGATCAGGACGACGAAACCGTTCTCGGCGAAGGCCTGCGCGAACGGTTCGAGTCCGTGCTCCTTGACCCCGGCGTAGCCGTGGGCCATGGTGATCGCCGGATGCGGGCCCGGGCCGTCCGGCAGGAAGAGCCATCCACGCAGCTGTACCGCGCCGTCGGCCGTGAACTGGACATCCTTGCGCTGAATCATGGAACAACCTTCTTAATAGGGAGGGCCTTCAGCCCTGGTGGAAGTAGTCGGCGTCGATCTCGCCGGCCAGCCGGGTACGCAGTTCCGCGGAGAAGCGGAGCACGGCGCCCAGCGGCCGGTGGTGGATGGCGGCTCGGAGGGTCTGGCCGTCCGCATTCTTGGTCAGGATGGTGACGCCCTCGATCGGCAGGCCGCCGAACGCGGTGGCCTCCCACTCCAGGTAGGTTCGCGGGCCGTCGACGGTCTCCCGGGTGAAGCGGAGCGACTCGTAGATCACGCTCGCCGCGCCCATCACCTTCTTCACCTGGTCGCGGCCTTCCACCGGGCGGGTTAGGACGCTCGCCTCCAGGACCACGTCCTTGGTGAACGCCTCACCGAACGCGGCGGCGGACTTCTGTGCGAAGGCGTTCGTCCACCCCTGCGGGCGGGGGGTGTTCGCGGCGGGGGCGCTGTCGGTGCCGTGGGCCTCGGCGAGGAGGCCGTCGAGGTGGGTGGCGACGTCGGCCGCCTGCTCGATGTGGGCCCAGTGGCCGGCCTCGGCCACCGATGCCGCTGTCCTGGCGGTGAAGCGGGGCGCGATCGCGTCGTTGACCATGTCCTCGGTGACGAACCCGTCGCCCTCGCCGCGAAGGATGAGCACCGGGCCGGCGTAGCTGCTCGGCCGTTCGCCGTGGGGGTGCCCGGTGTTCCAACAGTCGGCGAGGGCGCGGACGACCTCCGGACGCAGATGCCGCCCGGTCGCCACCAGCCGGTCGAGCTCGGCCTCCGGGAACGCGGCGGACAGCTGTTCGCGTACGCCCCGCTGCCCGTCCGCGTCGCCGCCCAGTGCGCGGAACTGTTCGATCATCTCGTCGGGCAGGTGTACGCCCGCGAGGGGGACCGGGGTCACCAGCATGAGTCCGCGGGCCCGGTCGGGTCGCTGCACCGCGACCAGTTCGGCCACGGCGGCGCCCATGCTGTGACCGACGATCACAAAAGGCTTGCCGAGGGTGTCGACCACCGCGCCCGCCTCGTCGGCGAACCGGTCGTAGTCGTAGGGTCCGTCCACCGCGTCGCGGTCGCCGCAGCCGGCCAGGTCGAGTGTGACGCACTCGATGCCGGGTGTGGTGAGCTGGGGGATCAGGCGGTCCCAGGCGTACTGGTCGTCGAGGAAGCCGTGGACGAACACCACGGCCAGGTCTCCGTCGCCGGTGCGCCGATACCGTACGTCGGTGTCGGCGACGCGTTCCGTCTTCATATATGTCCTCACTGTCCGGGAGCGGACGTCGCCCCGGAAGGGGACCGGTCCTGGCTTTCGATGGGGGAAGTCGGTCGGACGTGCGTCCAGGCGCTGCATCCGGTGGATCGTGTCGTCTCTCGTGACCTGCGGATTCGGGATGCGACGCGTTCGATTGGCTGGGCGCGGCGCTGTCCTCGGATCACGGGACAGAACGCAATTGGCCGCCTAGATCCGGGCCACGCCGTCGCGCCGGGCGGCCTCTGCGACGGCTTCGGCGACCGCGGGGGCCACTCGAGGGTCGAAGGGCGACGGGATGATGTGGTCGGGACGCAGTTCCCCGGCAATCAGGGAGGCCAGGGCGTCCGCGGCAGCGATCTTCATGCCCGGCGTGATGCATGAGGCGCGGACGCGGAGGGCGCCGGCGAAGATGCCGGGGAAGGCGAGGACGTTGTTGATCTGGTTCGGGTAGTCGCTACGGCCGGTCGCCACGACGGACGCGTACTTGTGGGCCACGTCAGGGTGGATCTCGGGCGTGGGGTTGGCCATGGCGAAGACGAAGCCTCCCTCCGCGAGGGTGGCTACCGCGGCCTCGGAGACCGTGCCGCCGGAGACGCCGATGAAGACGTCGGCGCCGGCCAGGGCCTCCTCCAGGGTGCCGGTGCGTCCCGCCTGGTTGGTGTTCACGGCGATGTCCCGTTTGACGTCGGTCAGATCAGTACGGCCGGAGTGCAGGACGCCGGCCCGGTCGGCGACCACGACATCACCGATGCCCGCCTCCAGCAGGATCTTGGCAATCGCGACCCCCGCCGCTCCCGCGCCCGATATGACCGCGCGCAGGTCGTCGAGGGTCCGCCCGGTGAGACGGACGGCGTTGCGCAGGGCCGCGAGGGTGACGACAGCCGTGCCGTGCTGGTCGTCGTGGAAGACCGGGATGTCGAGGCGGTCCTGAAGCTTGCGCTCGATCTCGAAACACCGGGGCGCGGAGATGTCCTCGAGGTTGATGCCTCCGAAGGACGGTGCGAGGCGAGCGACGGTTTCGACGATCTCGTCCACATCCGTGGTCGCGAGCGCGATAGGTACGGCGTCCACGTCACCGAACTGCTTGAACAAGACCGCTTTGCCCTCCATGACCGGCAGTGACGCCTGCGGGCCGATGTCGCCCAGACCAAGCACCGCGGTGCCGTCCGTCACCACCGCGACCGTGTGCGAGACCCAGGTGTAGTCGTGCACGAGATCGGGCTGCCCGGCGATGGCCGTGCATACCTCGGCGACACCCGGCGTGTACGCAAGTGAGAGGTCCTCAGGGCCTCGCAGCGGCACCGTCGGGGTGATCGCCATCTTTCCCCCGTGGTGCAGCGCGAACACCGGCTCGACGCGTCGCCGGGGCGTGGGGCTCTGCGTCGACGTGACGCTTTCTGTTTCCACAATTGATTCCTTTGCTGATCCCTTTGCCGGCGTCCCGTGCCCGCTCGCCAGGCCGGATGCGGAGGCCGGACGACGAGGCCGTGTGCCCTGAATCTCGTGCGGAGCGGCTGCCGCCGGGCCGGCGACGACCGCTCGGGCGCTGTCAGGCAGGCGCTGGTTCTCTGTGGGGTGGTCCCGTCTTGAGGTGGCCCCCGATGCACAGTTCGCGCCGGCATGCCCGGTCGGCGGATCGTGGTGGGCTCCCGGCGCGGGGCAAGGCACTTCGCGGCGGCGCCGGAACGCTCCGGCAGCACCGGTGGTTGCGACGCTGCTGGCGACGACGGCCGTGCACCCGCGTCGGGCACCGCGCCCGGCCTGCCCCGGTCTCCGTCGGACAGGCCCTGGCGACGGCCGGGGCCGTGGGGTTCACCAGCGCGGAGTCCCTTCGGCCAGCTGCAGTTCGCCCCTTCCGAACGAGAAGCTCTCGTTCGGGACCGGGATCAGGGCGATGAAGATGTCGTCGGGCGAGACCCCGAGCGTTTCGACGACCAGCCTGTTGATGGCCGCGGAGACCGCCCGCTTGTCCTCCAGGGGCCGGTGGGCCCCGAGGAGAACCGTGATGATCATGGCGTCTGAGCTGCGCTGCATGCCCATGAACGTCGGGTCGAGGAACAGTTCGTCCTCGCCGTGTTCGCTGATCATGATGAACCGGTCGCCCTCGGGGATGCCGAGCCCCTGCACCAGCGACTGGTTGAGGGCATCGGCGAGCGCACGCTTCTGCTGCGACGAGAAGCGGTTGGCGGGGATGTGGGCGTTGAAGACCGGCATGGGGGGCTCCTTCGGGGAGTGCGGTGTCGGGTTGCCCGACCGTTCGGAGGGCCTGGTCCAGGCCCCGGTTGCGGCGCTGCCGCCCTGGATGTCCGCGGCGCACGGCCCGAGCCTGCGGGGCGCGGAGGCGATGGGTGTGGGCGTCGGTGCCGTCAGGCCTTGGTGGCTCCGGAGGGGGACCACTCGGCGCTGTCCACCGGCGACCATCCATCCGGGCGCTCGTCGAGGCGTTGGCTGCGCCTGCCCAGACGCTCGCGCAGTACATCCGCCGGCAGGGGTGTGACGAACGCGTTGTCGGCCAGGGTGTACTCGGCGGCGAGGCGGCCGACCGCCGGAATTGCCGCGGTGTCGATCCGACCGTTCTGGGCGTAGACGTCGTCGCGGATGTGGAAGCGCACGACCTTGCCCCAGACAACGTGGTCGTTGACGTCGCCGACCTGGATGATCCGGTCGAGCGTGCATTCCATGGCGATCGGGGAGTCCTTCACACGCGGCACCTTGACCACTTCACAGGCCTCTTTGGCCAGGCCGACCTCGTCGAACTCGTCCTGGGAGCTGTCGAATTCGATCGCACTGCGATGCATCTCGTGGGCCTGCGGAAGCGTGACCAGGTTGGTGACGAACTCACCGCTGTCCCGGATGTTGACGAGCGTGTCCTTCAGGGTCCCGTCCGACCGCGGCTGCAGGGTCAGGGACACTATCGGGGGGATCCGGCTCACTACGGTGAAGAACGAGATCGGCGCCAGATTGGCGATACCGGATGACGACAGGGTGCTCACCCAGCCGATCGCGCGCGGTGTGACCGCGCCGATGAGGAGCTTGTAGGCGGACGTCGCGTTCAGTTCGTCGCTGTTGATGATCACGTCGATGGCCTCTCTGGCGTGCACGGCGGTACCCCGCCGGTGAAGGTGCGGCTGGTGCGGGCTGGGGACGGGGCAGCGGGGCCATGGGTCTTGGGGGTGGTGCGCCGCGCCGTCGCGGTTGCGGGGTCAGTTGGCTGCGGAGGGAAAGAACTCAAGGCCCTCGAGCACGTCGCGCCCCTTGGCGGTGTCGGCGTACAGCCGCGCCTCCGTGACCAGTCCGTCGGTCACGGCGAACAGCAGGAGGTGCTCGTTCTCCATCGTGCGGCCGTTCTTCGCCTTCGCTCGGGCCCGGACGGGGACCACCACGTGCGACCCGGCGTCGAGCACCGCGTGCAGGTCGTAGTTGAAGTACTCGTAGTAGTGGTCGAAGAGATCCTTGTAGAAGGCCACGAAACCCTCCCGCCCGTGGAACGTCCCGCCGTAGGGCAGTGAGGTGGGGAAGTGGAAGACCACGTCCGGCGACATCAGAACCACCAGGTCGGACGAGTCGTTGTTCTCGAATCCGGTGTAGGCGCGGTGGCAGGCATCAACGATCGCCTGGTTGCTCGACATGCTTCCTCCATGCTCATGGCTGAGTGCGGTGCTGGGTGAACATGTGTCCACGCACCTTGGGTTCCGTCCGGTCGTACGCGGAGGGACCGGAGGCAAGGGGGCGGGCCGATCGGCTCGTGAGACGCGCGGCGGGCCGGAAGCCTGACGGGCTCGGGCGGTCGCCGAGCGGCTTCGCGGGCCGAGGGTGCGGTAGTGCCAGTGCCTGCCGACCGCCCGATGGCCGCTAAGTTCTCATCTGGAACCCAGGAAGTCAAGGCTGGGTTCCAAATGGCGACCCTGGGGCTATCCTGGCGATATGGAGTGGCGTGAACTAGATCTGGGCAATTGCAGCGTCGCCGCGACCTTGGGGCTGATTGGCGAGCGGTGGACCCTGCTCATCCTGCGCGAGGTCTTCGCCGGCCTGCACCGCTTCGACGAGATCGCGGAGCACCTAGGGGTCTCCCGTCGCGTCCTGACCGAACGCCTGGGGCAACTCGTCGACGCCGGCCTGCTGGAGCGCCGGAGCTACCAGGAGGCCGGACAGCGCGCGCGCTACGAGTACCACCTCACGTCGCCCGCCCACGACCTGCAGTGGATTCTGGCCGCCCTCCTGCAGTACGGAGACACCCATCTCGGCGGCCCGGAGGGCCCGCCGACACTGCTGAACCACGCCGGCTGCGGCGGCCAGGTGCATGTCGAGCTGCACTGCTCCTGCGGGCAGGAGGTCTCCGGCTCCGAGGTGGTGCCGATTACCGGCCCCGGCGCCGTCAGCGCGTCTTCCTGACGGCAACCCGCTCCTCGATCACTCCCGCATCCCGGCAGCGCAGGGCGACAGGCAGCCTCGGCGTTCCCGCCGCGTCCGGGCCGGCCCTGTTCGCCTATCGGCCCGGCCACGCTGCGGCCGGTCCAATCCGGGGCGCGTGTGATGACACGAGAGAGGGCCGTCACACCGAACATCCGTGAGCGTGACAGACATCGCAAGATGATGTCTCTTTCGGCCGAAACGCTGATGCATCGGGCGCCTTCAGGGGAACCCGTTCCTTGGAAACAGCAACTCCCTTTCAGCACACGCAACTTCGATGAACGATGAGGGGGATCCCCTCAGTCGCCCGGGCGTTCTCTGAAAGAAGTAAAGTGATTGTGTACATGTCGTTAGTGTTCCGTAAGGAAAGGCGGTTTCGAGGATGCCCTGGACTGCGACCGGCCGATACGACCTGGAGCCCGCCCCAGGCGGGCTGGCATTTGTCCAGGACCTGCTCAACACGATCTCTGCGGGCAAGCCGCGCGAGCCCGACCTCCTGGAGGACGTCGAGGTCGCGCGGACGTGGCTCGCCCAAGCCTTCGCGAACTGGAACGAAGAGACCGGCCAGCCCGCACCCGTGGTCGAGATCACGGCAGATGACCTGCAGGAATTGCGCGACTTCCGGCACGACCTGCACCGACACCTGCAGCCGGCGGGACCGGACACCTCGCCGAAGTCGCACCCGGTGCGCACGCCCACGGCCGCGCAGACCGCCCTCCGCCTCGACGCGGACGGGCGCATCCGCGCCGAGGCGCGGGGCAAGGGATGGCGCCAGGTGGCATCTCTCGCCATGATCGAGGCGTATCAGGCCCAGTGCGCCGACTCCCTGCGCCGCTTCAAGAGCTGCCGGAACACCCGCTGCACCGTCACCTTCTTCGGCCGCTCCCGGAACAACAGCGGCGTATGGCACGACGTCCGCGTCTGCGGCAACGCGGCGAACCTGCGCAACCACCGCGCCCGCAAGCGGGCGGCCGCCGGCACCGCATGCCCAACCGCTCCTGGGAGCCGGCCCGCCCCTACTCCCTCGCCAACCTCGGACAACACCCGTAAGGGGAGACACGGCTGTCCGCCGCCATCGGCGGGCTCCGCCACGCCGCAGCGCGCCCCTGGCACAGCATTCATTCGTACGGCGCCGCGCCGATCCGCCCAGGGCCGGGACGCGCGAACGGGCGGTCGTTCCGCATGCCTGCTCCGGATTCCGACCGCACAGCGATGGCCCCGCACGGGGCGGCGGCACTGCTCGGCCGGGCCAGCGTCCGGGCCAGAACCCGGGGCCCAGGCGCATGAACGGGAGCATGCGCCCGTCGGGGGTGTCGCCGCGTCCCCGGAGATCCACCGCCGCGGAAGAACGCCCCCATCCATGCCTGCACACAGCACGCAGGAGCGTCCGGTCGTATCCGCGGCCGCCGGACAGTCGGCGGCGGACGGCCGCCGCATCCGGACTCCGTCCGGCCCCCCGGTTCACCCGAGGCCGTTCGCCCGACGGGGCGAGGGTGACTCCGCTGTAACCGGAGATGACATAACCAAATGTGCTACGCTTATTTCTTGAGGGTCATACGGAGACCTGCCACCCCGCTCGGGCGAGCGCAACCGGGGTCGGCGGAACGCCTTCGACGAGCCGACCGTGCCGGTCCACCACGGTGCCGGGCGTATCGCACCCGTCGGATCAGACCATCTCAACTGCGCACCCAGACGTTGTGCCCGGCTCGCGACCCGGCCACGGAGCAAACGGTCGCGCGAGCCACATTCCGCCCCTGAAGGAGGCACCATCATGACCGCATCCGCATCCGCATCCTCTCCTCTGGCGTACGAGGTTCTCGTCCAGGAGGGGACGCCCCGGGCCGGCGGCGAGCGGCTGCCCAACGGTGAAGGGCTCGTCTCCTCGCCCCTGACGTCGACGCTGATCTTCGGGGGCGAGGACGCCGTGCTGGTCGACCCGCCTCTCACCATCGAGCAGACCCAGCGGGTGGGCGACTGGATCGAGCGCTCCGGCAAGCGCCTGGCCTACATCTACGCCACCCACGGGCATGGCGACCACTGGTTCGGCACCGCCGATCTCGTGAAGCGGTTCCCCGGCGTCACTGTCTACGCGACCCCCGGAACCATCGAGGTCATGCACAAGCAGGCCACCGAGGGACGCGAGGAACTGTGGGACAAACGCTTCCCCGGCCTGATCCCCGACACCCCGGTCCTGGCCGAGCCCGTCCCCGCCGAGGGCTTCTTGCTGGAGGGCAACCTCATCGAGGCCGTCGAGGTCGGTCACACCGACACCGACAAGACCACGGTCCTGCACGTGCCGTCGATCGGCCTCGTGGTGGCTGGCGACGTCGTCTACAACGGCGTGCACCAGTACATCCTCGAAGGCGGCGACGGCGGCCTGCAGGAATGGCTCCTGGCCCTCGACCGCGTCGCCGCGCTCGAGCCGCGCTCCGTCGTGGCCGGTCACAAGAACAAGGACCTGCCCGACGACCCGGCCACCATCGAGGAAACCCGCCAGTACCTGGTCGACGCCATCCGGCTGCTCGGCCAGAACCCCACCGCCCGCGAGTACTTCGACCAGATGACTGCCCTCTACCCGGATCGACTCAACCCGGGCCCGGTGTGGTATGGAGCGGTCGGCCTGCTCGGAGCCTGACGGAACGAGGGGAACGAGCCCGAGACGCGCCGCGCGGCGCCTTCCACTACGGAACGGTGCCGCCGCCGTGCACATAGGGAACGCCGCGGAGCGGACCGGTCGACGTCATGCTGGGACGGCGGGAAGAAGGTGGCAGGCCGCTAGCGGCACCTGGTGGTGGACTGCCTCGGCCGGGTCCTTGTCGTCGCGGTGACCGCGACGAGTGTGCAGGACAGGGGGAGACATCCGTCGAGCTGATCGAGCGGCTGCGCAGGCTCTACCGCAACCACAGACCCACGCTGAAGCATGCCCAGCGGCTTCACTCGCTGGGTGGTCAGCTCCGTACGGTCCCCGATAAGCGGTTCCGTGGATGCCACGACCAGGCGCTCGCGGGTGCTGCCCGGGCCCGACCAGGCGCCGCCTGCATGAATGCACCTAAATCCGTCCATGATTATGTGTATGCGGGAGGTGGTGTCATGGATGGTATTGCCGATATGGGAGGTACTCCGGGATGGGGACCCGTCCCGTCACCCAACCCGATGAACCGGTCTTCGCGGAGCCCTGGCAGGGCAGGGCGTTCGCGCTGGCGCTCCTGTCCTCAAGCGTGGCCGGGGCGAACGTGGACGCCTTCCGCCACTCGCTGGAGCGCCTGGACCGGGCCGCCTACCTGGAGGACGGCTACTTTGGACGCTGGCTCAACGGTGGGGAGCTGCTCCTCACGGAGAGCGCGATCCTCGCGCCGGGCGCGATCGACGCCCGCGCCCGAAATCTTCGCGGCGAGGGCGTGCAGGAGCCGCCGTTTCCTGAGCCCGCCAGGCCGGACTACCGGCCCACCGCGGAGGGCCCACTGCGCTCCGTGGACGCCGCGCCCGCCTTCGCGGTCGGCGATCGGGTGCACGCCAGGAGCTTCTCGGTTCCCGGGCACACCCGGCTTCCGGCCTACATCCGGGGTCACGCCGGTGTGGTGGAGCTCATCCAACCCGCCCATGTGCTCGCGGACACCAATGCCTGCTTCCAGGGTGAGAACCCGGAGCACGTCTACTCGGTGCGATTCGACTCGCGCGAGCTGTGGGGCGTCGACGCGGAACGATTCTCCGTCACCGTAGAGATGTACGAGAGCTACCTGGAGACAACCTCATGACCGACACCACCGGCGCACGGGGGACGTCTTCCTTCCGCTCTGCGCACCGAGGCGCTCGAGCAGTTGCTCACCGAACGGGGTCTCATCGACCCCAAGGTGATCGACGGGATCGTCACCACCTATGAGACCAACGTGGGCCCGCTCAACGGTGCCAAGGTCGTAGCCAAGGCGTGGACGGACCCGGAGTACCGGCGTCGGCTGCTCGCGGACGGCACTGCCGCGATCAAGGAGCTCGGCTTCTCGGGGTCCATGGGCTGGCACATCGTGGTCGTGGAGAACACTCCGACCAAGCACAACGTGGTGGTCTGCGCGCTGTGCTCCTGCTACCCCTGGCCGGTGCTCGGCCTGCCGCCGAGTTGGTACAAGGATCCCTCCTACCGCGCCCGCGTGGTCAAGGAGCCCCGCACGGTGCTCTCCGAGATGGGCCTCGACCTCGACGAGGACGTCGAGATCACGGTGCGTGACTCCACCAGTGAGGTGCGCTGGCTGGTGCTGCCTGAGCGTCCGGCCGGCACCGAGCACCTTACCGAGGAGGGACTCGTGCCTCTGGTGACCCGTGACGCGATGGTCGGTGTGGCCGAGGTGGCGGCCCCATGACCGCGCCACTGGACATCGAGGGCCCGGCCGCACCGCCGCGCTCCAACGGTGAGTTGGTCTTCGCCGAACCCTGGGAGAGCCGCGCCTTCGGCATGACTGTCGGCCTCTACGAGGCGGGCGCCTTCACCTGGCCGCAGTTCACGGACGCACTGATCGCCCGGATCAGGGCTTGGGAGAGCACGGCGGCTCCCGACGAGCCCTACGACTACTACCGGCTCTGGCTCGCCGCCCTGGAGGACGTGCTCACGGACCTTTGCGTCGTGAGCACCGACCAGGTCACCTCCCGTACCCGGACCCTGGCCGAGCGCCCCGCGGGCCACGACCACCGGGACGGCCACGGGCACGATGACCATCACTGATCGCCGGCGCCCGCCCTGTCGGCGCCATCGCGGTACGGGGCCGCACCGGCCAGGGACCGACAACGGCGGAGTGCCGCCGGCCGCTCCGTACCCGGCGACCGGCACGGGTATGGACATGAGACATCAGAGGAGTTGAGCGCTGGGCCCCGCGACTGTCGACCGTGCCACGGGGCCGCGCGGGCCCCGGCGCCCCCGTGGCCGTGCGGCGCCCGGCGCGGCGTGGTCTCCCTGCGCGGTGAGCCGGCACTCTGCCGCAGCCGTGCCGTATACGGCCCTGTGAGTGCCGGTCGCCGAAACGGCGGTCACTCACAAGCCCGGGCGTGGACCGGTGGCGGAGCGGTCAGCCCAGGTAGAAGTCCTTGCGGGCGGCCACGAACGTCTCGATCGACTCGGGAGCGATGCCGGTCACGCGCTCGACGCCGTCAGCCGTGCGGTCGTAGCGGTTCTCCTGGTGGAGACGGCCCATGACGGCGATGTGGCGCTCGATGTGCGGTGGCAGGGCCGCCTTGGCGAGCACTTCCGCCTCCCACCGCTCCAGCGGGACGTCCACGTAGCGCACCTTGCGGCCCAGCGCCCGGGTGAACTCCGCGGCCAGCTCGTTCATGTCGACGGAGCGCGGCCCGGTCAGTTCGTAGACCTGCCCGATATGGGGAGCCGGGTCGCGGAGCACGGTGGCGACGACCCGGGCGACGTCGTCCACGGCGACCGGTGAGGTGCGTCCGGTGCCGAATGGCAGGGCGATCGTGCCGTTCTCCTGGATCGTCCGTGCCGCAAGGGACGTGAAAAGGGGGTTGTCCAGAAATGACGTGGGCCGGATGTGGACCACCGGCAGGCTCGACCAGTCGAACACCTGCTCAGCGAGCCAATGCAGTCGCTGCTGGTGCGACTCCTCGGTGCTGGTGGCGGTCATCTGCGACACCGTCATCTGAGAGAGGTCGACCAGGGCGTCCAGTTCCCCGTGCTCGCGTGCGACGGAGGCCACCACCGTGGCCGCCAGCAGGTGGTCCGGCGACACACGCATCGCGAAGTACATCCGCGTCACGCCCCGCAGCGCGGCCGCCAGGGACTCGGGCCGGGTCAGGTCGCCGATGACGACCTCCGCGCCGAGCCTGCGCAACTCGGCGGCTCGCTCGTCCTCGGTGCGGACCATGAACCGCACCGGGACGTCCTGCGCACGCAGCTGTTCGAAGACCGTACGGCCCACGCCACTGGCGCCGGGGATGAGAACGAGATTGCTGGCGACCATCAGTTGTCGTCCTTGGTGAGTGATCGGATATCCGAGTTGCGGCATGAGCAGAGGACCAGTGCGGCCGCAGCGGGCGCCGGCGGGCTGCCGCTGCTCCGAGAGGCAAGCGGACCGGCACGCGCCGGTCGATGGCGGCGGCCCGGCCTTGGGGGCAGAGGGCCGGGGGACGGTCCGTCGCCCGGCCCGGCGGCCCCCGTGCCGCAGGCGACCGGCCAGGAGGCACCCGGAGGGGTCGGAAGGCCGGTAGCGGGGCGCACGCCCCGGGTCGCTGATTCAGGACTCGTCCTCAGCGAGGAAGTGGTCGGCCACGGGGGTGCCGGCGAACTCCTCGTGCATGAGGCGGGAGAAGAGCAGCATCGCGTTGCGCGGGCGGTGCAGTACCGCGAGATCCTGGGCCTGCCCGGCGGCGTTGCGGGTGACCGTGACGACGACCTTCAGGGGCTCGCCGTGAATCGAGGAGTCGTAGATCTCGAGGAAGCCGTCGTCGCCGAAGTCACCGGTGTAGCTGAAGTCCTGGTGCCCGTACAGTTCGCGGGCCTTGATCACGATGGAGCGGACCGTCTCGGCGCCGCGCGCAGTGCCGCTCATCGCCGCGCCTTCCAGGGTGGCGTCGTCGGCCAGGTTGTCCAGCCACCACGGGTAGTAGCTGAGGCCCTGACGGTCGGCATCGCCGTTGCCTGCGTTCCGCATGTCGTGTCTCCTTCGAAGATCCCGGCCAATGGCGGGACGGTGGGGGGTGGGTCGCCGGGGCGGAGCAGCTCCGGCCGACACATAGGAGCATATCCTCGTATTGTACATTCGAGCAAGCATGTCACCCGGTCGGCGGGCAACTGGTCGCGTCGCCGGACCTTGCTTCGAACTCATTAGGAGCATATGCTCCTAAATGTTTCGGGGAAGCCGTTGCCTGCACGTCCGCGCCGGCGGCCCGACGCGGCGGGGTCTTCCGAGCGGACAGCACAGCGGGGTCAATCGCCTCGACGGCGCCTACCCTCCCGCCCCCGTTGCACCGACATTCCAGAGGGTGCAAGGCCACATGCCTGCGCCCCGTGCATTGTTCAAAGGAGTCACACCATGACCGTTGTGAGAGCTGCCGCAGTTCAGATAAGTCCCGTGCTCTACAGCCGCGCGGGCACCGTCGAGAAAGTCGTGCGGAAGATCCGGGACCTGGGCGCACAGGGCGTCCAGTTCGCCGTCTTCCCCGAGACCGTCGTCCCCTACTACCCCTACTTCTCCTTCGTGCAGCCGCCCTACACCATGGCCAAGGAGCACCTGCGCCTCCTCGAGGAGGCGGTGACGGTGCCGTCCGCCGAGACCGACGCGATCGGCGCGGCAGCCCGCGAGGCGGGCGTGGTCGTCTCGATCGGCGTCAACGAACGCGACGGCGGCACCATCTACAACACTCAGCTGCTCTTCGACGCGGACGGCACGCTGATCCAGCGCCGGCGCAAGCTCACGCCGACCTACCACGAGCGGATGATCTGGGGCCAGGGCGATGCTTCGGGACTGCGCGCGGTGGACAGCGCCGTCGGCCGTATCGGCCAGCTCGCCTGCTGGGAGCACTACCTGCCACTGGCGCGCTATGCCCTGATGGCCGATGGCGAGCAGATCCACGCCGCGATGTACCCCGGCTCCTTCGGCGGTGAGCTGTTCGCCGGGCAGATCGAGGTGAACATCCGTCAGCACGCGCTGGAGTCAGCCTGCTTCGTGGTCAACGCCACCGCCTGGCTTGATGCCGACCAGCAGGCAAAGCTCGCCGAGGACACCGGAGCCCCAGCCGCTGCGATGTCCGGCGGCTTCTTCACCGCCATCGTCGACCCCGAGGGCCGCATCATCGGCGAACCGCTCACGTCCGGCGAGGGCGAGGTCATCGCCGACCTGGACTTCGAGCTGATCGACCGGCGCAAGCGCCTGGCGGACACGCGCGGCCACTACAGCCGCCCGGAACGGCTCAGCCTCGTGGTCGACCGCACGCCGGCACCCCACCTCCGCGAGCGCGACGCCCACGCCGGAACCCACTCCTTCACGGCACCAGGTGAAGACCGCACCGCCGACACCCAGTGAGACGTTGCACACCTGACTGACCCGAAGACGGCAACGGTGCTGTCCGTAGGGTCGTGGCCCTGGGGCGTGCCGATGCTCCAGAGGCCTGCCGAGGGGCCCGGTCACAGGAGACCGGGCCCCCGCGGCGCCGGGCCGGTGGACCTGCCCGCAGGATGTGCAGCACCCCCCGCACGGACGACGACCACGTCTGAGGGTTGCCTCGTCCCGCCCGGCGGCGGCTCTGTCGCGCGTCGTGACGGGCTGCAAATTTATACTTGCCGTTGAGGGAGCTGTCCCGTGGTGACCAACAGCGCAGTCGAAGAGCACCGCCGCCGAGACCGGTCCGGCCACAGCCAGGGCGCGGATCTCGCGGAGGCACTGCACGCTGCTGTCCGCAAGACGATGCAGCGGGTCGACGCGGCGGCAGCCGCGGTCTACCTCCTGGCCGAGGACGGCACCGAGCTCCGCGCGGCGATGATCGCAGGCGGTGCGCCGTCCCTGTTCACCCTTCCGGCACGGATGCCCCTCAATTCGCCCTAGGCGACAGCGCGTGCTCTGGCTTCGGGGACAACAGCGCTCCTGACCGACCCCGACCCCGCACCGACGCAGCAGCAGTACGCCCGGCCGTACCCGTACGCCGCGCTTGCGGCCCCGGTCCTCGCCGCCGGCCGGCGTTTCGGTGCCCTGACCGTCCTGCGGCTGGAGACCCGTGGCGACTACCGCGGGGCAGACCATACGGCCGTACAGGACCTCGCTGCCGAACTCGCCGAGGCCCTCGCAGCGCTCGCAGAGCGTGGCATCCCGATCACACCCGGGCCCATGCCGGCGCTCGTGCCGACGAGGTTCGATGCGGATACGAGCGCCGACACTCCGGGCTGGGGAGTCTCTGGCGTCCCCGGGTCCTCCGGCGTCAGCCTGATGTATCCACTGCGGCGGCTCTCCGACCTGCTGAACCAGGCCACCACCATGGGCGACATCGTCGCAACGGCCCAGGAGTGCATCATGTCGCCGTTGCATGCCGACGGCCTGGTCCTGACATCGGCCGGCGAGAACCGCCTGTGGGTCCTGGGGCACAGCGGCAGGTCGTCAGGAATGGCCCGAACTGTCCACGGTGCCCCCCTCACTGCCCCCACGCCCGCAGCACAGGCGGCCCAGGGCGCCCCCTGTTCATCTCCGCAGGCCAGCCGTCGGCTGCCCGCCCCGACTGGTGCGAGGACTTGCCACGAGCCGAGGCCCAACTGCCTCTCATCGCCAGCAGCCAGACCAACGACCTGGCTCTCACGGGACACAAGAACGTCATCGGCATCTGCTGCCTGTCGTTTCCCGGCCCGCGCGACTTCCCGCCGGAGGAGAGAGCAACCCTGAGCATGATGGCGGCCCTGCTGGGAGCAGCGCTGCAGCGCGTAGGGCTGAGCGAGAAGCAGCACCAGACAGCCGAATGCCTTCAACGGCGGCTCCTGCCCTCCACACTGCCCGAGCTGCCCCGACTGACGACGGCGGCGCGCTACCGGCCCGCCACTGTCACCGCGAGGGTGGGCGGCGACTGGTACGACGTGATCAGACTGACGGACGAGCGAATGGTACTGATCGTCGGCGACGTAGAAGGACACGCCGTGGAGAGCGCCGCCGTCATGGGCCAGGTACGCACCGCGGTGGCCGCCTACGCGGCGGAAGGACACCCTCCCGCCACGGTGATCGACCGGACCGCGCGGCTGCTCACCGCACTACGCACGGAATTGCTCGTGACCTGCTGCGTCATCGCGCTGGACACGGCCGACGGCACCACGGAGGTGGCTCTGGCCGGACATCCGGAGCCGCTGGTGCTCCGGCCCGACGGCAGCACCGGCACGCTCGACGCACCCGCCAACGTCCCGCTCGGCGTCCCAGCGCCCGACGCCTACCGAGGGCGTGAGCACATCCTCGCGCCCGGGACGGTCCTCTTGCTGTACTCGAACGGCCTGATCGGCGGAAACGCCACCGACCCGGGATCCAGCGCCCAGGCGCTCCTCGACTCCGGCAACCGCGCGGCCGGAACCGATCTCGAGCACCTGGCCGACCATCTCGTCGCCGAGGTCTTCAGCCCGCAGCAGCGCCGCGACGACGCCGTGCTGCTCCTGGCCCGCTACGAAGACGCCGCCAAGGCGCGGGCGCACCGCGAACGGCCGGCCTGTGCATTCAGCGCCAGGACGTCCAAGGGGTCAAAGCGGTACGGAACTTCGTCAGCGACCGGTTGTGTGCCTGGGGGCTTACAGAGGTGTCGGACTCCCTGCAACTCATAGCCTCCGAGATCGTGACCAACGCGCTCATCCACGCGGGCAGCGACGTCGATGTCCGGCTGAGGGCGTTCGCGGATCATGTCCGGCTGGAAGTACGGGACTCCGACAGTAACCCGCCCGTTCCCTCACCACTGGCGCTTGACGAGGAGGAGAACGCGGAGGCCGAACACGGCCGCGGCCTCCTCATCGTGGAAGCCCTCGCCGGTGGGTGGCACAGCTTCCCCAACGGCCGGGGCAAGACGGTGTCACTGGACATGCCCATCCCGGCTGTCTGAGCCGCGAGCATGCTCTCGCGCCGCCCGTGAAATTGCCCGCCAAACGGCTCCTCGCAGGCAGGTCCGGCATTGCGGACCTGCCTCTGGTCCATGAGGAGAAGCTCTCATGGACCAGGGCGAGGTCCCCGCGGGTCCAGGCGGGCCTGCTCGTCTGCGACCGCCCCGGGAACGCCGCGGTGTGCAGCGGCCGGCCCCGCCCGCCGGCCAGGAGACCTGGACACCCGTTCCGGCCTGCCGCCGGGGCGCTTGCGGCAGGCCGGCGTGCGGCCCTCCGGTGAGTGAGGATGCGTGCAGATGCGGGCGGGGTCAGCAGCGGATCCTGCGCTGCCTCACCACGGTCGTCCCGGTGCGGTCACCGGGTGACGCTGAAAGTGAGGTGCCTCTCTGTCGTACCGGCGGGGACCGTGTGGACGTGGCCTCCGGCGGCGCTGTAGGCGCCCGAGCCGCCAGTGATCGCGACGTCGACGGCGGAGGCGGCCGGGAGGTGAAGGAGCGCCTGCCCGGTGATCTGCCCCTGGGGCAGCGAGAAGGTGCCCAGGCACTGCAGCGCGTCCGGGCTGGTGTGCACGTAGGTGCACACCACACTGTGGTCGCCGAGCTTCGTCCCGTTCTGGTACAGGTCCTCGGCGATCACCAGCTGGTCGCCGAGGCTGTGTCCCTTCTTGCCCACGTCGATGGATGCGGTCTGGGTCTGTTTGGCGACCATCTGGATGATTTCGGTGCGGTGGTCGTGGCTGTGGTAGCCGTCGAAGGTGCCGGCCGATGCGAGCGGTGCACCGGCGACGAGCACGGCGGCAGCGCCGGCGGCGACGCCGGCGGCCGGGATGAGCTTGCGGAATCTGAACTTGCGCATGGTGGTGCTCTTTCCATGATCTTCTGGGTGGGTGCCGGCGCGAAGAGGGCGGCAGCGGGTCCGTGTGGAGGGACTGCCGCCCGGGCCGGTCTGAGCGCATCACCTCAGGTCGACGCTGACGAGCGGGATGCCACACTTTCCTCGCACACGAGGAAAGTGTGAGCTTTGAGTGTGGCGAAAGGTCTGTCGGAGGGGCAGGGGAGCTGCCAGCAGCGCGTAGGCGGCAGCGGCGTCTCGGTGATCCAGTCCGTGCTCGCGGTCCGGCGCTTTCAGAGGATGATCGGAAGGTCTGCGGTGCAGGCCTCGACTTCCGCTATTGCGAACCTTGATCCGACCGGCCGGTGCTGTGGGGCGCGGCCGGGCGAGACCAGCCAGCCGTTTCCGGGGTGGGCTGTGCGCAAGACCACCGGTGCATGCAGCGGCTGCTGCTCGCTGCGGCTCGGACGATGGGCACCAGCGCGCCGAAGGCCTCGTCGACGCCATCAGCTGGAGGCCGGATCGCGACGCCCGAGCCATGCGGCTCGTGATCCTTGCCCCGAACAGGCCTGTGGTGTCGTCCTGTTGGAGCGGCACCGCAGGCCTGTTCGGGACTGCAGGAGCGGTGTGTTATTTCGTGGTGCCCCAGAGCTGGCCAGCGGGGACATGGGACGGGTTGCCCATCAGCCTGTCGACCCGGATCTGGTTGGGCACCATGTTCCGGTGTCCGCCGTGCCGGTGACCGCTGTGCTGGAACGCGTTGTGCGTGAAGGTCATCGCGTAGGGGTGGGCGAAGTTTCTGGTCGAGCCGTTGACCAGCGGGAAGTGGCCCTGGGAGGCCGTCGCGGGCGAGTCGGCGGTGTCTATGATCCAGACGGTCTCGGCCGATACACCGCACTTCTGCAGCGTGAGACCCTCGTCCTGGTACGCGTTGTGAGCGAGACCCGCGCACAGGCCGGTGCGCTGGCCATGGGGCGCGTACTCGACCTCCACCGCATGCAGGCTGCCGTAGTGCTTGTTCACCTCGGCGGACACGAGGCCGTCCTTGTAGAAGTCCGACACGGCCCCCGACCGGTGGCCGACGATGTCCCCGGCCGCACGGTGCGTGCTGACGGGCTGCATCGCGGTGGGCTGTCCCACCCTCGCCACTCCTCGGTAGACGGTCTCAACCAGGTTGGGCTGCTCGGACGTCCCGAACTTGGTGCTGTAGATCTTGATGCAGCTCGCGCCGCACTCGGGCGTGGCCGCACTCGCGGACAGAGTCCCCACCGCACTGAGACCGCCCGCGAGGGTCACCACTGCCGCAGCAGCCAGCACCTTGTTCTTGACGTTCTTGACAGACATACATGATTCCTTCACTCGAGTCACAGCCGCACCGTGCGCACTGCTCGGACCTACGGGCCCACACCCGTCTCCAACCACCGAACGACGACAGCCGGCTCACTGGTCACCCGCGCTCGAGCAACCCGCAGCGGCCGCAGCTCGCGGCCCTGTCGCGTCCCGGCAGCCGATCGACCAGGCGGGCAAATGCCAAAAAACGGATCCTTCACTTAGGAGCATATGCTCCTAAGTATGGAACGGCAACCCCCTCCCGCCATCCATCGCCCGGCGCGACGGCGGCGATCACAACCCCGGCGGTCGTGCCGCTCGGGGAGCGGTCGACAGTCAACGCCTCGCGTGGGTCCGGAACAGGCCCTTGACTCTGTTGGGGATCTTGGAGTTGCCGAGGTCAGGTGCCCAGGGTGCGCCAGGATTTTGGCCGGGGGATCTCGTGTTGATCGAGGTAGTTCTGGAAGGCGGTCGGCCGGCGGGGAGGGAGTGCCTCCTCGGTCGGTGGGAGACCGCTGAGCCGCTCGATGTTGATGGCGATGGCGGTCAGGACGTGCTGGAGGTGAACCTTGCCCTGTCCGCGGTAGCGGCAGCGGCGCATGCCGTGGCCGTGTGCGAACTCGTTGACCGTTCCCTCCACTCCGGAGCGGACCGCGTAGCGGGTCTTCCACTCGGGTGTCTGTTTGCTCGGCACGGACACGGAGTTGCAGGTCGCGGAGTCCTTTGGTGAACCGTGCCACGATCAGCGGGGCCGCTGTGGGTGAGGAGGTCGGGTAGGGGCCGTGCCAGCCCTGGCTGGCCTGGCCCTGAGGGCAGGTGACCTGCCGGAGGTCGTAGTCGATGTGGAAGTCGTCCCGGGCGAAGCCCTCGCCTCGACGGTGTTGCCGGGTGGGGTTGCCCCGGAGCGGCCCGGAGACGGTGACCTGGTGGTCACGTGCGGCTTGTTCCAGGTGGGTCAGGGAGGTGTAGCCGCTGTCGACCAGGTGCTCGGCGGGCAGGAGTCCGCGGCGGGAGAGGCGGGTGTGGATGCCGGGCAGGACCTTGCTGTCGTGGGTGGTGGCCGCGGTGGTGGCCACGTCCGTGATCACGTTGGGGCCGTCGGGAGCACAGGTCTCGGTCAGGTGAGCGGAGAACCCCTTCCAGCTGATGATGTGTCCGTGTCGTGCGTAGCGGGCCGAGGTGTCGTAGGGAGAGACGACCGCCCGGGACGAGGGCGGCAGCCCGGGTCCGCCTTCCTTCTCGGCGGTGCGCCAGCGCAGATGTCCTGCTGCGTCACGGTGGTAGTTCTGCACCATGATCTGGCGCAGGGCCTGGATGCGAGGACCGGACGTGCGGTCTGCTCCGTGCCGGAAGAGGTGTTCCAGGAGCCGGACGGCGTCGTTTCCAGTGGCAAGGATCCTGGTCTTGGGCTTGGTGGGGTTCTTGCCCAGGAGGACCGGTCGGCCGTAACGGCGCCCCCAGTCCTCGTCGACCAGCTCGTCCAGCAGGTGCGGGGTGGTGCCGGCGAGTTCCTCCAGCGCGGCGCGGACCGCTTCGGTGACCATCTCCAGCCGGGTCAGGTCGCGGACCGCGGCCAGGACGTGGGTGGAGTCGGTGCGCTGTGTGGTGCGCTCGTGCACCAGACCGGCCTCCTTCAGGCGGGCCAGCGCGAGGTCGAGGAGCCGGTCGGCGCGGTCGCCCTCGGTGAGACGGTCGCGGAAGTCGGTCAGCACACTGTGGTGGAAGCCGGGATCGTCCAGCTCCATGGCCATGGCGTACTTGAAGTCGATGCGGCAGCGCACCGCCTCGGCGGCCTGCCGGTCCGACAGACCGAGCACGAACTGCAGCACACAGACGGTGGCCAGCTGGGCAGGCGAGAGACCCGGACGCCCGTCACGCGGATACCAGTCAGCGAAGTCCTCGTCACGCCACAGCCCGTCCAGGCGGTCTCTCACCCACATTGCCGCCGTACCACCCGGGTTGCTCGCCCGCGCGATCTGCGCGGTCAGAGGCGGGACTTGCTCACCGGAACGAGGACGGAGCAACAACGGACACCTCGACAACTGCATGGGCTCTCGGAACACCCCGAGCATGCCCACCGATCACGCCGGCGCACCGGGCAACTCCAAGATCCCCGACAGAGTCAAGCTAGGCCCTTCGTCAAGCGATCGTGATGATGGTTGGCATGAGGGATGAGGTTCAGGGCCTGGGTCGTGAGAGCCGTCGGGGGTGGACGCCGCTGCACTTGGCGGCGGATGAGCAGGATGCGGCGGCTGTCGGCTCTCTCCTGGCAGCGGGTGCGTGGGTGGATGCCCCGGACGAGCAGGGCAACACGCCTTTGCGGCAGGCGGTGTTCACGTATCGAGGCGATGGCGCGGTGCTCTCCGTGCCGGTCAGTGCCGGTGCCGATCACGTGCAGGCCCCTCCATCACGCTTTCGTCCGGCCTGCCGGGGCACCGAGCTGCCACATCCACGTGACGGAGAGCTCTTACGGCCCGGGTGAAGCCGGCGCTCAAGCCCCTCATCAGCGGTCCGTCGATGCCTCCGGATCAGGTGACACCTCCTCCCCAGGTCATCCGTTTGACAGGGGCGGAACAGTCATGCCGGGCCCGGAGGCCAGCGGTCCTCTTGCAGGACCGCGAAGAAGATAACTCGGGGGCGAGGGGCTGCGGGGTGTAAGCGACGTCGCCCGAGACGAGCCGGGTGGTGCAGGTGTGGCATACGCCGGTGCGGCAGGACCAGCGGGTGGGGATGTCGCAGGCTTCGGCGAGTTCGAGGAGGGACGCGCGGGCGGGTGACCAGGGGGTGGTGATGCGGGCGAAGGTGATGAGGGGGCCGGGAGGCTGGTTGCGGCCGGAGTGCGGCGGCGGGGTTGATGCCGGGGTTGATGGCGGGCAGGGCGCTGAAGGCTTCGGTGTGGATGCGCTGAGGGCTCAGGCCGTGCTCGTGCAGGTAGCCGCTGATGTCGTCCATGAAGGCGGCCGGTCCGCAGAGGTAGGCATCCGCGTCGGCGGGGATGTTCAGGGCTGGGTTGATCACCCGCAGGGCCCGCGGCATCCGTCATGTCGCGGCACACTGGAAAACGGCGCTGAACCAGTTCTCCCCGTTCTTCGAGGACAGGCTCAACACCGGCTGAAGCCCACCCTGCAGCAGGCCGGGGAACCGCTCGGCCTGCTGGCCCCCGGGGCGTGGGCGATCCCTGCCCGGGCGTGTGGGGCATGACGTTCACGGCTGGCGCAGGCCCCCCAGCCGCCCGCCTTCGTACGTGTGCGGATCGTATGGGGGGCTGAAGTTTCACCGAGTCGCTCTCGGCGGAGCGGTGCGGTTGCCGGCACCTGTCTGTGCCGGGTGGCGGTGCGGCTGTCGGGTGAGCGGGCCCGTCGGCGGCACGTGGGCGGGGCTGGAGACGGAGGTGGTGTCGCATGCCCGGCGATGATCTGCTCGCACTCATCGATGAGGGCGGACGCGTGGTCGAGTGGGGATGTTTGGCCGAGGAGCTGTTCGGGTGGTCCGCCGAGGAGGCCGCCGGTCAGATGGTGACCGCGCTCCTGCGTGAGGCCGCCGCCGGCGGCGCGTGGTGGCAAGAGGGGTTCTCGGAGGCGGCCGCTGTGCTGGTGAAGCCGGTACGGCGGGGCTCTTCGGTTGTCTGGCAGGTGCGCACGGCGGGGCGGGACGCGGCGGGCCCGAAGGTGTCATGGGCCCAGTCCCTGGTGGGGTTGCTCGTCCTGGACGGCCGGCTGCAGGTGGTCCGCGTGGACGCCGCCTCGCAGGGGCTGCGTGGCGCACCGGTGGGACATCTTTTGGGCAGGCATTTCATCGAGGCGTACGCACTTGAGGACCCCGGGGAGGAAGCCGCCGTGGCGGGCGGGGTCCTGGAGAGCGGGGAGCCGGTGGCGAACCGGCTCGTCCGCGGCGGTGAGACGGCGGGCCGGCCCGGGTGCCGCATCTACTCCGTCTCGTACTTCCGTCTGGAGGATTTCGACGGTGAGGTGCTGGGACTGGTGGCGTCCGCGGCCGATGTCACCGAGCGGGAGCGCGCACACGACCGCCTGGCCCTGATGGACACGGTCCGCGCACATGTGGGCCAGCAGCTGAACATCGGGGTGGTCTGCCGGGAGCTGGCACAGGCGGTGGTGCCCGCCTTCGCGGGCATCACCGTCGTCGAGGTCATCGAAGACGTCGTCCGCGGAGAGGACCCTCCGCGGGCGCCGGTCGAGGGGGATGTTCCGCTGCGCCGGGCCGCCTTCGAAGGCCTGGTCTCGGCCTACCCGGTCGGGGACGTGCGCCCTCTGCCGGCCGGCACCCCCTTCTCGCGCGTGCTGTGCGACCTGCGGCCGCGCCTGGTGCCGATCGGACAGGACAGCGCGTGGCTGGCCGCCGACCCGGCCCGGGCCGACGCCATCAGACAGTCCGCTGCGCATTCCCTGCTCGTGGCGCCGCTGGCGCTGCGCGGCCGGGTGCTGGGCGTGGTCAGCTTCTACCGCCACGGGCAGGAAGACCCCTTCGACGAGGATGACATCGAGGTGGCGTCCGCCGTGTGTGCGCACGCGGCGCTGTGCATCGACAACGCCCGCCGGTACATGCGCGAGTGGATCATCGCCTCGACCGTCCAGCGCAGGATTCTGCCCAGGCCGCCGCTCGCACAGTCCGCTGTGGAGATCTCCCACCTGCACCTTCCCGGCCCGCAGGGCTGCGACGCGTGGTGCGATGCGATCGCGCTGCCCGGGGCACGGACCGCGCTGGCCGTCGGCGATGTGACAGGGCGGGGCATTGTCGCGGCCATCACGCTGGGACTGCTGCGCACAGCCATCCACACCCTGGCTGCGCTGGACCTGCAGCCCGACGAGCTGCTGGCCCGCCTGAGCGACACCGTGGCCCGTCTGGCCGCCGAGCGCGCCGCACTGCCGGCCCAGGATCCCCTGCACCATGAGCCGCTCACCGCCCGCTGCACCATCGCGCTCTACGACCCGGTCGACCTCACCTGCACCGTCGCCTGCGCCGGCCTCCCTGAGCCGGTCGCCGTCCTTCCCGACGGCACCCGGGCGGACCTGTCCGTTCCCCAGGGCCCCCCGCTCGCCGCGGCCGGCAGGGCCCCCTTCCCCGCGACCACCGTCGGCCTCCCCGAGGGCAGCACCCTGGTGATGGGCACGGCCGCACCCATCAACGGGCCGGCACCGCCGGGTGCACAGCCGCTGCTCCCGGACCAGGCGGGCACGATGCCCCTGGCGGACCTGCGCGACCACATCGCCTGCACGCTGGCCGGCGGCGAGGGGAGGAACGGGACACTGGTGCTGCTCGCCCGTACCAAGGCACTGCCCGAAGACCGGGTGCTGACCCGCCCGCTGCCGGCCGACCCCGAGGCCGCACCGATCGCCCGCCGGGCGGCCCGCCGCCGGCTGGAGGACTGGGGACTCGACGAGGAGACGGCGTTCACCGCCGAGCTGATCATCAGCGAACTCGTCGGCAACGCGGTTCGCTACGGTGCCCCGCCCCTGCAACTGCGCCTGATCCTGGACCGGATGCTGACCTGCGAGGTCAGCGACGCCGCGGCCAGTGCTCCGCACGTGAAACACGCCCGCACCATCGACGAGACGGGCCGGGGGCTGTTCATCGTCGCCAGCCTCGCGGACCAGTGGGGCACCCGCTTTCAGGCGCTGGGCAAGACCGTCTGGGCACAGCAGCCCACCGGGGCACCCCGGCAGGCCCCCCACCCGCAGGAAGCCCGGCCCGGCATCGCTGAGCCGCGTCGTTAGTCATCTGGATTCCTCCGTGGATACCCCAGCCTTCAGGCTGGGGTAGAACCGGACTCCTGCGGAGCAGGGCAAGGGAATGAGGTTCCCCCGAGATGCGGAGTGTGTTGACAGAGGGTCAGATGGGACTCATGAGAGGAACATCGACCATGGCTGCTCCCAGGAAGTACTCGCT
>NZ_JBITGS010000040.1:0-85743 GCF_044457265.1 Streptomyces sp. NPDC050564 | reverse complement strand
CAGTCCACCACCCTGCGCGTACCGCATACCACCGACCTACCGCAGGGATCACCACACGTCACCACCCCCGACAACAACCCGAAGAGATCAGTAGGTGCCGCAGGTGGCCGTCGCCGGGACCTCCGTACTTCGCGCACTTCGCGGTCGCCGACGTGGCGGCCGCATGCGCGCTGCGCCGGCCCACGGGGGCATTGTCGTCGTGGCGGGAGGGCCTCAGCGAAGGCCCGGTGTGATGAGGGCCCGCCCGCCGGTTCAGCGGTCGCCGGAAAAGATCTCCCGCACCTCGCGGACGGCGTAGTAGACCAGCACGTAGCCGGCGGCCGGATCGGCCCACCACCAGCCGAGCGTGGCGTTGAGAACCAGGCCGAGCAGGACGGCGGCGGCCAGCAGACCGTCGATCAAAGTGACGCGGCCCTCGGTTTTGAGCACGGGATTGTCCAGCGCCGTTCCGGTGCGGGCCTTGCCCGCGGCCAGCGCGAACATCACACCCGCCGTCACCGCGGTCCAGCCGATACCCAAAGGCGAGTGGTGGGGGCGGAAACCGGTGGTCAGCACCCAGGTGGACTGCAGCAGCAGGTAGAGCGCGAGAGCGGCGAAGCCGACACCGATCAGCCGCAGGGCCCTGCGCTGGCGGGCTTCGCCGGTACCGGACAGTTCCCAGATGACGACGATGGAGGCGGCGACCTCGATCAGTGAGTCCAGGCCGAACCCGGCCAGCGCAACCGATCGGGCGGAGAGGGCGGCCACGGCGAGCACCACGATGCCCACCACATTCCAGCCCAGGGTGAAGTATTCCAGCGCGAAGCCACGGCGCAGCAGAACCGTGCGGGAGATCTCCTTCACCTCGTTCACCGCACGATTGTCCCAGAGCGTCACAGGCTGCCGGCAGAAGCCTCGATCTCACGGGCGCCGCGTGGCGATCGACGTCCCGCTGCGTGGCAGCCGCAGCGACTGCTGGGCGTTCGCCGAGTCCGGCGCGACCGGGCTGCCACGGAGCCCGGTCGACGCCGACGGCGCCTGCCAGGGCCCGCCGATGCCCTGCTCGTGCAGCGCCGGCGTCCTCATCCCGTGGTTGCCGGTGACGCGTCCCGGCCGCACACCGTTACTCAACTTCGCCTCGCGTCACATGCACTGCCCAGGAGAAAGTCTGGTCAGTCTGGGAGCGCGAGTGTGATCGGGACAGGCGTCACGGCGAAAGAACCCCCGGGCGCATCCGCTCCTCATCGCGTGGCGGAGCCCTGGGCCGTTGGGCGAAGCGCGCAGGTCACGGCCTCTCCGAATCTGAGGGGGAGCGTGCCAGACGCCGAAGTTCCACCCAGGATGTCCGTGAACCCCTTGCTGTGGTCGACCAGAATGGATGGCCCACGAGTCGGCACGACAGTGCCAGAAGCCGGCGACGTAGCACCGTTGAGCGCGCTGGACTGCGGCGCGCGAGGGCTTCGTAGGTGCGGTTCCAGTCGCGCTGGGTCTCGATCAGATCGTCGGGGAACGTGCCGTGTGTCATAACAGAAATTCAAGCACGTGTTCGATTATCTCGGCATCTCTTGGCGTGTCCCACGATGGGGTGATGTGACGGTGAGGGGACGCGTGCAAGGAGCGTCCCGAGCAGGGGAACAACAGCACCGGAGGGGAACAACAGCAGGAGACAGACCGTGAAGTACACGGGCGGCGTCGGCAGCGGCCGGAATCCCGCTCGGTACCCAGAAGGCGGCGCACCAGCTGCTCGTCGCCGTGCGCATGGTGGGAGCGAAGTGGTTCAGCACCACCTCGCGGTTCCGGTTCGTCCGCCGGCATCCGTTGCATACGGGGTGCGGCGAGGCCGGATACGAGTCACGGCGGCCGAGCGCGAAGGTGGTGAGGACCGGTCCCTCGGCCAGGTAGCCGACGGGATCGGCGCCGCAGTCGGCTGAGAGGCCTGGGGCCGGTCCCGGCACCCCCCGGCCAGGCCCTGTACCGATGTGTCAGGGCAGCTGATCTCCCATTCGGCGGTCCGGCGGGGACCTTCCTCACCGGCTGCCCACGGGGGATCCTGCGTCACTGACACGGCGGGGATTCTCTGCCCTGTTCGCCCTGCACGAGGCTACTGACGCCCTCATGGGCCGCTGGTGCCTTCGAGTGACGCGGTATGAGCACCTTCGTGGCCGTCGAGCTGCACAACGAGCAGTTGCGGTGCATGGTGCTGCCATGGACGATCGCCCCCCTGTGGTCGTGTCTCCGCCCTCATCGGACGGTGGGCGGCGAGTGACGATCCACGGCGAGGATGTGGGCACTGCCTACAGCCTCTTCGACGTGCTCGACTTCCTCCATCGCGCCGGCTTGCCCGCCGAGGACAGGGCCATCGATGACCCCGACCTGATCGAGTGGCGCGGCGGCGGACCGTACGACTGGAACAACTCCGCATAGCCGCCCGCACGTCGACCAAGGCCGCCGCCGACGGCAGGCCGTGGCAGCGCCCCCGTGCACGGAGGCAGACGGCGCTCGTCTTCCGCGGCACCTCCGCGGCGCCCTGTTCGGAGCCCTGGACGCGCGTAGAGGCACCGGTGGTCCTCCACCTTCGCCACGTATGAGTACGTCCGGCAGACCGGCCGGTCGAGGCTGCCCAGAGGGGCGGGCGCCCGGAAGGATTCAATCCTCCCGGCTATCCCTCCGGCTTCGACCCGCCGTGCCGACCTGGGTCGGCACGGCACCCCCGCGAAACGCGAGTCGCCCCTGGCGCATCCGCCCGCCGTCATGACGGCGGGGGCAACTGCGTGGATCACATCGAGCCGGTCCCAGGCCCCTGCGTGGCTTCGGAAGCACGGTGGGCGTCGGCCGGGGCCGCCGCGACGTCGCGGCCGCCATGCGCCCAGACCGTGCACATCGGGCGGTCAAGCAGGAACATGGTCAGGTGTAAGGGATGGAAACAATGGCTTCTGTGCGCAATGGTTCCGACGGGCCCACTTCCTCAGAACCGCGCGATCTGTTCGACGCGTCGGTTGACGCGGTAGCGGTGATGTCCGCAGACGGCGTCGTGGTCGGCTGGACCAGAGGCGCTGAAGCGCTTCTCGGTTACCCCGCCGAAGAGGTCGTCGGCGGCTCCGCCGTGCGGCTGCTGGCGATGCCCGGGGATCCGGTGCGTGTGGCCCGCATCGCGGAGCGGTGTCGCGCGGGCATGGGGTGGAGCGGTCTCATCCCTGTACGGCATCGCGACGGCGGCCGTATCGAAGTAGACCTGCGGGTGTCCGCGTCCTTCCGCATCGGCGGAGACGAGTGTTTTCTGATCTCGGCACGGGAGCAGAAGCAGCAATGGACGGTGGGCCAGTCCATCCTCGACGGCTTCCTGACCCGCTCGCCGGTCGGCATGGCGGTGATGGATCTGCAGCTGCGCTACGTCTGGCTGAACGACACCCTGGAACGCCTCGGCGGCGTGCCCCGTGAGCAACGGTTGAGCCATCGTCTGAGCGAGGTGCTGCCGGGGCTGGAGGCGGAGACCCTCGAGAGCTTGATGCGCAAGGTGTTGGCGACCGGACTCCCGGTCACCGACTACGAGTACGCAGGATGGAGTTGGGCCGATCCGCACCGTCAACACGCGTACTCCACTTCCTTCTTCCCCCTGGTGGACGCAAGCAACTCCGTCACCGGGGTCTGCTACATGGTCCTGGATGTCACCGAGCGGTGGCACGCCCGCCGGCTCCTGTCGCTGGTCAATGAGGCCGGGACCGACATCGGCAGGACTCTGGACGTGATGCGGACGGCTCAGGAGCTCGCCGACTTCGCCGTCCCGCGCTTCGCGGACTTCGTCATCGTCGATCTGTTGGAGCCGGTCCTCAGCGCCGAGGGGAATGGAATGTGGTTGACCGATGCCGGACCGCCCTCCGCCAAGCCTGCGATGCGCCGGGCCGGCATGAGTTCAGTCCGCGAGGGCTGCCCAGAGGCTGTGGCGCCGATCGGGGCCAAGGTCGACTTCCTCCCCCCGCCGCACGACGTGAACCTGCTCATCAACGGCGATCCGATCTTCATTCCGGTGCTCGACGCGGCCGACGAGCTGTGGATCGCCGAACAGCCTGCCAGGATGGCCAGCATGCGGGAGTTCGGACTGCACTCCCTCATTTCCGTGCCGATGCGGGCGCGGAACACGGTTCTGGGCCTCGCCACGTTCGCCCGTTCGCTCAATCCCATCTCTTTCCACCGGGACGATGTCCTCTTGGCCCGAGAGTTGGTGGCGCGAGCGGCGCTGTGCGTCGACAACGCTCGCCGCTACACCCGGGAACACACGGCAGCAGTCACCCTTCAGCGCAGTCTGCTGCCCCACGCCCTCGCCGGTGGAACAGCGCTGGAGGTGGCCTCCTGCTATCTGCCGGCGGACGCCACGGGCGGGGTCGGCGGCGACTGGTTCGACGTGATCCCTCTGTCCGGCGCCCGCGTGGGTCTTGTCGTCGGCGACGTGGTCGGCCACGGCATCACCGCGGCCGCGAGCATGGGCCGACTGCGCACTGCGGTGCAGACCCTGGCCGACATGGACTTGCCCCCCGACGAGTTGCTGGCCCACCTCGACGACCTCGTGCTTCGGCTGAGCGAGGAGGAGACCGGCGACGAGGCGGCCAACCAGGCTCTCACGGCATTCCTCGGAGCAACCTGCCTGTACGCCGTCTACGATCCGGTCACGCGACGTTGCACAATGGCCCGGGCCGGGCATCCGCCCCCGGTCGTCGTCGCCCCCGACGGGCACGCCCACTTCCTTGAGCTTCCCGCCGGGCCTCCGCTCGGGCTGGGAGGGTTCGCGTTCGAAGCCACCGAGATCGAGCTCGCCGAGAACAGCCTGATCGGTCTCTATACCGACGGCCTCATCCAGGGAGCCGACCGCGCCATGGACCCGGGCATGTCTCGTCTCAGCCAGGTGCTGTCCCAGCACGTCTCCAACCTTGAGTCACTGTGCTTGTCCGCCACGGAGCAGCTCGTGCCCGTGCCTCAACCCGACGACATCGCCCTTCTCCTGGCGCGCACGCACGCTCTGGGGGCCGACCACGCCGTCTCGTGGGATGTGCCGTCGGACCCGGCCGCCGTCGGTGATGTCCGGGCCCGGGCGACTCGCCAGGTGGCAGCCTGGGGCCTTGAGGAATTGGCCATGACGACGGAACTCATCGTGAGTGAGCTGGTCACCAACGCGATCCGCTATGCCGCACCGCCCGTACGGCTGCGGCTGCTTCGCGACTCTCGCTTGACCTGTGAGGTCGCCGATGCCAGCAGCACCGCGCCTCGGCTGAGGCATGCCCGGAGCATGGACGAAGGCGGCCGTGGCCTGTTTCTCGTAGCCCAACTCGCCCATCGCTGGGGTGCCCGGTACACGCCCGGAGGAAAGGTCATCTGGGCCGAACAGGGGATCCCGTAACCACCACGGCATCACCCTCATTCCGGTGACCCTCTCGAGCGGCCCCGAACGGACGACCGGTGCGATCAGTGCGACGGTTCGGTTTCGGAGTGGTGCAGAACCCGTCGGCGCGTATGCCCCTTCCGCGGCGGGGCGCTCGGGCACGCGGTCGACGTGCGGCGGACCGCGATCAGAGCGGCGTCGTCGCCGAGACGTCCGCCGCCGTGGGCGAGCAGATCGCGCCGGAGGTGGTGCAGCAGAGTCTCCGGGCTGTGACCGGTCCACTGGGCGGCCCGTTCCGTGAGCGGGTAGAAGCGGCCGCCTGCGTCGCGGGCTTCGATGACGCCATCGGTGTACAGCAGGAGAGTGTCTCCGGCTTCGAACGAGAACACATCTACGGTGTAGTCCGCCGGCCCTGTCCGACCGACCCCCAGCGGGGGTGTGGGGTGCACGGGAACGGTGACGGCGTCGCCGTGGCTGAGCAGCAGCGGCGGAGGATGGCCGCAACTGGTCATCCGGGTGATGGGGTCCTCGTCGGGGATCTCCATCAGCAAGGCGGTCACGAAGCGTTCCCCGGCCTCCTCCTCCGGCTCGAAGTCGTCCAGATAGCGAGCGACGCTCTGTTCCAGGGCGACCGCCAGTCCGGGAAGGGCGGTGTGCTTGTGCGCGGCCTCGCGGAAGGCGCCGAGCAGGAGGGCGGCTTCACCGATGGCGTCCAGGCCCTTGCCCCGTACGTCGCCGATCATCACGCGGGTCCCGGCGTCGATGCGGGTGGCCGCGTACAGGTCGCCGCCGATCTGAGCCTCGTCTTCCGCAGCCAGGTAGAGGCAGGCAACCCGCAGCGGGCCGATCTCCTCCGGCAGCGGCCACAGCAGGACATGCTGTGCGGCCTCGGCGACCGAGCGCACCTGGGCCAGCTCCTTACGGTGCCGCTCGCGCACCACGCAGTAGAACACGGTCAGCGACGACAGCACCGCCAGGGCGAGGACCTGCACCAGCACATTCCGGGTGAACAGCGCGCCGAAGTGCCAGCCGATGAATGCCTGGGCCAGCACTGCCAGGGCGCCAATCAGCGCGGTCAGGCGGGGGCCGGCAAAAGACGCAGTGATAGCAGGTGCGATGACCAAGAGCGGACCGAGATGGACATCGGCCGGAACCAGCAGGTCCACCACCGTGATCACTACGATGAGCGCGAGAGGGATCAGCAGCAGGGCGTGGCTCGACTGCCATGGCTGCCGCAGTCCGGCCAGACGCTGCCGGGAGTCCACGTCTCCAGCGTGCACCGTTCGGGCATCGCTGACCAACGCGTGTCACGGCCGGGCCTCGGGTCGAACGAAACCGCAGCCCGCGTGACGATCAATTGCCGGCCTTGAACACGAGGCATGCGCCGCACCTCGTCGCGGGCGTCACGAGCGGACCCTCGCGAAGCGCACGCATCGGCGCCGGAGTGGTCCACCGCACCACTGGGCCAGGTCTGGCGGTCGAGGCCGGGCGCCGAGCCATACGCGTCCTGGATAGGTGTGAGACTTGAAAAAGCGGCATGGCGTGGAAAGGGGCACCAGTGGACCTGGACGCTGTCGCGGACGAGCTGTACGGGCTGGCGCCGGAGGACTTCACCGCCACCCGTGATGCCCGTGCGGCCGCGGCGCGCAGCGCCGGCGACCGCCCCCTCGCGGAGAAGATTCGCAAACTGCGTCGTCCCAGCTCGTCGGCCTGGGCGGCCAACCTCCTGGTACGCGAACGGCCCGACGAGATCCAGCCGTTGCTCCAGCTCGGCCAGGCCCTGCGCCAAGCGCACGACGACCTGGACGGGGAGCAGCTGCGCGAGCTCAGCCGCCGGCAGCACCTGCTGATCAACGCGCTGTCGCGGCAGGCCGGTCAACTGGCGAAGGAGGCCGGCCACCCGATCAGCGACGGCGTTCAGCGTGAGGTCGAAAGCATCCTCCATGCCGTCCTCGCCGACCCATCGGCCGCCCAGGAGTGGGCCGCGGGCCGGCTGGTGAAGCCCTTCAGCCAGCCACTCGGCTTTCCCACAGTCGGGGACACGGCCCCGCGCCGCGCCCCTGCCGCATCCGCTCCCTCAACCGCGCCACGCCCCGCTGCCCGGGCGCCCAGGGACCCCGCAGCCGAGGAGCGCCGCCGCCTTGTCGAGCAGGCCCGGCAGGAAGCGGCCGACACCGAACGGGAGCTTCGCGACCTTGAGGACGAGGCGGCGACAGCGGGCCGGGAGGCCAACGAAGCCGAGGAGGCCGAGAACAGCCTCCAGCAGCGGGTTGGCGAGCTCGCCCTTGAAGTGAAGCGACTGCAGGGCGAGCAACGGCAGGCTCGGGCAGCCGCTCAGAAGGCGCGCGAGCGCGTACGGGTGGTCGACCGGCAGGTCCGTGAAGCCCGGCGCCGCGCTGAGGCCAGTGCTGCACAGGTTGAACGCCTCACCGCACAAGATCTTGGCCATGGCCGGACCAAAGCCGGGACCTGAGCGGCACCGACCGGATCCTGCTCAAGATCAAGCATCGTCCCCCCCGGGTCCCCCAGGCTGTCACCTCAGGCCCGGCCATGTGCCTCCTGCGAGCGTCGCGACAGTGAGTCGATGACCACCGCGGCGAAGAGCACCCCGCCCGTGATCACGAACTGGACGGCAGCGGGGGTGTCCGTGAGGGCCATGCCTGAGGCGATCGACTGGATGACCAGCATGCCGAGCACCGCGGACCACGTCGTACCGCGTCCTCCGAACAGGCTGGTGCCCCCGATGACGGCTGCTGCGATGGCATTGAGCAGCAGAACGCCCGAGCCCGAGCTCTGGCTCACCGAGGTGATGCGCGAGGCCAGGAACAGCCCGCCGATCGCGGCCATGGTGCCCGAGACCGCGAGCACCGCGGTCCGCACCCGCGTCACACTGAGGCTGGCACGACGGGCTGCTTCGACGCTGCCGCCGAGTGCGTAGATCTGCCGCCCGTAGTGCGTGCGGTGGAGCATGATGTCGAGGCCGGCCACCACCACGAGGAAGATCAGGAGGGCGAGCGGCAGGCCCTGGAACTGGTTGAGCACATACGCGGTGGCGAACGCGATGACCGCGACCGCTCCCGTGCGGATGGTGATTCCCCGAAGCGAGCGGTACGGCATGCCGAAGGCCTTGCGGCGCCGCCTGCCCAGGTAGGACACAAGGAAGACCATGCCGGTGGCGACCGCCGCCACTGCGTAGGCAGCGGCGCTGTTGGTGAAGTAATAGCTGGTCAGCTTGGCGACGAGACCGTTCTCGTCGAGGTTGACGGTGCCGCTGTTCCCGAGGATGTAGAGCATGAGGCCGTTCCAGGTGAGCAGCCCCGCCAGGGTGACGACGAAAGCCGGCACCCGGGTCCTGGCGAACGAGAAGCCCTGGACGGCTCCCGTCGCGGTACCGGTGAGCACCGCGACGATCAGGGCGAGCCATTCCGGCACGCCGTTGTTCACGTTCAGAACAGCGAAGACAGCCGCCGCGAGGCCGCTGATCGAGCCGACCGACAGGTCGAGCTCACCGAGCAGCAGCACGAAGACGATGCCGACCGCGATCAGGCCCGTGCCCACGATGTCCACACTGAGATTGGACAGGTTCCGGGGCGAGAGGAAGTTCTGGTTGAGGGCCTGGAAGACGATCCAGACCGCGGCGAGGACGAGGACGACGGGGAGCGCGCCCAGTTCACCGGCGCTCAGCTTGCGCCGGAAGACGGCGACCCAGCCCTCCACGGCACGGGCGATGGTCCGCGCGAGGTGCGGCTGACGGGCCACGGTGGTGGGTGTGGCGGGTTCAGCCCGTGTGTCGTCCGCCATGTTGTGCACGTCTTTCACCACCCCGACTCCTGGTGGGCCATCCGGCGAGGCTCGTTTTCCGCCGCGCCGGTGATGGAGGAGATGATCTGCTCGTGAGACGTGATGTTCACGTCGAAGAAGCCGTTGTTTTGACCGAGCCTCAGTACGGCGGCCCGGTCCGCGAGAGCTTTCACGTCGCCCATGTTGTGGCTGATGAGCAGGACTCCCAGGCCGCGGTCACGCAACTGGTCGACGATGTCCAGGACCTCGGTGGTCTGCTCGATTCCCAGCGCTGCGGTCGGTTCGTCCAGGAGGAGGAGGCGCGGCTCGCCGAGAAGCGAGCGAGCGATGGCGACGGTCTGCCGCTGGCCGCTGGACAGTGAGACGACGGGGTCGCGCAGATCGAGGACGCTCCTGGTCAGGCGTTCCAACAGGTGTCTGGTGCGACGCTCCATCTCCACATCGTCGAGGAACCCGAATCTGCGGATCTCCTGCCCGAGGAACAGATTGCCGACGACGTCGAGATTCCCGCACAGCGCGAGGTCCTGGTAGACGGTGGCGATACCGAGGTCCCGGGCGTCGTGGGGGCGCCTGATGTTGACGGTCCGCCCCTCCCATTGGATGACGCCCTTGTCCGCGGGAGCGACGCCGGAGATCACTTTGACCAGGGTGGATTTGCCGGCCCCGTTGTCGCCCAGAAGTGCGACGACTTGGCCCGCGTGAATCTCCAGCTCGATGTCCGTGAGGACCTCGACGACGCCGAAGCGCTTGCACACGCCGTGCAGCGCCAGCAACGGGGGAGTCGGCACGGAAACCATCTCCTTACCGGGGCACGAACCTGGTCGGAACCCGCCTGTCAGGTCAGCCCGGCCTTGTCGCAGGCGGCCCCGAGTTGAGGGGTGCAGATCTGCTGGATCGTGTACACGCCGTCCTTCACCAAGGTGTCCTCGATATTGGCGACAGTCACGGACACCGGGGTGAGCAGGACCGCCGGAACCGCCTTCCCGCCGCGGGGCGTCACCTTGTCCGTGGCGAGTCGGTCGAGGCTTTCACCGCGGGCCGCGGCCACGGCCATGGCGCCGCCGGCGGAAGCCTCGGGTGCGAAGGGTTTGTAGACGGTCATGTACTGATCGCCGCGGACGATTCGCCGCACGGCTCCGAGTTCGGCGTCCTGCCCGGTGACGGGGGGCACTGGGGCGACCTTGTTCGCTTTGAGGGCAGAGATGCTGCCGGCGGCGAGTCCGTCGTTGGCGGCGTAGACCCCGTGGATGTTGTCGGCGCCGAGTGCGGAGATGGCACCGGACATGTTCATGTTCGCAGCCTCCGGACTCCACTGGAGTGTGTCGTACGCTTTGCCGATTTTCACTTTCCCGTTCAGTACGGACAGTGCGCCCTTCTTGAACGACACCGCGTTCGGGTCGCTGAGATCGCCGTTCATCATGACGATCTGTGCGCCGGGCACCTGGTCGCCCATGGCCTTCAGCAGTGCCCTGCCCTGGAGCCTGCCGACCTCCTCGCCGTCGAACGAGACATAACCGGAGATCGGGCCCTCGGCGAGACGGTCGTAAGCGATGACCGGGATATCTGCTGCGTGCGCTTTCCTGACCGTAGAGGCGAGCGATCTGGCGTCCACGGCCACGAGCACGATGGCTTCGACCCCCCTGGTGATCAACGAGTCCATCTGCTCCTGCTGAGTGGCGACATCGCCCTTGGCATTGGCGTGTTCGACCGTGCAGTCGTGGCACAGCTCCTTGATCTTCTTCTCGAGCAAGGGCCTGTCCTGTGTCTCCCAGCGAGCCGTGATGGCGTCCGGCAGCAGCAGCCCGATTCTCGGCGTGTTTCCCTCGCGGGGGTCGTTCCCTGCGCCCGACCCACAGGCCGCGAGAGCAACGGCCGTCGAGGCGGCGGTCATGGCGATGGCCGCGTCTCGTACGAAGGTCTTCATGGAGAGACCTCCCTTGTCTTTCCCCTGCGTGTGGTCAGGGAGCGCGCACGGTTGTCCGTGCTTGGCCCGCATCGGGTATGGGGTCTGGGTGCTGCGGCCCGTCGGCGTATGTCGGGTGGTGGGCGGGCGGATGATGGAGGACCGGCGGGGCCACACGGGCCTCTCCCGTCGGGGCCGGCCGGCACGGTGCGCGCGTGGGGAGGCGGCTCGACGTGCATCGTGGGTGTCAAGGTGCGTGTGCGGGGCGGTCGGACCGCCTGGGCCACGTACTACGTGGCGCGACGGCTCGGGCCGCGTTGAGTGCCAGGTGTCCGGGTCGGCATGGAGATCCAGGCGCACACCTGTCCCTGCCTTCACGGGCAGCTGCGGCTCCGGCGCTTGCGGGGCGGCATCGCCCGCCCTGGCGAGGTGGAGACTCGGCCCGATCAGCCCGGCACCGGGGGATCCCTCATTGAGCATGGCGACAACCCGGCCTCCTCACCAGGCCACGCGTGTCGGCCAGAAATCCAGCAGCCGATAGCCGGCCGCGGTGCCGACGCCCGACGTTCGCCTGGAACGGACCACGCGCACGTGGCAAGACGACCACGTCGTCAGTGTGGCACCGGCTGCGGTCATCTGCGAACGCAGCGGCTCCGACCAGCGCTGTTGGGCCCGTACACCCTCCGAACGTGGCTCTACTCGGGGCCCGAAGCGATCTTGCCGCAGTGGGTCACCCTCCACCGGAGTGGGTTGCTGCCCCGCGGCGGGTCATCGGCAGTACCACCGTCCGCACTGCACCATCTGACACATCCGAGGGGACGGACGGGGGCGTCCTGGCGTGCGCATGCAACGCCACTTCGAGGGTCGTTCCGCCCGACACCGAGGGGAGCTTCGCCGTTCGGCTCGACGTACGAGGCCCCAGGATCCGGCGCCCGGGCCTGCTGTCGAGGGCGATCAAGCGGATCTGTCCGGTTGGCCCTTGTATGCCACTCTGGAAGAAGGGTGCCCGATCTCCACCTGAAGGGGTGCCCCGATCTCAACCTGTCGGCACCTGCGGCATGGACGGGAGGTTGGTTGCGGACATGCCTCATGACGGCCGTGCCCGGGCCGAGGTCTCGGATCCGCGGGCAAACGAGGCCGAAGCCGCAGACACCGGTTCATCGCCTCCGGTGCCAGGGGCCGCCGCGAGTGATCGGGCTCTGACGTTCGCCGGAGTGGCGCTGGCAGCGGTCTATGTCGTCGGCGTCGGCAATGAAGTGCTGCGATTGGTGGAGACGGCCGGAGGTGCCGCTTCTTCCGAGTACGGGCTTCCGGAGCGTTTGCCGCTGTCCGGTGGGTCACCCGAGGCGCACGCCTTGCGCACCGACCGGCCTCTGTGGCTGAATCCCGCGGCGCTCGCATCCTTCTCCGAGGGCGGGCCGACGCCGCTGCGAGCGGAGGCGTCGCTCGGTGCGCTGCCACTCCGGAGGGAGGGCAGGCGGCTGGGCTGCCTCGTCGTCGTGGGCGCTTCCAAGGACGCCTTCGAGGCCGAGCAACGGCGCTTCCTGGAGCGGTACGCCGACGCGGTCACCGGGGTACTCCAGACCGAGGCCGGCCGGCCCATGCCGTCGCGGCTGCTGAGTTCCGCCTTGCGGAGTCTGCGCGTCGGCTCGTTCGTCCTGGTGCCGGACACCGGCCTGATCGAGGTGGACGAGACCCTGCTCGAGCTGGTCGGGATCACGCCGCACGACTTCGACGGCAAGGCGGACACCCTGCTCGCGCACGCCCTCCCGGAGGACATGCCCACACTGATGTCGGTCCTGGGGCCGTCCACCGAGGCATTCGGCCGGCGGGAGCTGGAGTTCCGAGTCCGCCGTCCCACTGGCGAAATGCGCTGGCTGAGCCTGAGTTGCCGGGTGGTGGAGAGCATCGACGACCGGCCGGCGCAGGTGCTGGGAGTGGTGACGGCGACCTCGCTCCTGCGCCGGCGTGCCGACGACGTTTCCAGGATTCAGTGGCTGACTGCCGCACTCGACGATGCCGCGACAATCCCTGACGTCAGCCGAGTGGTTGTCACCGTGCTGCGTGAGCCGCTGGGCGCTGATCGCGTGGCGCTTGCCGAGTTGCAGGACGATCGGCTCGTGATCACCGTGCTCGACCCGCCGCAGCCCGCCGCCTGGCCGGAGACATGGCGTTCCCAGTGGCGTTCCAGGTGGATTTCGGAGTGGCCCGAAATACCGGTCAGCGCCCTGCCCACCTTTGAGATGGCGCTGCGGGACGGGCGCATGGGTCTGTGGCCCGCCGACTCAGCCCTCGAGCCCGGGCTCGCAGGCATCGGCCCTGGAGGTCTGGCCGTCCTGCCGCTTCCCGCCAAGGGCCGGGTCGTCGGTGTGTGCCTGGTCGGCTGGGATCAGCCGCACGAATTCGTCCCCGAGGAGCGGTCCCTGCTGACGGCCACCGCGGCGGTGGTCGGACAGGCCCTGCAGCGTGCGCACGCGCACGACGCCGAGCAGGAGCTCGCGACGATGCTTCAGCGCAGTCTGTTGCCCCGGAGCCTCCCCGAGTTGCCCGGGGGGACCGCCGTCGCCCGCTATCTGCCCGCCAGGCGGGGGTTGCAGGTGGGCGGCGACTGGTACGACGTCATCGCCCTCTCCGAGGATCGGGTGGCGCTGGTCATCGGCGACGTGCAAGGACACAGTGCCGGAGCCGCGACGATCATGGGTCAGATGCGTACCGCGGTCAGGGCATATGCGGTGGAGGGGCACCCGCCCGACGTGGTCCTCTCGCACGCCAACCGCCTCCTCATCGGTATGGAGACCGATCTGTTCGCCACCTGCTGCTATGCCGAACTGGACATGGAGGAGGGCAACATCCTGTTCGTCCGGGCCGGGCATCTGTCACCGCTGGTGCGTCATCCCGACGGCACCGCCGAGGAGCTGGAGGTCGAGGGCGGGCTCCCGCTGGGAGTTTCCGCGGAGGTGGAATTCCCCATGACCGCCGTCGCACTGGCCCCCGGCAGTGTGCTGGCCCTGGTCACCGACGGCCTGGTCGAGGCCGCCGACCTGCCCCTGGACGAGGGTATGCATCGGACGCGCACCGCCCTCGCTGCGGCGGATCCGGCGGATCCAGGGCTGATGGCCGACGAACTGCTCGGCGACGTCGGCCCCCGCGAGGACGACGTGGCGCTGTTGCTGCTGCGCTACGACGGCATGAAGACCCGGCCGATACGGGCCGGTTGGGTAGTGTGGCGGCTGCCCGACGCCGTCATGCACGCCCGCCGTTTCACCGCGCGCACTCTGCGGCGATGGAAAGTTGAAGAAGCAGCCGATGCGGTGCTGCTGGTCGTGTCCGAGCTTGTCACGAACGCCCTGGTGCACACCCAGGGACCGGTCCGCCTCGACCTGACGCTCCGTGGGGACCGAGTGCGAGTCTGTGTGAGCGATACCTCGCCGCGTGCGCCTGCCAAGCCCGTGATCGTGGACTGGGAGTCGACCGGCGGCCGTGGCCTGCTTCTGGTCGAAGCCATGTCGGAGTCCTTCGGCACGGTGCCGGTGGCCGGCGGCAAGCAGGTGTGGAGCGAACTCGTTGTGCCGCAGCGCGAGCCGACTCCCGCGGACCCGGGGCCCCGCCTGGCGCAAGGGGGTCTGCGATGAGGACCTGTACGGGCCCCGCCGTCGCGGCGATCGTCGCGGGGTTCATGACGATGCCCCTGGCCGCCTGTGGAGGAGACGGCCGAGCGGAAACGGACAGCTTCGCCGTCGGTCTGCTGCTCCCGAGTCGAGCGGTTCCCCGCTCGGAGCAATCCGACAAGCCGCTGATCGAGAAGCGGCTGAAGGAATTGTGTCCCCGCTGCACCCTGGAGTATGCCAACGCCGAGAACGACGCGGGGCGGCAGCAGCAACAGGTGATGTCCATGATCACCAAGAGGGTCAGGGTCCTGATCCTCGACGCCGCCGACACCAGGGCACTCCGCTCCTCGGTCCAGGAGGCGGACAAGGCGGGTATTCCCGTCGTCGCCTATGACCGGCTCGCCGAGGGCCCGATCTCGGGCTATGTCAGTTTTGACGGTGCGCAGGTCGGCAGGCTCCAGGGCGAGGCGCTCCTGAAGGCCATGGGCGGCAAGGCGAACGGCGGGAACGTTGTCATGATGAACGGCGATCCCACCAGCGCCAACGCAGCGTCGTTCAGGAGGGGCGCCATGTCCGTCATCACAGGCAAGGTGAAGATCGCCAGGTCGTACGACACCGTGGACTGGAGCTCGGAGAAAGCCCATGCCAACATGTCCGCAGCCATCGCGGCCCTGGGCCCGGACAGGATCGGCGGTGTCCTGGCGGCCAACGATTCCATAGCCGCAGGTGTCATCTCCGCTCTCAAGGTCGCTGGTGTCGGCAAGCTCCCTCCCGTCACCGGCCAGGACGCCGACCTTGACGCTGTGCAGCGCATCGTCAAGGGCGAGCAGTACATGACGGTGTACAAACCGTTCCGGGCAGAAGCTGTCGCAGCCGTTACCATGGCCGTCGCTCTGGGGCGCGGCGAGGATCTCCGCGACGTCGCTACGACGACGACCGACAGCCCCACCACCAAGCGCATCCCGTCCGTCCTGCTCACTCCGCGCGCGGTGACGATCGGCAACATCAAGCAGACACTCGTCAAGGATGGCGTGTACACCATCGACCGGATCTGCACCCGCGAGTTCCGGCCTGCCTGCTACAAAGCCGGACTCGCCCGGTGACGAGGACCGGTCGCCGGGACGGCCCGATCGCGGCAGACGATCTCCGCCGCGGGGTGAGCGGCGAGGTGCACGGACGGCGGTCGCATAGGCCGGGCCGCGGTAGACGTAGCCGCATTTGATTTCAAACGATACCGTATCGAATGAAAGGATCGCTGGTAATATGCCCTCATGACCGCCGACGTACCCCGCAGCACCACCGCCTCGCGCGTGACCGACCGCCCCGGGGATCCCTCGCCTTTCGCTCTCGGCCTGCTGCTGCGCCGGGCACACTGGCGCGCGGCCGCGGTGATGGAGGAGGCGCTTCGGCCGCTCGGCATCGAGTTGCGGCATTTTGCCGTGCTGATCGTGCTGGTCGACCGTGGGCCCACCGTGCAGCGGGACCTGGTTTCGGCGACGGGGTCGGACAAGGCGGGAATCATGCGGGTTGTGGACGACCTGGAGCGTAAGGGGCTGGCCGTACGCAAGAGCGTTCCGGGGGACCGGCGGGTGCGGGCGGTGGAGATCACTCCTGAGGGCGTCGAGCTCTTCGACGCAGCCCATGTCGCGGCCGAACCGCTGGCTGAGCGCCTGGTCGCCGAATTGGGGCCCGGCGAGCCCGAGCAGCTCACGGATCTGCTGACCCGGTTCGCCTACCCCGCAGGCAGCGAGGCGTAAGCACACCCGTGTGCCGGTTGCCTGCCGCGTGGGCACACTTCGTCGCCATCCCCCGCGCCAAGCCGCCGGCCTCCAGGCAGAGTGCCACCGTCACCGTCGGAGAGGGTGCAGGCGACGACATGCCGTGTGACGTCCTGGGGCGAGCCGTCACACGGCATCCCTGGCCCGGGGGCTACGCGGCGAAGCGCTCCGCGATTTCCTTGGCCTTGATGGTCGCGTCTTCGAAGGCACGCTTGCGAGAGGCCTCGTAGAGGGGGACCAGTTCGGACATGGCCGGGTTGCGGGGGGCCATGGTGAGTTCCGGGACGATGAATTCGAGGTCCAGGGCGAGCGTGCCCTTGAGGACGGCCTCCAGGTAGTTCTGTACGAACTCGTAGCCCTCGCGCGGGGTGCCCGGCGCATAGGAGCCGCCGCGGCTGGCGACGACGATGACCGGGGTGCCCTGGGCGGAGGGGGTCTCGCCCGCGGTGCGGCCCAGCAGGAGCACGTTGTCCAGCCACGCCTTGAGGGTCGACGGAATCGAGTAGTTGTACATGGGGGCGCCGATCAGGACGGCGTCCGCCTGCTCAAGCTCCTCGATGAGCTTCACGCGCGCGGCGAATGCGGCGGACTGCTCCGGCGTGCGCTCGGACGGGGCGGTGTAACCGGCGGACCAGGCGTCGGCGGTGATGTGCGGGACAGGGTTGGCGGCGAGGTCGCGGTAGATCACCGTGCCCTCAGGGTGCTGCTCCTCCCAGGCCGTGCGGAAGGCGCTCGCGACCGAACGGGACGATGAGGCCTCGCCGGGGAATGCGGACGAGTCGATGTGCAGCAGCGTAGCCATGGACTTTCTCCAAAACGTGGTGCCCGAGGCGGGGAACCAGGGGCTGAGGATTCGTACTCGACGATAGTCAAACACGAGACAGTATTGAATGATACTATCGTGAGTGAAACAAAGTTGCACGCGTTGAGCAGTGGAGGTGGGCAATCTTGGACGCCTATGAGGCGGTCACGAGCCGACGGGCAGTGCGCGGATTCACCGACCGGCCTGTCCCGAGGGAGGTGGTGGAGCGCGTGCTGTCCGCCGCGGCTTGGGCGCCGTCCGGATCGAACCTCCAGCCGTGGCACGCCTACGTGCTGACCGGCGCGCCGCTGGCCGAAGTCAAGAAGCGCGCGGGCGAGCGCCTGGCCGCAGGCGACCCGTGGGACGAGCCGGAGTACGAGATGTACCCGTCCGGACTGAAGTCCCCCTACCGCGAGCGCCGATCCGCCTTCGGCGAGCAGCGCTACGGCGCACTCGGCATTCCGCGCGAGGACATCGAGGCGCGCCAGAGGGCCGCTGCCGCGAACTGGGACTGCTTCGGCGCGCCCGCCGCCCTGTTCTGCTACATCGACCGTGACCTGGGCCCGGCCCAATGGGCCGACACCGGCATGTATCTGCAGACAGTCATGCTGCTGCTCCGTGCCGAAGGGCTGCACAGCTGCCCGCAGATGGCATGGGCGAAGTTTCACAAGACCGTCGCGGAGGTCCTCTCACCTCCGGACGACCTCATCCTCTTCTGTGGCATGTCGATCGGATTCGAGGACGTCACGGTGGACTACGCCCGCACGGGCCGGGCGCCGCTCGATGAGACGGTCACGTTCGTCGAGGGCTAGTACGGCCATCGCCTGTGGCGCGCAGGGATGGGTTGATGCTCGTTGGCATGACTGCCTGCTGATGAGTTGACGGTCGAGCAGGTCGATTCGTGGTCCGAGAGGACAGCCGGGCCGCACGCCTGGACCGCCGCCCGGCGCACCACCCTCGCCCTGGCGGCCCTGGCGGCCCTGGCGGCCCTGGCGGCCCTGGCCCATTGGGTCGGCGGCCGTGCCCAAGAAGCAAAGCCGGTGTCAGGAGGAGACGTCCGTGCACGACTCCTCTCCGGGCAACAGGGGGCGCAGTGTCACTTGGTACGTGGCCGCGCCATCGGTCCACGAACCCGAACTCACGGTGCGGGCTGCCGCTTTGACCCGTGCCAGGTCCTTGCCTCTGACCAGCAGGCACTGACCGGCCCGGGTCGGCTCACCCGCGCGGGACAGGTCGCCCAGCGGCCAGGTCACGGAGCCGGGGGAGTGGCCCTTGCCCGTTTCGAGCAAGACGGCGGCCAGGGCCGTGTAGCGGTACGGGATGCCGTGCTCGGTGAGGGTGTCGAGCCGCTTGTCCAGGGCGCGCAGGGCCTGTTGCTCCGTACAGCCGCGCAGGGTGGGTGCGATGGTCGTGGTGGTCTTGCCGCCCAGTTCGTACGAGCGTGTGGGGCCGTCCGCGGGTGGGGTGGGCCCCAGCGTTCCGGCGTGCGGGAGTTCGGCCCGTTCTGCGGCCCGGACGACCGTGCGGACCTCGACGCGGGACAGGGGCCACCCGGGGTTCGGGCAGGCCGTACCGCTTCGCCGATGCGGATGTCACCAGAGTGCCGTCGCCGTACAGGGACAGACGGGGAACGGTCGCGGAGGAAGTCGGGAAAAAGCCGCCGCCGTCGCGTACGCGCAGGACGTTACCGCGGTGTGTCTACGCCGGGTGTCAGCTGCGGCGTGTCATGTGAGGCTCGCGGCCTGTTCCTTCGTGTTCTGGGGCGCGTTCTCGCGGCGCGAGAGTAGCAGCGGGGTGGCCAGGAGGAGGACGCCGGCGGCTGCGATCGCGGTGCGGGGGCTGGTGATGGCGGCCAGCAATCCCCATACGGCGGTCAGGGCCGCGATGGCAGCGCTGGTGCTGACCGACCACGCGGTCAGGGTGCGGGCGACCCGGTCGGGATCGGTGTGGTCGAGCCGGTAGGTGGCCAGCAGTGGGTTGAACAGGCCGCAGCAGGTGACCAGGCCTAGTTGGACGGCGATGATGAGCACGATCCCGGGGACACCGGGTTGGACAAACGCCAATCCGACAGGCCAGCACGCACGCAGCACCCCGGCGCTGAGCATCACCTTGTGCTGCCCGAACCGCGCCGCGAGCGGGCGTGCGAGGCGTGAGCCGACGAGGCCACCAATGCAGGGGGCCGCGAACACGAGACCGTACTGCCACGGTGCGAACCCGAGGCGGCCCAGCAGGAGTACGGCGAGCAGCGGCTCGGAGGCCATGATCAGGCCGTTGACCACGATCGCGTTGAAGAACAGCGGGCGCAGCGTGGGGTGGGTGAGGACGTAACGCCATCCTTCGAACAGATCGCCTGCGCGCAGCCGCGGTGCATGCGTCCGCGCGGGGCGCGGTTCCGCCCCGCCGATGGCCCGGATGCCCAGCGCCGAGAGCAGGTAGCTGACCGCATCGGCCACCACGGTCGTCACCGGGCCGAACATCCCGATCGCGGCCCCGCCGAGGGGCGGTCCGACCACAGTCGCGGTCCATGTCGTGGACTCGAACCGGCTGTTCGCGATGAGCAGGGCCTCCGGCGGTACGAGCGCCTTGAGATACGCACCGCTGGCCGCGTTGAAGGCGATGTTGGCCGCGGCGACGACGACGGAGACGACGAGGAGTTGGGCGAAGCTGAGCCGGCCGAGCGCGAACGCGGCGGGGACGCTCATCAACGCCGCGAACCGGGCCAGGTCCATCGCGACCATGACCGGCCGCTTGCGGCGGAACTCCACCCACGGGCCGAGCGGCACCGCCATCACGGCCCCCACCGCCCGCCCCGCGGCAGACAGCGCCGCCACCTGGGTCGGCCCGGAGTGCAGCACGAGGACCGCGATCAAGGGAAACGCGCCGAACCCGAGCCCTGTGCCGTACGAGCTGACGGCATACGCGCCCCACAACCACGCGAACCGCCTCCCCAGCGCCCGCCTGCCTGTCATAGCCAACGCACCTCTCGCCGATCGGAACAACCACACGCTGACCATCGGCATCAAAGCGACTAGCAGATGGCGAGTTCAAACAACCGATCAGCCAGGAAAGCACAACCATTCGTTGTACAGATACCGTGGGCGGGGTGGATCTCCATGCTGTGCGTACCTTCGTGGCCGCCGCGGACGCGGGGCAGTTCCAAGATGCCGCCGCCGAATTGTCGATCAGCCAGCAGGCCGTCTCCAAACGCATCGCCACGCTGGAGAAGATCCTCGGCGTGCGGCTGTTCACCCGCACCGCGCGAGGAGCGAAGCTCACCATCGACGGACAGGCGTTCCTGCCCCATGCCCGCGATCTCCTACGGGCCGAAGAGCGGGCTGTCGCCTCCGTTCGTCCCGGCCGTCGCGCGCTGCGTGTCGACGTGATCGGGCGGCGGCTCGCCCCGGCAGGCGTGCTGGGCGACTTCCATCGCGCGCACCCCGAGGTCGAGCTTGATGTCGTGACCCTCTTCGACGTCGACGCAGCCATCGACGCCATCCGATCCGGCACGATCGACGCGTCCTTCCGTGCCGTCACCATGCCCGGCCGGCAGCTCCCCGACGACATCGGGGTCGCCCGGGCCTTCGACGAGCCCGTCCAGCTTCTCACTGGACCGGCCCACGAGTTCGCCGCCGCCCCCGCGGTCACACCCGCTGAACTCGTCGGGCACCGGATCTGGATGCCCGGCATCGTTCCCGGAACCGAGTGGGCCGCCTACTACGACGCCCTCGCCGCCGCGTTCGGGCTCACCATCGAGATCACCGGCCCCGACTTCGGCACCGAGCCCCTGCTCGACACCCTCGCCGACTCCCGGTCACTGGCGACCTTCGTCGGCGAGCAGACACGCCTCGTCTGGCCCGCGGACCACGGCCTGCGGCGCATCGCCGTGCGCAACCCGGCACCGGTCTACCCGCACTCACTCGTATGGCACCGCGACAACCCGCACCCGTCGCTCGCCGCGCTCCGCGACCACCTCAGCTCCGGACGGTTCGACCACTCCGACGCCGAGACCTGGACACCGACATGGGCATCGTGGTCGGCACCACCGCGTTGACCAGTGCCGGCTGTGGCGCCGGGCCCGAACCGCTCGTTCGACAGATCGATGACCGGCTCTACACGCAGCCGCGACTCCCGGCCACTGGACGCCCAGGGCTCAGTGCCTCACATCTGTCGGCCCTCCTGTGGGCCTGTGGGTGGGGAGTTGGGTGGTGGCCGAGGCGTCGGTGACCATTGGAGCGGGCACGGCTCGCCGGGTGAACCGGCAGACGGTCATGAAGTGTTCGCCGCTGTGGCGTCCTGGTGGGCGGTCAGTGGGTGATGTGGAAGGTGAGCTGCCTTTCGGTGTCTCCAGCGGGGACGGTGTGGACGTAGCCGTGGGCTGTGCGGTAGGCGCCCGCGCCGCCGGTGATGGGGATGTCGATCGCGGGGGCGGGGGGCAGGTGAAGCAGGGCTTGTCCGGCGATCTGCCCGTGGGGCAGTGCGAAGGTGCCTACGCACTGGAGCTGGCTCGGGTTGATGTGAACGTAGGTGCAGACGACGCTGTGGTCGCCGATCTTTTTGCCGTCCTGGTACAGGTCTTCGGCGATGATGCGTTCGTCGCCCAGGCTGAGTCCCTTCGCTCCCAGGTCGAGGGATTCGGACTGGGTTTGTTTGGCGAGCAACTGGATGATTTCGGTGCGCTGGTGAGTGTCATGCGTGCTGCTGGTCGGCGATGCGGATGCGGTGAGCGACGTCAGTGGGGCGACGGCGAGAGCGGCAGCCAGGCCGGCGGCTGCGCCCAGGTAGCGTAGGTTGATCTTGAGCATGGTGTGTCTCCTGGTGGTGTTCTGAGCGGGATGACTCATGGCGGGCGGCTGGTGGTTGTTCCATCAGCGGCCTGTCGGCGGGCGTGGTAGGCAAGGGGGTCTGGGAGCGCGCCGGTCTGTGCGCGGCGGGTGGGTTGGCGCTCGGCACCGCAGACGCCGTGGTCGGCTTGTCGCCTGCTGATCGTGTCCGGGGAGATTCGTACGACGGCACGGCCGACGCGGTCTCATGGCAGCCGGACCGCTGGGCGCGGATCGCATGTACGCGCCCAGCCTTGTGCCGGCGCTGCACCCAAGGGCTGGAAGAGCCCGCCGCTATGCAGGCCGGTCATGGTCCGTCCCCGCCGCACTCATGGGTGACTGACGTGGTGTCAGCGGCCGGGGAACCGCTGCGTGATTTCCTGGAGCACCCAGCCGTTGCCGTCCGGGTCGCTGAAGGTGGCGAAGGAGCCGTAGGAGGCGCGGTCCGGGTGCGGGCCGGTAACCCGTCCCTGGCCCTCGACTTGGTGGGTGACCTTTCCGGCGTCGTGTCCGTGGTACAGCAGGCCTCCGGCGTCGTGGAACACCTCGCTCACCTCGATGCCGCGGCCGAGAAGATCCGCGCGGGCCTCCTCGATGTCGGAGACGACGAGGTACAGGCCCTGGGTCGAGCCCGGCGCGGCGGAGGTTATCCCCTTGCCGAAGATGATCGAGCCCTCGGAGCCGGGCGGTGTGAAGTGCACCGCGCGCCAGTCTTCGCTGACGGCTTTGTCGAGATCCAGGCGAAATCCCGCCGCCGCATAGAAAGCCTTGGCCCGATCGACGTCGGACACGGGCAGCGTGATGAGTTCGAGTTTCAGATCCATGTGAGGTTCGTCTTCCATGAGGTCGGCGAGTCGCACGCGGTGCGTCACCGGTTCGGTGGGGGGTTGCGTTCGGGGGAGCGGCGCATGCCGCCTGCCGACGGGTTCTTGTCGGTCGGCTGCGTCAGGGCGGCCCCTTCGGCTTCCGCTCCGTCGGCTGATCACGGTCCTGATGTGAACCAGCCCTATTAGGAGCATATGCTCGTATTTGCTCGGTGGCAAGGCCGGATTCTCTCGAGCCGAATCCGTCGGCTCGTATTCCGTTATGGCGTCCGGTCCGGCGTTCCGTTCCGGCGCCCGATCGGGTCGCTGTCCAGGATGTCCAACGCGGGGTGCCCCTTCATATGTGCGAGCACATGCTCCTATCATGGGTGGGAAGCTTTGGAGGGCAACGTGACCCCTACACCGACGAACCTCGCCGACTCGTGCAACAACCTGGCACTGCGCAAGGCGGCCCGGTACCTCGGCGCTACGTACGACAAGGCCCTGACCCCGGTCGGTCTTCGTGCGACGCAGTTCAGCATCCTGCAGAAGCTCAGCGCTCACGGGGAAACGACGATCACCAGCCTCGCTGAGATGATCGCCATGGACCGCACGACGATGGCCTCGAATCTCAAGCCGCTGGCGCGGGAGGGCCTGGTAACCGTGGAGCCGTCGGCAGCCGACCGCCGCGCACGGATCGTAACGATCACTCCGGACGGCCTGTCCCGGATGAAGCAGGCGCTCCCGCTGTGGCAAGACGTGCAAGCCCGATTCGAGGAGAGCTTCGGAGCCGACGCGGCAGCCCAACTGCGCGCATCTCTCGAAGCCGTCCTCCATACCGGCTTCACGCCCTGGGCCGAGTAACGCACGACTCCCGGAACGCTGCCGGTGGTGGCATCAGGCGCGCGTACGTCACTGGAGCCCCTGTGCATCCGTCCGGCCTCCAGTGCGCCCCACCGGCCGCTTGCGCCGCACCGCGTCGCGGTATCGGCTGGTAACGGTCGTCACCGCCGCGGGGGCATCCCTGGCGACCAGGCGGATCGCGTCCCCCGGGCTCCCGTGCATCTACCCGGGTGTGCCGGCTCGACTGAGCCGGTTCGTGACGCGGCCGGTGAGGGATCAGCCTCTCTCGACCAGGTGGGCGAGCTTGTCCAGAGCCATCCGCGTACCCAACTCGTTGTCCTCACGTGGCACATCATCGGGAATGCCCTCGTGCACGATCACGACGTCGGTTGCGTCGTCCACCGGTGTGAGGGAGGTGGTCATCGTCATCGTCCCGCGCAGTGCATCGTCGGACGTCTCGAACTCGAACACCTCAATCACCAGCTCGTTGGGAACGAGTCGCGCGAAGTGGCCGCGGTAGGTGTCCGTGTGGGCATCCGACTTTCCTGAGCCGGCAGCGTCGTTGTAGGTGAGCGAGACGCGGAACGAGCCGCCTTCGCGAGGGTCGAATTCGTGGACACGGCTGGTCATGCCGACGGGCACGCGCCATGCCGCCACCGCGTCGCGGTCGATGAGTGCCTGATAGACGACTGCGGGGGCCGCCTTCACGCGTCGAGAAACGTGCGTGGCATACATGTCAGGCAACCTAGTGCCCTTGCGGCCCAGTTGCGGCTGTTTGGGCCGACGCGTTCGGTTCTCTGGTCCGGACCCTCGGCCGGCGGCAGGGCCGGCACCGCGGTCCGCCGGGCTGCGCTCGGATACCCCGCACGCAACGCGAGGGCTGGAGCTCTGCCACGGCCTCCTTCGCTTTCCGGCGCAACGGAGGCGTTGGCTGGCTGTACCGGCGTCTGCAGCCTGCGCGCGGCGGCGGGTGCGGGTGCGCGGATTGCGGTACGTGCTGGCGCAGTTCGACGCGTTGCACCACCGCGAGTTCGAGAATGCGGTCCGGAAGCTGTTGCGACGCAACGGTTGCCGGGGCCCGGTGGCGGGGCGGTCCCGGGCGGATATGAAGGCCACGGATCCTTTCGGGCGCCGCGGGGTGATCCCGTGGAAGCACCGCCGCAGCGGGGACCGCGGCTCCGTGGTGGGTACGCCTGATCTGCAGGCGCTCGGCGGCACGGCGCGGCCCGCGTACACGGTGGGCGTGGTGGTCATGGCGACCAACGGGCGCGTCACGAAGCCGGGGCGGGACTTCGCGAAGCGGCAGCGGCCGCACCTGGTCGACCGTCGCCCGCTCGGTGTCCGGGCGGCGGGATCGCAGCTGCTGTGGGAGCTACTGCGCGCAGTGGCCTCCCGCGCTGATCGCGGCCCGGGGTGGCCGGCCCTCATCAGCTGTCCGGCCGGTTGTCAGTGCGGTCGGCGTAGTCCTGCGATGAGGAGTTCGACCAGTCGACGTGCGTCGTAGCGGGGATTGTTCTCCGCGCCGATGCAGAGGTTCCCGACGCCGCGCATGAGTGCGTAGGCGTCGATGTCGGAGCGGATCTCGCCGGCGCCGACTGCGGCTTCGAGCAGTTGGGCGCACACGGGCACGAGCCGGTCGAGGAAGTAGGCGTGCAGCGTGTCGAAGCCGGCGTCGTCGGACTGCAGCACGGCGGCGAGGCCGTGCTTGGTGACCAGGAAATCAACGAACAGGTTGATCCATTGCCCCAGTGCAGCGTGAGGGGTTGCGCTGGTCGCCAGCAGGGTTGGACCGGCCTCGGCGCAGGCGTCGACCTGGTGCCGGTAGACGGCGATGATGAGATCCGCTCGTGTCGGGAAGTGGCGGTAGATCGTGCCCAGCCCGACGCCGGCCTTGGCCGCGATGTCGCGTACCGGCGCTTCCACGCCTGACGTGACGAAGACCGCTGCGGCCGCGTCGAGCAGCGTCTCCTTGTTGCGCCGGGCATCCGCCCGCTTGGACTGGGCTGTGCGCCCTGTGCCCTCGTCGCTGTCGTTCACCGCGCCGCTCCCTCCGCTACCGAGGCTTGTCAAACGGAACAACGTTCCGTATGTTTCCGGAACAGGGTTCCGTTTGCTCATGATGTCAGAGCAGGGGCGCGACAACCAAGCCACGCCTTTCACCAAGCCCCTGGCATTTCACCAAGCCACGCCTTTCCATCACGCTTCACCCGCAATGGAGGAACACGGTCATGCAGTACCGCACCTTGGGCCGCACCGGTCTGCAGGTCAGCTCGCTCGCACTCGGCGCGATGAACTTCGGCACGATCGGGCGCACCACCCAGGACGAGGCCACCGCCATCGTCGACGCCGCGCTCGAGGGCGGGATCAACGTCATCGACACCGCCGACATGTACAGCGACGGCCAGTCCGAGGAGATGGTCGGCAAGGCCATCGCCGGCCGACGCGACGACATCGTGCTGGCCACGAAGGCGAGCATGCCGATGGGCGACGAGCGCAACCATCAGGGCAGTTCGCGCCGCTGGTTGGTCACCGCACTCGACAACAGCCTGCGCCGTCTCGGTGTCGATCACGTCGACCTCTACCAGATCCACCGGTGGGACCCGAGGACCAGTGACGAGGAGACGCTGGCGGCTCTGACCGACCTGCAGCGCGCCGGGAAGATCCGTTACTTCGGCTCGTCAACTTTTCCCGCATACCGCATCGTGCAAGCACAGTGGGCCGCCCGCGAGTATCACCTGAGCCGATACGTCACCGAACAGCCCAGCTACTCGATCCTGCAGCGCGGGATCGAGACCCACGTGCTGCCCGTGGCTGAGGAGTACGGACTTGGCGTGCTGGTGTGGAGCCCGTTGGCCTCAGGCTGGCTGTCGGGTGCGATCCGCGAGGGACAGGACATCACCACGAGCCGCTCAACGTTCATGCCGCAACGCTTCGACACCACCATTCCGTCCAACCGGGCCAGGCTCGATGCCGTCGAGCAGCTGGCCGAAGTCGCCGACGAGGCCGGCCTCACGATGATCCAGCTCGCGCTCGGTTTCGTGACCGCGCACCCCGCCGTGACCAGCGCGATCATCGGTCCCCGAACGCCGGACCACCTGTACTCGCAACTCGCCGCCGCTGACACCGTGCTCTCCGCCGATGTGCTCGACGCGATCGACGCGATCGTCGCCCCCGGTGTCGACCTGGCCGCGCACGAGAAGTACGACACTCCGCCCGCGCTGCTGGAACCGTCACTAAGGCGCCGCTGATCGTCCGAGGGGGAGCGTCCACATCCTCTCCCGCAGCTCGCGAGTCCGCGGGAATCGCGCAGGTGCCCGGCGAGAAGGCGCTCTTCCTCCATCTCGCCGGCACCCGCCGAGATGGACGTGCCGCAGCTCGTCGGGGGTGAACGCTACGTCTTCGCTGCCCAATTGACTGTGCGAATCAAGATCGCATCAGGAAGCCCACAGTGACCTGTCCGGTGACGGCCTGTCGTCCGGCCCGAGTGCGTAGTCGCCGCAGTTCCATGCCCTTCGGTGTCGGCCTTGGGCTGCCCATCGTCCGCCACCTCGTCCACTCCTCCTGCGGGGAGATCACCCTGCACGCCGCGCCCGGCGGCGGCCTGGAGGCTCAGTAAGCCTGCGACCCGTGGCTGGCAGGCGGTCACACGGCGAGAGCGGATCACCCCCGATCGGCACGGGCAGCGGTGACTGCGCGGTGACCAGCCCGGTCAGGTACAGCATTCAGGTGCCGAGAAGATCACCAAAGTGGCCACTGACTGGTCATCGGTCGTCGGTCGTGGTGCGACGGGCAGTCGGCGGGGGCGGGGCACGCAGAGCGGGCGGCTTCCCGGGCCGCACCCCGGACACGTTCCGCACAGGTCCGTTGCGCAGGTCCCGCAGGCCAGTCCCTGAATCGACCAGGCCGCGCATCCGCAGCCGGGCCGCCTCGATGCCGGCATCCGTGTGGGCGCAGGCGAGGTTCACCGCCCACAGTGGCCTCTGCGCCCCTCATACTGGGAAATAGTCGTACCGATGCTTTCGCGTGGGGTCATCACGATGCATGAGGCGCATCTGGGGGACCGCGTGGCCGCAGCCGAGCGGGCAGCGGCCTGGTGGGACGTGCTGCCCGTCGCTCTGATCGTCGCTGACGGCACGGGGCGGATCGTGCAGTGGGCGATGGCCGCCTCCGACCTGCTTGGCTACAGCGCCGACGATGTGCTGGGCCGTGATGCGATCGACCTCGTCGTCCCGGAAAGCCGTCCGGCGGCCCGCCTGCTGCGCGGGGCGCTCGCGGAGGGTCGGAGCATCACCGGGATGTTTCCTGTCCGGCACAAGAACGGCTCGACCGTGGAGCTGGAGGTGTGGCTGTGCCCGGTTTCCGGTCAGCCGGGCGAGGAGGGGAAGATTCTGGGGCTGGCCGCCGACGCCCGTGCCGCGCGGCAGGCTCGCGGGGTCGATGCGCTGCTGGATGGGCTGTTCGCCCGTTCTCCGGTGGGTCTGGCGGTCTTTGACACCGAGCTGCGCTTTCGGCAGGTCAACCCAGCCCTGGAGGCTATGAACGGGCTGCCGGGGGCCCGGCATGTGGGGCGGCGGCTGGCCGAGGTGCTGCCTGGGGTGAACACCGAGCAGATGGAGGCGGCGATGCGCCGGGTGCTGGAGACCGGCGATCCGGTGGTGAACTTCCACCGGATCGGCCGCACCCCCGCCGACCCCGGCTGCGACCGGGTCTGGTCCTGCTCCTACTTCCGTATGGAGGACCGGTTCGGCCATCCCATGGGCGTCAGCGTCTCGGTCATCGACGTCACCGCTCACCCCCACCAGAGGCCCGACCTGGACCCCGCGGCCGGCGGGCAGCGTCTGGAGCTGCTCAATGAGGCCGCGCTGAAGGTCGGCACCACCCTGGACATCGCCCGCACGGGCCAGGAACTCGCCGAGATCGCCGTCCCCCAGCTGGCCGACATCGCCACCGTCGACGTCCTGACCACAGTGGCGGACGGCGCCGAGCCCCTGGACGGGCTGACCACCGGCGCCGCCCTGCGCCGCCTGGGCAAGGCTCCCGCGCACGGCTCGCCGATCGCCGACATCCTGGTCTCCGCGGGCCGCATCCTGCACTTCCCCGCCGCCGCGCCCTACGCCCAGGCCCTGATCGAGCGCCGCCCCTTCCTGCTTCCGCGTCTGGACGCCCGTGCCGTCGCCGGAGCTGCCCGCTACACGGCCACGCCGGAGCGGATCCGTCGCATGGGAGTCCACTCGATGATGATGGTCCCCCTCATCGCCCGCGGCCTGGTCCTGGGAGTCGCGACCTTCCTACGGTCCGGACGGTCCACCGGCTTCGACTCCGCTGACCTCACTGTCGCGGGTGACCTTGCCATCCATGCTGCCCTGGCCATCGACAAAGCCCGGCTGTACCTCCGCGAGCATGACACCGCGCTTACCCTCCAGCGCAGCATGCTCCCCAGTAGGCTCCGCCCGCCGGCCGGCATCGAGATCGCCCATTGCTATCAGGCCGCCTCCGACGTGAATGAAATCGGCGGCGACTGGTACGACGTCATCGAGATCGCCCCCGGCAAGGCCGCCCTGGTCATTGGCGATGTTATGGGCCACGGCGTCACGGCCGCCGCCGTGATGGGCCAGATGCGCACCACGGTCCGTGCCCTTGCCCACCTCGACCTGCCCCCCGCCCAGCTCCTGGATCAGCTCGACCAGGCCCTGCAGGAACTGGACAGCCCTTTGTTGACCACCTGCCTGTACGGCGTGGTCGATGCCACCACGGGCACCTGCCGGTTCGCCTGCGCCGGACACCCTCCGCCTGCGGTCATCACCCCTGACGGCACCGCCCGCCTTCTCGACCTGCCCACCGGCGCTCCCCTGGGCATCGGCGGCATCACTTACGCCACCAGCGAGCACTCGCTCCCCCCTGGCAGCGTTCTCGTCCTCTACACCGACGGACTTGTCGAAACTCGTGGCTCTGACCTGGACGTGCGCCTCACAGAACTCACCCGCCTGCTCGCCGGCGCACAGCAGTCCCTTGATGGGTTGTGCGACCTGCTCACCACCCGTCTCGCCCCCCGCCCCGCCCGGGACGACGTCGCCGTTCTCGCCGCCCGCATCGGCACCCGCTTGCCCTGAGGGGCGTGTCAGCCTGCCGGTGAACGCGCTCACCCGCTTCTTCGTGACGATCAGGTCGTGCGGGCCGGGCGCCACGCCCGGGTGCACGTCGGCTCCCGGATCGCCTTCGGTGAACCCACCGACTGTGCCTCGGGCGCTCTTCGCCAGCTGCGCGAAGGTCTTGTTGCGGGGCTGATCTCGGGGTGGCCCGGGCGGAAGCCGATGACCACGTAGATCACCGGGATGCCGGCGGTGTGCGCGGCGTCGACGGCCCGGCGCAGCCGGCAGATGTGGGTGGGGTCCTCGGCGAGTCGGTCGACGATTCCGCGTTGGACGTCCATGACGCGGAGGGCGTGCTGCGCCATGGTCGTTGTCCTGTGTCGTCCGGGCAGGCCACAGCGGATGCCCGGTCCTGTGGGGGGTGTTCGTCGGCGCGTTCATGGCGCCCCCGCAGTGCCGAGGCGAGCGCGGAGACGAGGGCCATGGCCGCGGCGACGGTGAAGACGATGGTGAGCCCGTGGTGGAAGGGGCCGGAGACCAGTTGGGGGAAGAAGGTGTGTCCGGTGAGGGCGTCGCGTTGGGCCGTGGTGAGGTGCGCGAGCGTGCTGCCGGATCCCAGCAGGTGTTCGATGGGGTTGTTGCCGAGGAACGTGGCGAACAGGGTGCTCACGGGTGGCAGCGATGCGACCTGTTGGGCCGTGTCGGCCGGTACGCCGTGCGTTTGGAGTGAGTTGCTCAGTGTCGAGGGCAGCGACGACGCCAGCCCGGAGACCATCAGTGAGAAGAACACGCCGATGGACAGGGCGGTGCCCGAGTTCTGGAACGTGGAGCGCATACCCGAGGCGACACCTCGGTATTCCGGCGGCACGCTGCCCATGATCGAGGAGGTGTTGGGGGAGGAGAACATCCCCTGGCCGAGTCCGTTGAGCAGGAGCAGCACGGCGAACATCGCGTAGTCGAAGTCGATCGGCAGTACGAGCAGTCCGACGAAGGATGCGCCGACCAGGAGCAGGCCGGTGGTCGAGAAGACCCGGGCGCCGAAGCGGTCGGAGAGGTAGCCGGACAGGGGGCCGGCGATCAGGAATCCCAGTGTGAGCGGCAGCATGAAGATGCCGGCCCACAAGGGGGTGTCCTCGAAGTCGTAGCCGTGCAGCGGCAGCCAGATGCCCTGCAGCCAGATGATGAGCATGAACTGCAGGCCGCCGCGAGCGATCGCGGTCAGTAGGGCGGCCAGGTTTCCCGCGGCGAACGCCCGCACCTTGAACAGCGAGAGCCGGAACATGGGTTCGGCGATGTGTGTCTCGACGTAGCAGAAGACGAGCAGCAGGCCGGCGCCGCCGAAGAGGCCCGTGAGGACCCACGGGTTGCCCCAGCCGGTTGCGCTGTCGCCGTAGGGCTGGATGCCGTAGGTGATGCCCGCGAGCAGGATGCCGGCGCCCGCCGCGAACGTGACGTTGCCGAGCCAGTCGACGCGGCCGCGGCGGCCCACCGACGTCTCCCGCAGGCTCAGATACGACCAGATCGTGCCGGTCACACTGATCGGCACGCTCACCCAGAACACGGCCCGCCAGTCGACAGCGGCGAGCAGGCCGCCGGCGAGCAGACCGAGGAACTGGCCGGCGAGCGCGGTGATCTGGTTGATGCCGAGGGCCATGCCGCGTTGTCGGGAGGGGAAGGCGTCGGTGAGGATGGCGGCGGAGTTGGCTGTGAGCATGGACCCGCCGAACGCCTGCACCACGCGCCACAGGATCAGCCACAGGGCTCCGGCTCCGGCCCGGAACGGGTCGAGGGAGAGCGCGACCGACGCGCCGGCGAAGATGAGGAATCCGAGGTTGTAGATCCTGACTCGGCCGAACATGTCGCCGAGTCGGCCGAGGACGACGACGAGTACGGCCGACACCAGCAGGTAGCCCAGAATCATCCACAGCAGATAGCCGATGTTTCCCGGCGCGAGCGGGTCGAGCCCGATGCCGCGGAAGATCGCGGGCAGCGAGATGATCACGATGGAGGCGTCCATCGTGGCGATCAGTACGCCGAGCGTGGTGTTGGACAGGGCAACCCACTTGTAGCCGGGGCCCGGGGGGATGGCGCTGCGGCGGGCGAGGCGCGTGCTGCCGTGGACGGATCCGCCGACGTCACTGCGGAGGCGGTCCCCGTGCCCGCCGTCGTGGTGGGGACCGTGCGCGCTCACAGGCGTTCCGCCAGCCGGTCCAGGAGGGGAAGCGCGGCGGCGAGCGTGGCCCGTTCCTGCGGGGTGAACTCGTCGAGCACGTCGGCCAGGCGCTGAACGGATTCGGAGCGCCGTGCCGCGAGCATGGCGCGGCCGTCGTCGGTGACCGTCACGATGGAACGCCGTCCGTCGGCCGGGTCCGGGGTTCGCCGGACCAACCCGCGCTGCTCCAGCACGGCGAGCGTGGTGGCCATGGCCTGGGGGCGCACACGTTCGAGGTCGGCCAGGGACCCGGGCGAGGCCGGCCCGTCGGCGGCCAGCCGGGCCAGTACCGAGACGCCGGACAGCGATACGTCGCCCACGGCGTGCGCCTGGCGGAGCCGCCGAGTGATCCGGGCCACCGCCAGTCGCAGGGCGGAGGCGAGTCCGGCGGCGCGCTCCGAGGTGTAGGGGTGATCGTCGCCTGTGTCTGCGTCCACCTTCACGGTAGTAAGGCTACGTTTATCAGTCTGGACTGTTCAATCAAATGTTAGTAATGATGAGCGCCTCGGGGCGCAGGGGGCGCGCCCCGACGTGCCTCAAGTCCGCCCCGACGCGCCTCAGCTCCGCTCGGCCAGGGCCTCGTGCAGTACGTCCCGTGCCGCGTCCTGCGCCACGTCGCGGTCGTCGGGCACCAGCCCGATGCGGGTGCGCCGGTCGAGCAGGTCGGACTCGTCGAGCGCGCCCTCGTGGCGGACCGCCCACAGCAGCTCGGCACGGGTGACGGGATGGCCCGGCAGTACGGGTTCGCGCAGGCGGGAGTCGTGCTCGCCGAGGGCGTGGACGGCCGGTGCCTCGGTGCCGTACCGCTGGATCAGCCGGCCCGGTGCCCGCAGCGCGCCGAGCCTGTGCTGCGGTGCGGCACCGACCAGGGGAACGGAAGTGGTGCGGGACGGGCCCGCCGCCAGTCCGTGCGCCTTGACGGCGGCGTCGACGGCGTCCTCGGCCATCCGCCGGTAGGTGGTGAGCTTGCCGCCGATGACGGTGATCACGCCGTCCGGCGAGGTGAGGACCGCGTGCCGGCGGGAGACGTCGGCGGTCCGGGTGCCGACGCCGGAGCCTCCCGCCGAAGTGTCCAGCAGGGGACGCAGCCCCGCGAAGGCCCCCACCACGTCGTCGCGGTGGACGGGGACGTCCAGGGCGGAGCTCAGGACGTCGAGCAGGAAGCCGATGTCGGTCTCGGGTACCGTCGGCACGTCGGGGATCTCCCCGTCGACGGGCTCGTCGGTGAGCCCGACGTAGACCCGGCCGTCGCCCTGAGGCAGGACGAGGACGAAGCGGTTGGTCTCCCCGGGGATCGGGATGTGCAGGCCGGCCGGCATCGGGCCGAGGTACTCGGAGCGCAGGACGAGGTGGGTGCCGCGGGAGGGCCGTACCCGGATGCCGTCGACCAGGCCGCCCGCCCAGACGCCGGAGGCATTGATCACCGTGCGGGCCCGGATGGTGCCCTCCTCGCCGGTGAGTTCGTCTCGGATCCGGGCCCCGGACGCGGTCAGGTGCAGCGCCCGCACCCGGGTCAGGATCCGTGCACCGTGCGCCGCGGCGGTGCGGGCGACGGCGGTCACCAGGCGGGCGTCGTCGGTGACCCGGCCGTCCCAGGACAGCAGCCCGCCGCGGAGCCCGGTGGTACGCAACGCGGGGGCGAGGTGCCGGGTTTCCACCGAGGCCAGCCTGCGAGGCGCGGGCAGGGTGGCTCGGCCCGTACGAGCCGTCAGGCGCAGGGCGTCGCCGGCCCGGAAGCCGGCCCAGGACAGGGCGGCCTGGCCGCGGGAGACCAGGGGAGTGAGGGGGAGGACGAACGGCTGGGCGCGCACCAGGTGGGGTGCAGTGCGTTCCATGAGTACGCCGCGCTCGACCGCGCTCTCGTGGGCGACGTCGAACTGGCCGGAGGCGAGATAGCGCAGCCCGCCGTGGATGAGCTTGGAGCTCCAGCGGGAGGTGCCGAACGCCAGATCGTGCGCATCGATGGCGACGACCGTCAGCCCGCGGGCGGCGGCGTCCAGGGCGGCTCCGGCGCCGGTCGCGCCGAGGCCGACGACCAGGACGTCGGCGATCGGGCCGTCCGAGGTCTCGGCCAGCTCGCGGGCGCGGCGGGCGGCGGACAGTGACGACGCCGGGGCGGGGGGCGTGGTGGAGGCAGGGCTGTCGGTGGGGCTCATGGGGTCAGGGTCCTCTCCAGAATGGTCCGCAGTTCCCCGAGGAAGGCCGCGGCGGTCAGGTCGGGATCGTCCTCGTCGGTCATGGTGCGCAGCGACAGGGTGAAGGACTGGACGAGCAGCAGCAGGGATCGTGCCTGGCGCTCGGGGTGACCGGGCCGCACCGATCCGTCTGTGTGGCCTTCCCGTACGCCCTCGACGATGAGCCCGAGGAGGGCTTCCTGGCTGGCCCCGCGACGGTCCAGCACGTAGGGGAGCAGCAGTTCGGGGTCGACGTCGATGATCTTGCGAAAGAGGGGATGGGCACGGAAGGCCTCCACTCCGGCCACGAGTCCGTCGACGATCAGGGTCCGCGCCGTGGTCCCCGTCCGGCGCTCGGGCATCGCCCGGGTGGCCACGTCCACCCACTCCCGCGTCATCAGGTCGCCCACCAGGGAACGTACGTCGGGCCAGCGCCGGTAGAGGGTCATCCGGGAGACGCCCGCCCGGCGGGCCACGTCGGTCAGGGTGGTGCGCCGGACACCGACGGCCAGGACACAGTCGCGTACTGCGTCGAGCACGGGATCGCTGTCCTCACGGTTGTGACGAATAGGCGTCATGTGTAACAGTGTAACGCCCCTGCGAGGCAGCAGGAGACGGCATCCCTCGAAACAACCGGTGAGGACAACCGCCATGGACATGCTGTGGAGTGGCTGGGGCGACCCGGCCAAGGCAGCACCGCTGCCCGACACCGTGATCGCGCTGCTGCGTGATCTGCTCGGGGTGAAACCGCAGGGCGGCGGGCCGGTCGGTCTGGCCGACATCGACGTGCCCGCCTCCCTGCTGGACCCCGCGGCGCACCGGACCCTGCTCGCTGCCGTCGGCGGCGACGAGGCGCATGTGCTCACCGACGCGGAACCCCGCATCCGGCACACCCGCGGCAAGTCCACCCCCGACCTGCTGCGCATCCGGGCCGGCGACGTCGAGGACATCCCCGCGGCCGCCGTGCTCCCGGCAAGCCACGACGAAGTGCTCGCCGTGCTCGGTGCGTGTGCCGAACACGGCCTGAGCGTCGTCCCGTTCGGCGGCGGCACCTCCGTCGTCGGCGGCCTCGCCCCCGAGCAGCAGAGGCCCTTCGTCGCCCTGGACCTGCGCCGCATGGACGGCCTGCTCGCCCTCGACCCGGTCTCCCGCACCGCCACCCTGCAACCCGGACTGCGCGCCCCGGATGCCGAGGCCCTCCTGGCCGAACACGGCTTCACCCTCGGCCACTTCCCCCAGTCCTACGAATGGGCCACCATCGGTGGATTCGCCGCCGCACGCTCCAGCGGACAGGCGTCCGCCGGATACGGCCGCTTCGACGACATGGTCCTGGGCCTCACCCTCGCCACCCCCGAGGGCACCATCGACGTGGGCCGCGCCCCACGCTCGGCGGCCGGCCCCGACCTGCGCCAGCTCATCCTCGGCTCCGAAGGCGCGTTCGGAGTCATCACCTCGGTCACCCTGCGCCTGCGTCCCATCCCTGAAACCCGTGTCTACGAAGGCTGGCGCTTCGCCTCGTTCGAGGAGGGGGCCGCTGCCCTGCGCCGCCTCGCCCAGGACGGGCCCCGGCCGACGGTGCTCAGGCTCTCCGACGAGACCGAGACGCTGATCGGCCTCGCCCAGCCCGATGCCATCGGCGGCTCCGGAGCGCAGCAGTCCGCCGGATGCCAGGCGATCGTCGGTTTCGAGGGCACCGAGGAGGACACCACCTATCGCCGGGAGCGGGCCGCAGCCGTACTGCGCGACTGCGGCGGCAAATACCTCGGCGCGGAGCCCGGGGAGAAGTGGGCCCACGGCCGTTACTCGGCCCCCTACCTGCGCGACTCCCTGCTCGACGCGGGAGCCTTCGCCGAGACGCTGGAGACCGCCACCTTCTGGTCCGGCGTGCCGGAGCTGTACACGTCCGTCCGCGACGCACTCACCACCGCACTCACCGAGGCCGGCACCCCGCCCCTCGTCATGTGCCACATCTCCCACGTCTACGAGAACGGAGCCTCGCTGTACTTCACCGTCGTCTCCGCGCAGGGCGACGATCCGGTGGCGCACTGGGCCCCGGCCAAGCACGCCGCCAACCAGGCGATCCTCGCCGCGGGCGGCACGATCAGCCACCACCACGGCGTGGGTACCGACCACCGCGACTGGTACGTCCGCGAAGCGGGCCTGCTCGGCATCGAGGCCCTGCGGGCCGTGAAACGACGGCTGGACCCCACCGGACTGCTCAACCCCGGCGTGCTGCTGCCCACCGACTGACCCGAACCGCCCTCGCCCTTCCCGGCACGATCCCGTCCACCACCCTTCCGCCCACCACTCAACCGTCACGGCCTCGGAGGCACCCCGATGCGACAGTTCACCGCCGTCGTCAACCCCACCGCGGGCGGATCCACCGGTGCGGCAGCCCTCCTGCGAGTGGCCCGAACGCTGCGGGAGGCGGGGGCCGAGCTGGAGACCGAGTACAGCCGCAGCCTTGTACACGCCCAGGAGCTCGCCCGCAGCGCCGGAGAGCGAGGGCGGGTGGTGCTCGCCGTCGGCGGAGACGGGATCGCCGGTGGCATCGGAGGAGCCCTCAGCGGCACCGGCTCGGTGCTGGGCTTGGTCCCGGCCGGCCGCGGCAACGACTTCGCCAGGGCACTGGGGCTGCCCACCGACCCCGACGAGCTGGCTCGGGTGTTGCTCCACAACGAGCCGCGGCCGGTCGACACCATCGAGGTGGAATCGGCCGTCCACCACCGCACCGTCGTACTCGGCAGCGTGTACGCCGGAGTCGACGCGCTCGCCAACCGCCACGCCAACAGCGCGAGACTGCTGCGCGGCGCCGCCTCCTACTACGCAGGCGGACTGCGGGCCGTCACCACCTGGCGTCCGGCGGACTACCGGGTCACCGTCGACGGTCAGGAACACCCGCACCGCGGATACACGGTGGTCGCGGCCAACTCCGGCTACTACGGCTCCGGTCGCCTCATCGCACCCGACGCCCGCGTGGACGACGGGGTGCTTGACGTCGTCATGATCCGCGAGGCCCCGCGCCGCCTGTTCTTCGCCATGATGAACGAACTCGAGACGGGCGCGCACGTCAACCGGCCCGAAGTCCGGATCCTGCGGGGCCGGGAAATCCGTATCGAGGCCGACCGGGAAGTGCCCTACGGCGCCGACGGCGAAGTCGAAGCCGTCCTCCCCGTCACGGCGAGGGTGCTGCCCGGAGCGCTCAACGTCCTGTGTCCAACGACCCGGGACCGTGTTCCGCAAGGCCGACCTGAGGGGCGCTGATCTGACGGACGCCGACCTGACCGGTGCCGACCTGCGGGACGTGACAGGGGCTACACCAGATCAGTTGCGATCAACGCGATCCATCGACGGAGCCCAGCTTCCAGCAGCGCTCGCGGCACGCCTCCTGTTGCCGCCACCGGTTCCGCCGTCGACGGGTCACGTCGCCCCCGGAGACTGAGACGCGCTCCTCGATGCCCGGAAAACGTGAGACGGTCACGCGCGCTGAGGTGAGCGAGGCACTCTATCGAGTGGTTGAGGCCCTGGCGGGGATGTGCGAGGACGAGGTGGCCGCTGCATTGGCTGCTGTCCTTCGGGACAACTGCACTCAGCTCGGATCCGAAGGACGGGAATTCCGGTTGGGGACGTCGAAGTACTCCCCTGAGTTCCGGGCGGATGCCGTCGCGCTGTACCACGCCAGTGCGGGTGGGACGTATGCGACGGTGGCCAAGGACCTGGGTGTCAACCACGAGACGCTCCGCACGTGGGTGCTGGATCCGAGCAGGCGGCCCAGCCCGGGGCGGGCGAGGCCACCACGATGGAGAAGGAGAACCGGCGGCTGCGGGCGCGGGTGAAAGGACCCGAGCTCGAGCGGGAGATCCTGCGGAGGGCCGCGAAGTATTTTGCGGGCGAGACCAGCTGGTGAGCCGTTTCCATTTCGTTGACGATCATCGTGGCGCCTTCGGTGTCAAGCGGCTCTGCCGGATCCTGACCGACCTCGGGCGAGATCGTCTCCCACCTCGCCCAGGCCTGGGGTATGACGACGAAGGAGAGCATCTCCACAATCACCGACAGTCGTAGTGGTACGCGGGCTCCCTGTGGTCGTGACCCGATCACTGACTGACGTCCTGCGACTCGATCCCTGCGATCACCGGCTTCACCGGCTGACCCTCGCGCAGGGTGCACCGGCCCCTGCGGCTCCTGCGCGACGGTCGACCCGTGCCGAACCCGCGAAGGCCTGCTGGAGCGCACAGTTGGGCAGTGTGACGCGTCACAGACAACACGGCGCCACTGTGGGAACTTCAAGTGCCCTTCTAGCCAGCCGAGTTACTGAACAGCCGAGAGTGAGGTCCGGCCGACCGCACGGATTGCGTCGCTCGTCCCGTGTGTGCGTAAGAGGCGCAACCGCGGGCCGGCGAGGGAACCGACGAGAGGGGCGGCCCGCATGTGGAGAGGATCGAATGCGCTCTTTGGAAGCCCTGACGCTTGATCAGGTAGTCGACACGGCTCGCTATCCCCTGTCGGAAGTCGCGAGCGCCCGGGGACAGGCCGTGGTTTCCCGTGCCCGGCGCGACCTGTTGACTCTCGGCTGCACCGTGCTGCCGGACTTCATCCGCCCATCGCTGCGCGATGTGCTGTGGCAGGAATGCTCGGCCATCGCCCCCCGGGCGCACCACGACGTCGAGACGGTGAACGTCTACAACATCGCAGTGGACTCGGCGCTGCCGGAGGACCATCCGGGCCGGAAGACCTTCGAGCGGGGTAACGCGTTCGTCGCGCGGGACCGCATCCCCGCGGACTCCCTCATCAGCCGGCTCTACTCCAACAAGGTGTTCCGGCACTTCATCGCCCGCTGCTTCCAACTGCCAGAGCTGCACGAGCTGGCGGACCCGCTCTCCGGGCTGGTTCTCAACGTCATCGCGCCGGGCATGGAGCACCCCTGGCACTTCGACACCAATGAGTTCACCGTGAGCATGCTCACCCAGCAGGCGCAGGCCGGCGGCGTCTTCGAGTACTGCCCGAACATTCGGACCGCGCAGGACGAGAATTTCGACGACGTCCGGGACGTAGTGGACGGCCGGGGCGAGCGGTTGACCCGGCATCTCCCCCTGCAACCAGGTGACCTGCAGTTGTTCAAAGGGCGCTACTCGTTGCACCGAGTGAGCCCGGTGCGCGGCGAGGTCGCGCGCCACTCCGCGATATTCGCCTACAGCGAGCGCGCCGGCGTCATCGGGAGCGTGGAACGGACCCGGCAGCTCTTCGGCCGGGTGCTGCCCGAGCACCTGGCGGCCGAGGGGCGGGCGGTCCGCGGCGACCGGCTCCTGGACTAGCGGGCGGCGAGAACGCGTAGTCGCCGTAGGCCGTTTCCCCCTGCGCGATCCCACGGAGGAGTAAGCCCTGTGCGTTTCGACGTGACCGGAAAAGTCTCGCTCGACCACATCTACGACCAGCCCGATCCGCGAACCTATTTCAGGGTGCTGCGTCCGCTCGGCTACGGCGTTCCGCAGCAGGCCAAGCCCTACTTCGCCAAGATCATCACGGAGTACCGGGAGTCCCAGCACGTCGCGGTACCGAAGGTGCTGGACATCGGCTGCTCGTACGGAATCAACGCCGCCCTGCTGAAGTACGACGCGACCATGGACGAGCTGTACGCGCGCTACGGCGACGAGGAGCGTGCGGGTGAGAGCCGCGAGGCTTTGCTGGCCCGCGATCGGGAGCTGGCTCGGTCACGCCAACCCCCGCAAGCGATCCGCTTCGTCGGCCTCGACACCTCCGGCAGCGCGCTGTCCTACGCTCTTGAGGCCGGGTTCCTCGACGACGTGGTGCACGCCGACCTGGAGGAGCACGAGCCCACACCGCGACAGCGCGCCCAGCTCTCGGGTACGGACCTGGTGATCTCGACGGGCTGCGTCGGCTACGTCACCGAGCGGACGCTCACGCGAGTCGTCCGGGCGCAGGGCATCCGCCGGCCCTGGATGGCGCACTTCGTGCTGCGGATGTTCCCGTTCGACTCCGTCGAGCGCGCGTTGGCGAGTCTGGGCTACCGGACCGTCCGCGTCGACGAGGTGTTCAGACAGCGGCGGTTCGCCTCCCCGCAGGAGCAGGCGCTCGTGCTCGACAGCATGTCGGCCGCAGGGGTGGATCCACGGGGCCTGGAGGCGGAAGGCTGGCTGTACGCACAGCTCTACCTTTCCCGGCCGTACGACATCACAGGTACCAACGATCCGAATCGAGATCAGAGTTGAAGACCAGTCAGGATGCGTCAGGCAACGCGACCTTCGCCCAGGAGGACAGCCTCCCGCGCGTGCCGCTGCCTACGCTGGATGCGAGCTGCGAGAGGTTTCTCGCCTGGTGTACGCCGCTGCTGACCGCCGACGAGCGGTCGGCGACCGAGGCGGAGGTTGCCGCCTTTCTCCGACCCGGTGGCCCCGGCCGGGTGCTGCATGCCGCGCTGGAGGAATACGACGCCACGGAGGGCGTGCACAGCTGGCCCGACACCTTCTGGCCGTACCGATACTTGGGCCGCCGGGACCGGATCGCGCTCAACGCCAACTTCTTCTTCCTGTTCCAGGACTCCGACCAGGCGCAGGTGGAGCGGGCGGCCGGGCTCGTCGCCGGGGCCCTCAACTACAAGCGGCAGCTCGATCAGGGGCTGATTCCACCGCTGGTGCAGCGCGGAGCACCTCAGTCGATGGTGCAGAACAAGTTTCTGTTCTCCACCACGCGTATCCCCGGCGTGCAGCAGGACACCGTCCGCGCCCCCTACACCGAGGAGTGGCCGGGCCCGTCCGAGGCCCGGCACGTCGTGGTGTTCTTCCGGGGCAGCATGTTCCGGCTGGACGTGCTGGGTCCGGACAGTGTCCCGCACAGTCTGGATGACATCGAGGCGGGGCTGCGCGCCGTGATGAAGGCCGACCTGGCCGGCGCGGACACCTCGGTGGGCCACCTCACCACCATGGCCCGCGCGGAGTGGGCGGCCGCCCGGGAGTCCCTTCTCGCCTGCCACCCCCGCAACGCCGACGCCCTTGACGATGTCGAGACCGCGCTGTTCTGCGTCGCTCTGGAGGACTTCGCCCCCGCGGACGTCCAGGACGCCTGTGACCAGCTGCTGTACGGCGACCGCGGCAACCGCTGGTTCGACAAGGCGGTGTCCTTCGTCGTCTTCGCCGACGGACGGGCGGGCATCAACGTCGAGCACTGCGAGTTGGACGGGACCACGATCCTCACCTTCACCGACGCCCTGCTCAACACCCCGGCCGAGGAGCAGTCCCGGCAGTCCGGAGCCCGCTCGCAGGGGCTGCCGGCGCTGGAGCCGATCGTGTTCGAACTGGACGACGCGCTGCGGGACCAGGCGCGCTCCGCCGCCGACGCGTTCGCGGCGTACGGGGAGAACACCGCGACCAGCACGTTGTCGTTCGCGGACTTCGGCAGCAGCGCGGCCAAGGTGTTGGGGGTCTCGCCGGACGCGTTCGTCCAGGCCGCTTACCAGCTCGCCCACCAGCGCGCCAAGGGGCACCTGGGCGCCACGTACGAGTCCATCGCCACCCGGCAGTACCGGCACGGGCGGACCGAGGCGATGCGCGTCGTCACCACCGAGATGGTGGCTTTCGTGGCAGCGATGGAGGACCCGGCAGCGGACGCGGAAGCCCGGCGCGCCGCGTTTCGGGCAGCCACGGAGGCCCATGTGGCGCGCGCGAAGGCGTGCCAGGCCGGGCAGGTGCCGGAGCAGCACCTGTGGGAGCTGGAGCTGATCCAGCGTCGGCGGGGGGCCGAGCTCGGGGTGACCGAGCAGCCCGCGCTGTACCGGACGCCGGGCTGGTTGACCATGCGGGACGACTACCTGAGCACGAGCTCCGCGCCGTCCGTCAATATCCAGTACTTCGGCTTCGGGTCGACCAGCAGCCAGTGCATCGGTGTCGCCTATGTGCTGCTTCCCGAACGGTTCAACCTCTACCTGAGCACGCCGTTGGCGGTCGCCGCGCAGATGCGGACGTTCGCCGACCGGCTCCGGGAGGCGATGGACGAACTCCGGGAGCTGCTGGCGCCCGAGCCGCCCGAGGACTGAACGGAACCCGCCGCCGGACCGGAACTCCCGGTCGGGGACCACGGTCCGGCGGCCCGGACGAGTTCAGTGGCTGAGTCTGAGCTGAGCTGAGAAAGACCAGGTCAGCGTCGCCGCCGTCGCGCGCCGCGCGGACGTTTCCCGCACCTTCCTCTACGGCAATCGCGACGGCAGAGCCGCAGTCGCCACTGCCATGGCCGAGGCCGGAGAACGCCGCTCCCAGTTGCTCGTCCACCAGGACGACGGCGCCCAGTACGCATCGAAGGAGTTCGCGAACGTGTGCCGTGAACTCGGCGTGACCGGATCGCGCGGGGCGGTCGGAACCTCGGCGGACAACGCAGCCCCCGAATCCTCCAATGCGCGCCTGAAACGGGAGACCTTGCAGGGAAGGAAACGCTCGCCAGGAGCGCGTGAGGCCCGTCTTGCGGTGTTCCGGAGGGTCACTCGATAAGCGCTTGCGGACGAAGGTCACCGAGGGCGTCGGCCGCCGGGCCACCGGACTGGGCATGGTCTTCGAGCTGGTCGGTTCCGCCAGGCCCGCCGGCGGGCCGCGAACGCACCGCACCTCGTCGCCCTCGTCCGTACCGAAGCTTGCTTCGTCACCGTCGCCGCCCCGGACGTCTACTGGCTCGTGCTGTGCGGGCGTTCCTGGTCCAGCCAGGCGTAACCAGACGCCTGGTCACGGCCGGCCGGCGGAGGTGAGACGGCACGCCCCGTGCGCGCGGTGACCACCATCACGGCGAGGCCGAGCGCCACGACCGCGGCGCCCACGTACAGGGGCGCGGTGTAGCCCAGGCCGGCGCTGATCGCGAGGCCGCCGAGCCAGGCGCCCAGGGCGTTGCCGACGTTGGAGGCCGAGACGTTGGCGCTGGCGGCGAGCGGCGCGCCGCCGGCGGCGTCCGTGACGCGGGTGATCATGCCGGGGACGCTGGCGAACCCGAAGACGCCCATCAGGAAGACGAGGACCACCGATGCGACCCGCCCGTCGGCCAGCAGCCCGAACGCCGCGAGCGTGGCGGCGAGTCCCGCCAGGGACGCGATCAGCGTGCGGTCGCGATCGCGGTCGGCCGCCCGGCCCCCGACGACGTTGCCGATCACCAGGCCGCTGCCGTAGACGACGAGCAGCCAGGCGACGTCGGTGCTGGAGAAGCCGGTGACCTCGGTGAAGGTGTACGCGATGTAGCTGAACGCCCCGAACATGCCGCCGTAGCCGAGGGCGGTGGCGGCGAGGGTCAGGCAGACCTGCCGGGAGCGGAAGGCGCGTAGCTGGGAGCGCAGGCCGGCCGCCCGGTGAGCCTCGTCCACGGCGCCCGCCCAGGCCGGGACCCACACGGCGATGGCGGCCACGGCCAGCACGCCGAACCCGGTGATCGCCCAGAACGTGGCGCGCCAGCCCCAGCGTTCGCCGACCAGGGCGCCGAACGGCACGCCCAGCACGTTGGCGACCGTCAGCCCGGCGAACATCACGGCGACCGCGCGCGAGGCCCGCGACGGCGGGACCATGCGGCGGGCGACGAGCGAGCCGATGCCGAAGAAAGAGCCGTGGCACAAGGCGGCGGCGACGCGGCCGAGCAGCGCCACGGCGTAGCTGGGCGCGACGGCGGACAGCAGGTTGCCGAGGACGAACAACGCCACCAACCCGACGAGGACGGCCTTGCGGGGGATGCGGGTGGTGGCAGCGGTCAGCAGGATCGCACCGATCGCGACGCTCAGGGCGTATCCCGAGATGAGCCACCCGGCTGCGGCCTCGGAGATGTCCAGGTCGCGGCTCACTTGGGGCAGCAGGCCCGCGATCACGAACTCGGTAAGGCCGATCCCGAAGCTGCCGAGCGCGAGCGCGACCAACCCGACGGGCATCCTCCGCGCGTCCCCGTCCCGTCGGATGTTCACGCAAACATCATAGGGGCTCGGCCGCCGTCGGCTGCTGAGTGTCGTTGGTACTCGTGCGAACTGGTGGAGGGCATGGTGCGGGTGCTGGGCGAGGATCAACCCCGGGTCGTGGCCCGGGTTCCGGGCGGGGGCGGAGGCGTGGAAGACCAGCAGCCCGCCGCGGGTGGTGGTGTCGAGTGCTTCGTGGAGCGACGTGAGCCGATGGCGGGCTTGCGCAGCCCGGAGGCGATCGCGACGCGGTCCTCGATGGAGCGGCCGAGCCGGTCGAGCGAAGGGACGACGACCGACGTGTCCCGGGAGGCAGCCGAGCGCGGCCCACAGTGCCTCGCGTTCGGCGCTCTTGCTGGACTTCTTCCTCAAGTTCTTGAGCACGCCGACTCGTTGTCACCGATTTACGGCATGATCCAGCGCCGCTCGAGCCACGAGTGGTGGCTTGCAGATCTTGCTCATCCATCGGTCGATGGATCAACATGCCCGGTGCCTGCCGTGCGCACTGTATGCCGTGGCCCTACTGGCTTCGGGGGCGCAGGGTCTGTTCGAGGGTCTCTCTGCTCCGGAGGAGGAGGGCAGTCCAGCCCGCGGCGGGGTCGCTGCAGGCGCGCGGCCTGCGCCTGCGGGCGGGCCGGGCGAGTGGTGCTCGGTTACGCCAGGAGACCTTGTCCTTGGTCGGGTGACTGGCGGGCAGCTCCCCGTGTCAGCAGCAGGAGAGCGTCGACCAGGTCGTCTGCTGGGCTGCCGGTCGCCAGGCGCCGGAGTTGCAGACCCATCACCACGGCAACTGTCGTGGCGGCCAGGCGTTCTGCGTCCGGGACGCCCAGGGCGGTGAGGATCTGGGTGGCGAGCCGGTCGTAGGCCGTGAACGCTTTCGATGCCGCCTCGCGCAGTCGTTCGTCGCGCCCGGCGTGGAGATACAGTTCGAAGGGCGCGAGGTGCGCGCTGTCGAGCGCTGTGCCGCAGGCCACTTGGCCGGCCAGGGACGCTGCGTCCGCTATGTCGAGGCCTTCGGTCTGGCACTGGTCGGCCAGCTCGGTGAAGTGCCGGGCCTCTTCGCGCACGAAGTGCAGCAGGCTCTCGCGCAGCAGATCGTGCTGAGTCTCGAAGTGGTACGTGACGGAGCCGAGTGAGACACCGGCTTCCTTGGCGATCCTTCGGTTGGTGAGCGCCGCGATCCCACCTTCGCCGATGATCTGCAGGACGGCTGCGATGATGCGCTGACGGGTCGGGGCGGAGAGGGCGGCCTTGGGCATGCCGCTCATTGTTCCACCGGCGCTGTCCGGCCTCTGACAGGGGCGGGGAGCCGCCTTCTTATCAGCGTCGCGCGGTCGACGCAGGCCGAGTCAACGAGACGATCCCGGCTCGCTGCGACGTGGCGGTGACGGGGGACTGCGCTGCCGTCGCTCTCCGGCTCACGTAGATGTCGCTGAATGCGCACCCGAATGACGTCCATGCAGTGCACCTGATGGCGTAGGACGCCGCGGCACCGTCGGTGGGACTGACGCCCTCTCAACTTCTGCGCCGATTCGGACTCTTCGGTGAGACCAGCGGTGGACAGGACCACCCGTCCTCCCTATTGTTCGTTCGAACGAACAGGACCGGAGGGTAGTCGTGCACATTGCTGGGGCAACCGTTCTGCTTACCGGAGTCACGGGCGGCATCGGCGGGTCGCTCGCCGCCGAACTGTCGGCCCGGGGCGCGGATCTCATTCTCACGGGTCGGCGCCGCGAGGCGCTGGAACCACTCGCCGAACGCCATGGTGCCCGGATCATCCTCGCCGATCTCGCTGATCCGGACGACGTGCTGCGCCTCGCCGCGGAGGCCGCCGGCACGCAGATCCTCATCGCCAACGCGGCCCTGCCCTCCAGCGGCGATGTGCTGGACTACACGCCGGAGCAGATCGATCGTGCGCTCGCGGTGAACCTGCGCGCCCCCGCCATGCTTGCGCGCCTGCTCGCTCCGGAGATGGTGGCGGCGGCGCGCGGGCACATCTGCTTCGTCGGGTCGCTGTCAGGGATGGCAGCCACCAAGTCGTCCTCCATGTACACCGCGACGAAGTTCGGGCTTCGGGGATTCTCGCTGTCCTTCCGCCAGGACCTGCATGCCACGGGCGTGGGGGTCTCGATCGTCCAGCCGGGTTTCGTACGCGACCTGGGGATGTTCGCAAAGACGGGTTCACCGACACCCGGTGGCGTACGCACCGTTTCGCCGGAGCGGGTCGTCAAGGGCGTGATGCGGGCGATCGAGCGCGATGTCGCCGAGATCAACGTCGCGCCGCTCGAACTGAGGCTCCTCACCAAGATCGCGTCGCAGTTCCCGGGATTCTCGGAGCGAGTTCAGCGATTGGCGGGGGCAGAGCCGACCATGGGCGTGATCGTGGCGGCGCAGCGGTCGAGCCGCTGAGTCACCGGCAGCCCAGTCAGAGCGATGTGCAGGCCGATTGACAGGAAGGCCGCTCAGCAACTGCCTGGCACCTGCGGATGCCCGCCCGCACCGCGGTCGGCGAGCGAAAGCGCCGGTCATCGGGAACGCCGGGCCGCGACCGTCGACCGGGAGTGACCGCGGCGGCGATCTCGAGCGTGAGACGGAGCGTGTTGCGGGCCCACTCGACGAGCATGCCGGTGCCGCCGTCCACCCAAATGAGACGGAGCCCGCGGTACGCGGTGCGCACCCGCTCCGGCAGCCCCGCGGCCGCACCTGACCGGTCGGGTGACCCGGTCCAGCAGATCAACGGTCGCGGCCGACGGGGTCGGCCCCCGGGGTTGTGCACTGTGACGGTCGCTCAATATGTGCCATGAGCCCCTTGCATCAGGACATGATCGTCAGTGCTGACCCAACCCAACATACGGTTTGAGTCATGATTTTTTCCTTGTCTGCCCGTCCTTTGTCGCCTACGGCGGCAAACAAGATGACGCGTCCGCCGATCGGCCCCAGCTGGTTCGCGGCCGTGATGGGCACTGGCATCGTCGCCAACGCGGCGGCCACCCTGCCACGGAGCTTCCACGGGCTGCGGACCGCCGCCACGGTGGTCTGGATGGGCGCCGCGCTGCTGCTGATCCTGCTGGCTGTCCGTTACCTCCGGCAGCGGGCGCTGCGGCTGCACGCCGCTGATCCGGTGATGGCCCAGTTCTTCGGCGCGCCGCCGATGGCGCTGCTCACGGTGGGCGCCGGGGCGCTGCTGCTCGGCCGTCGGATGATCGGGCTCGAGGCGGCGCTGGCCGTGGACTGGGTGCTGTGGTCGCTCGGTACTGTCCTCGGTCTTGCCACGGCGTGCGCGGTGCCTTATCTGATGGTCACTCGGCACCGCTTCGCGCCGGACGCGGCGTTCGGGGGCTGGCTGATGCCGGTGGTGCCGCCGATGGTGTCCGCCGCGACGGGGGCGCTGCTTGTCCCTTATGCGCCGGCCGGGCAGTTGCGGCTCGCCCTGCTGTTGGGCTGCTACGCGATGCTCGGGCTCGGCCTGGTCGCGGCGCTGCTGGTGCTGGCCATGATCTACGGCCGGCTGGTGCACCACGACGCGCCCAGCGGGACGGTGGTGCCCACGGTGTGGATCGGCCTGGGGGCGCTGGGCCAGTCGGTGACGGCACTCGGCGCGCTGGCCGCTGTGGCGCCGAGCGCGCTGCCCGCGCCGTACGCGCGCGGCACCGCGGTCTTCGCGTTGCTGGGCGGAATTGTGGTGTGGGGCTTCGCCATGCTGTGGCTGGCGCTCGCCGCAGGGCTGACCGCACGGACGGTCCGGTCCGGGCTGCCCTTCGCGCCCACGTGGTGGTCCTTCATCTTCCCGGGCGGCGCCTGTGTGACGGCCACCAGCACCCTCGCGGCGCGGACCAGTTCGGAGCTGTTCATCTGGATGGCCGTCGTGCTCTATGCGCTACTCGTCATCGCCTGGGTGGTGGTGGCCGGGTACTCCCTACGCCATGCCGCGAGGCACACGCGCCGCCGGCCCGTCGCCGGCCACGCGCGCCGGGGGCCCGTCGAGCCGGACCTGCGGCTCGACGTGGCAACCATGCTCAGTGGCACCGTCCGCACCACCACCGACGGCCGCCCGATCCCCGAGGCCCGCGTCACCCTCCTCGACCCGGCGGGCGACGTCGTCGGCATCACGCTCACCGCCGAGGACGGCTCCTATGCCTTCACCAATCTCGATGGCGACCACTACACCGTCGTAGCCGCGGGGTACCCGGCCCAAGCCACGCCCCTCACCCTCGACGCCACCCGCCAGGACGCCTTCGATCTGACGCTGGCACACGACGAGGGCTGACAACTCATTTCGCCGATGGGCCTGCTCCGTGCGTCGCACGAGCTCTCTTCACTGGTGAAGCCGGCCGTGACCGCGTCCAAGTCGGCGGCCAGCCCCTTAGGGAAGCCAAGCAGGCCCGGCAGCCTGCTGCCGCTGACCTCTTCGATCCAGGTGGGCCTCTCGTCGGACCCGTCGCCGACCACAAGCGGTACGTGTACGCCCTCCGCCTCGCCGCCCAGTCGACGCCGACCCGCCCCGATGCACCCTGGCACCGGGCCGAATCCGGCCCCTGACGTCTGAGGAAACGACCTGCCTTCGTGCAATGTCCTGATGTGACGCCGTTATGGCATATTCGAGTGCTTTCTCGGTTCCCGCGATGTCATAGCCTCGATGGTGCGACACGGTCGGATGCATTCGCCTCCCATTGGATGCGAAGTGACAGCGAATTCCCTGTGCACGATGGGGGATGACCAGCCAGTCCGGCCGAGTCCGCCATCGGCAGTTCTGAGTGAGGAAAGAAGGCGATCCACACAGTGGCGTCGCAATCACGCGCCGGGGAGCCGGTGCTCCATGGGCTGGAATTCGGCCTCAATGAATGGCTCGTGGAGGAACAGCACGAGCGGTACCTGCACGATCCCGGTTCGGTCGACCAGACATGGAGGGAGTTCTTCGCCTCCCCGGCCCCTGCGGCCGTTCCGCAGGCGCGCAAGGCCACGACGACTGCGCATGACTGTACGGACGAGGCGGCGATCAAGGCGGTCCGCGTTGCCGCGCTCATCCACGCGTATCGAGTGCGCGGGCACTTGGTGGCTGATACCGACCCGCTCACCACCGAGCCGGTGGCTGCACACCCGGAGCTCGACATCATGGCATTCGGGCTCCGAGAAGATGACCTGGAAAGAGAGTTCGTCGTCGACGGGTTCGCCGGGCAGGTCACCATGACTCTTCACAGCGTGCTGAATGTCCTGCAGGAATCCTATTGCCGGACCGTCGGCGCCGAGTACATGCATATCCAGAACTCCCGGGAACGTCGCTGGGTCCAGCAGCGGATCGAATCGCCGCAGCCCCGGCCGGACCGCGCCGAACAATTGCAGATTCTCTACCGGTTGGGCGCGGCAGAGGCCTTCGAGACGTTCCTGCAGACCAAGTACGTGGGCCAGAAACGGTATTCGCTCGAAGGCGGCGAGTCGGCGATCGTGCTGCTCCATGGCCTGCTGCTCCGCTCCATCAGGCACGGGGTGGGGGAGGCGGTCATCGGTATGGCACACCGAGGCCGACTCAATGTTCTGGCCAACATCATCGGCAAGTCCTACGCAGAGATCTTCAATGAGTTCGAAGATGCGGTAGACGTTCGGTCGGTCCAGGGATCCGGCGATGTGAAGTACCACCTCGGCGCGGAAGGGACTTACCGTGCCCTGGACGGCCGTACGATCGCCGTCTCGGTCGTGGCGAACCCCTCGCATCTGGAGATCGTGGGACCGGTGGCCCAGGGAGTGGTGCGCGCCAAGCAGGACCGGGCCGCAGTCGGTGGCGAAGCCTTCCCTGTACTGCCGATCGTCGTCCACGGCGATGCCGCATTCGCCGGTCAAGGCGTGGTCTCCGAGACGCTGAACATGTCACAGCTGCCCGGCTACCGCACCGGCGGGACGGTTCACATCGTCATCAACAACCAGGTCGGCTTCACGACCTCGCCCGCCAACGGCCGTTCGAGCACATACGCCACCGATGTGGCAAGGACGGTCGAGGCCCCGATCTTCCACGTCAACGGAGACGACCCCGAGGCCGTCGCCCGGGTCGGGCGGCTGGCCTTCGACTATCGTCAGGCGTTCCACAAGGATGTCGTCGTCGATCTGATCTGCTACCGGCGCCACGGGCACAGCGAGGTCGATGATCCATCCATCACGCAGCCCGCGATGTACGACCGTATCGACGTCAGGGCTTCGGTGCGCAAGCTGTACGCCGAGGCGCTGGTCCGCCGAGGGGACATCGGCGAGCGGCAGGTGGAAGGCGCGCTGCGGGACTACCAGGGGCACCTTGAGCGGGCCTTCGCCGAGACCCGGGCGTTGTCGGTGCCCGACTCCCCGAAGCCCGTCAATCCCATGGACGCCGAGGAGGGAGCCGCCCCTGAGGTGGCGACCGCGATCACGGAGGCGACCGCCCGGCACGTCATCGCTTCCCAGACCGCTCTGCCGCAAGGCTTCACCGTGCACTCGCGCGTTCTGCCGCAGCTCCAGAGGCGTACCACGATGCTGGATGCGGGAACGATCGACTGGGCTACCGCAGAGACTCTGGCCCTCGGCTCCCTGTTGCTGGACGGCGTTCCGGTGCGGCTGGCCGGGCAGGATTCCCGCCGCGGCACGTTCGGACAACGGCACGCTGTGCTCATCGACCGGCGCACCGGCGTGGAGCACACGCCGCTGAGCTCCCTCGGCGCGCAGGCCGCGGGCTTCGCACCCTACGACTCGATGTTGTCCGAACTGGCGGCGCTGGCCTTCGAGTACGGCTACTCGCTGGCGCGGCCCGATGCTCTGGTGCTGTGGGAGGCCCAGTTCGGCGACTTCGCCAACGGCGCCCAGACAGTCGTCGACGAATACATCTCGTCATCCGAACAGAAATGGGGGCAGCGCTCCGGGGTGACGCTGTTGCTGCCGCACGGCTTGGAGGGGCAGGGGCCGGACCACTCCTCCGGCAGGATCGAGCGCTTCCTTCAGCTGTGCGCGCAGCGGAACATGACCGTCGCCATGCCCTCCCTGCCGGGCAACTACTTCCATCTGCTCAGGCAGCAAGCGCTCGACGAGCACAGAAGGCCACTGGTCGTCTTCACTCCGAAGTCGATGCTGCGGTCGAAGGCAGCCACCTCCACGCTGACGGAGCTCACCACGGGCGCGTTCCGTACGGTCATACCGGATGAGACAGTGGACGCCGCCCGGATCAGGCGCGTGCTGGTGTGCTCGGGCAAGGTCTTCTACGACCTGGACGCCTACCGGCGGAGCTCGGATCTGTCGGACACCGTGATCGTCCGCGTGGAGCGTCTCTACCCGTTCCCGCAGGAAGAACTCAGCGCGGAACTCGCCCGATTCCCCGCCGATGCCGAGGTGCGATGGGTGCAGGAGGAGCCAGCGAACCAAGGGGCATGGTCCTTCGTGGGGCCACAAGTGCACCGGCTGGCAAACCGTCCTATTGGATGCGTCAGCCGACCGCAGGCCCCCGCCCCCGCCGTGGGCTCTGCCCGGCGGCATGCCGACGAGCAGAAGGGTCTCGTGGCATCAGCCTTCCGCTGACCGTGCCGCCTCCAACGGCGCGGAAGACAGGCTCCCACGCCTACGGCGCGCGACCTGTTGTGCCGGACACCTCTCGGACTGGACCGGACCGAGAGGTGTCCGGTCGCATGGTGTGCGGTGTCCCGGTCACGCAGGCAGTGATGGACCGAACTGATGGCCCAGTTGTCCCCAGGGCTGTTTGCTGTCGGCTGCTGCCTGTGGAGCGTTCCGGCACTCTTGCTCCGGCAGGAAGTCGGGCAGCCCCCGGAGAAACCCCGTGGCACACCGCCCGGCCACCCGGAGTGCTGGGTGGCGCACATCCCGCGGACGCATGTGGAACGTGCGCTCTGGGCCGGCCTGGGTCGGGAGGTATGAGAGCCGCACCGGTCCAACCAGGGGGAAGAGCACACCGCAGCGTCTCGCCGCCGGCCGCCGCGCCCGGATACCGCGGGGTGGCGCCTCAGTCGTTGCCCGGGCCGCGCAGGTGCTCCATGCGCGAGAGCCAGGTGGTGAGCAGCGGTTCGAGTGCCGTGGCCTCGTCGGGCGTCAGCAGATCCAGTAGACGGCGCTCGTTTCGCATGTGATCGGTGAATGCCTGGTCGATCAGCTCGCGTCCGGGGCGGGTGAGGGCGACGATCCGTCCACGCTGGTCGTCGTCGGAACGCCGGCGGGTGACGAGTCCGGCCCGCTCCAGGCGGTCGATCCTCTTCGACATGGCACCGGTGGTGACCATGGTGTGCGCGGCGAGTTCACCGGGCGCCCGTTCGAAGGGCTCACCCGCGCGGCGCAGTGCGCACAGGACGTCGAACTCGCCCTCGCTGAGTCCGTAGTGGCCGTAGACCAGACAAAGTTCTTCGGTGAGGCGACCCGCCAGGCGGTGCAGGCGGCCGATCACTGCCTGGGGGGTGATGTCGAGGTCGGGCCGCTCACGGCGCCAGTCGGCCTGGATGCCGGCCACGCGGTCCGGCGGTTGGCGATGTTCCATGACCGCAAGCGTATAGCTTCCAGGGAAGATATATTGTCTTCCGTGGAAGCTAATTTGCGCTGGGTAGGACTGACCGCGGTCGCGCCGGTCGCCTGGGGGACCAACTACTTCGTCACGCACCAATGCCTCCCCGCCGACCACCCGCTGTACGGGGCCGCCCTTCGGGCGCTGCCCGCCGGCCTCGTCCTGCTGGCCCTGCGCAGGCAGTGGCCGCGCGGCGCGTGGTGGTGGCGGTCCGCGGTGCTCGGGCTCCTCAACATGAGCGTGTTCTTCGTCCTCGTCTACGTCGCTTCACATCTGCTGCCGACGAGCGTTGCCTCGACCGTCATGGCCGTCTCCCCGCTGACGATGATGCTCATCGCCTGGCCCTTGGTGTCCGAGCGGCCCAGGGCCGCGCACCTGGTCGGCGCCGCGATCGGACTCGGCGGGGTGTGCCTCATGCTGCTCACAGGCACGGGAGGAGTGGGCGTGCCAGGAGTGCTCGCCTCGGTCGCCGCCATGCTGGTGTCGTCCTTCGGCCACCTGCTGGCCAAGCGGTGGGGCGCTGGAGTCGACATCCTCGCCTCGACGTCCTGGCAACTCACCGCGGGAGGTCTCTTCCTGCTCCCGGTTGCCGCAGCCGCGGAGGGCGCGCCGCCCCAGCTCTCCATGCCCGCACTCCTCGCGTTCGGCTACGTCGCCGGGGTCGCCACCGCGCTGGCGTTCGTCGCCTGGTTCACCGGCCTGCGGCACCTGTCGGCGGGGACGGTCGGTCTCATCGGACTTCTCAACCCCATGACGGGCGTCCTGCTCGGCACGGCGGTCGCCGGAGAGGCCCTCACGGTTCAGCAACTGTGCGGACTGGCCCTCGTCCTGGTGGGCGTCACACTCGGGCGGCCGAGGCGCGCGGCCCGACGGCACAGCAGCCGGACGGTTCCCCGGCCCGCACCCGAACAGCCGGCCCTGGCTGCTTGCGCCCGGCCCGGCCACGAGAGAGGAGGGGAGAACAGCGGCTAGCACGGCGGTCCCGGGGCTGGAGGCGGGGCTGACCGCGCGGGCAGTGGCGATGGGGCGGGCTGGGCCGGACAGCGGCGGCGGCCGTACTCACGGTGGGCCACGAGTTCGTGGACGAGCCCTGCGACCTGTTGTGTCTCGATGAGGAATCCATCGTGGCCGTAGGCAGACTCGATCACCCGCAGCCGGTCGGCGGTGGGGATGAGCGTGGCCGGCTCGGCCTGTTGGGCGAGGGGGTGGAGGCGGTCGGAGTCGACCGCCCCAGGGAGTGCCACCAGCGCCGCCCGGGAGGGTCCCCCTCCTGCCAGGCCTCGGAGGCCGGCGGGAGAGGGGCCTCGGAGGCCAGGACGCTGCTCAGGAAGCCCTTGGCCGCACGGACCGCCCCCTCCAGGCGGGCGCTCCCGGAGGATCCGGCGGACGGGCCGGCGGGACTGATCGGACGATCCTCGCAGCCGTCAGTGCGCCGAGCGTGAGGACAGCGTCTTGTTGAAGTGCGTGACCGGGCGTTCGAGGCGTTCGTCGTCCACGATGATGTCGACCGCCTCGTTGTAGAAGGCGAGCAGCCCCTTGACGGCGGCCACCGCGGGCAGCGGCACGGGGTAGCCCCACACGACGTTGGGCGGAACGTCCGCCTTGCCGTGCCAGGACCAGTACTCGGCGGTGCCCTTGTAGGGGCAGCCGGTGTGGTGGTCGGTGGGGGTGAGCAGGTCGAGGCGGACGTCCTCACGGGGGATGTAGTAGCGGGTGGGCAGGCCGGTCTCGAAGAGCAGCACCGGACGGTGGGTGTCGGCGACGACGGTGCCGGCGATCTCCACCTGGACGTGGCGGCTGCTGGGCAGGGCGTCAACCCGTTTGTGCGGGTCGCGGGGGTGGATGAAGATCTCCTCGTCCTCCTCGTACCAGCTGTCGAGGCCCTTGCCGGTGCGCTGGAACCATTCGAAGGCGATGTGGCCGGCGAGGTCGTGTGCGGGGAATGTCCAGGCCGCGTTCTCCAGCAGCTCGTCGGCGACCTCCAGGTCGTAGAAGACACGCGAGCCGGTGTGCGTGCCGGTCGGCGGGTTCTTCGCCGGCCGGAGCAGGTCCTCGCGGACCTCCTCGCGCGGGAACGCGTACAGCGGCACGGGCACGCCGGGCTCCCACACCAGAACGGGGTGCCGGCTGTCGACGACCGTCACGTCGCCCTTGCGGCCGCGGACCCAGCGTTCGCTGGGCTCCCAGAGAAGGCCTTCGGGGGTGCTGCGCAGGGACTCGGCGGTGCTGAGTGCGTTCATTGGCGGTTCTCCTTCCACATGCAGAGGACTCTCTGTCCTTCAGGAGGCGACTTCGGCGACGTACGGACGTCCCTCGCGCCAGGCCGCGAGCTGGTCGGGGCGGCCGAACACCCTCAGATACTCCTCGACGTTCCCGTTGGCCCGTTCCCACACCGAGACCGGCTCGAAATCGGAGCCGTCGGGGTCGGCGAAGGCGGCCAAGGGTTCGACGACCGTGTCGAGTGCCGGGTGGACGAAGACGGCTGAGGAGCGGCGGGTCGCCGAGCCGCCGGCGACCACACGGTGGCGTCCGGGGCGCAGGCGCCCGTCGGTCCAGTTGGTCAGCAGCGTGCCGGTGAACAGCTGGAGAGCGTCCGGCCTGATGGGTACGGGGGTCCAGGTGCCGTCGAGGCGCCGGCCCTGCAGTCCGGCGTACTCGCCGCGTTGATGGAGCACGGTGAGGGCGGAGCTGTCGGAGTGCTCCAGCAGCAGTTTGTCCTCCGTGGGCGTATCGCCGTCGTACGGCCACTTGGGGTAGTTGTTGACCACGACCGTCGTGTACACGTCGTTGCCGAGCGGGAAGGTGTCCGCCGGAAGGCCGAGCACGCGCGCGTACAGGGCGAGCACGCGTCGGGCGACGTCGACGAAGGCGTCGTGGTGGCGGCGGGTGGCAGCGCGCAGGCCGGGTTCCTGCTTTCCGGCTGCTCACCACGCTGCTGCGCGGCAACGGCCGGGTGGTCTCCCGGGACGACCTGCGCGCGGGCTTGGGCGAATGGGTCGGCAGCCGCAGCCGCCCCGTGGACCTGCACATCCATCGCATGCGCCGTAAACTCGGCCCCCGCGCCGCCGAGTTGCTCACCACTCAGTGGGGAGTGGGCTTTTGCCTGCGCACGGCTCCCGGGCACGCTTCGTGATGCCCGGCGCCCCGGACGAGCGGCCGGCCTGGGCCCTGCCCGTGCCGTAGAAGGGGATCCCCGGGCAACGGCCCCCCGGTCCGGGACGACGAGCCGACCGCTCAGCATCGCGAACTTGCCACCCGGGAGCGGGAATCGGCCAGAGCCGGCAGTTTCCCTAGTTTCCCTATCGATTTACTAGGGAAGTGTTGACGCCGGCGGACGGGGCGGGTGAGCATGACGGCATGCCCCTCGTTGTCGGTGCCACGCCCGCACCGTCCTACGGGGTGCAGGGGCCCTCCGGCACCGCGTTCTGTTCGGCTCCTGAAAGAAAGACCGCCATGACCATCGCACTACAGGACTTGGCCACTCCGCCCGGCTTCTCGCGCACCACCGTGCACTCTCTGCAGCCGGTTCGCGAGGGTGAGGCAGGGACGGATGGCGCAACAGCGCCATCCGTCCGGTGTCCCGTCCCCGTCCCGCAAGCGGACGGAGGCGAACTCGGCCTGGCCTGCCTGGAGTTCGAACGGCCGGTCCATCTCGTCGCACGCGTCCGTCGGCCGGCGGCGTGCGCCTACACGTCGGGCGAGGCAAAGAGCGGTAGCGTCACGCGCTGTTCCGTGAAGCGGGTGCACGCGTGACCGTGGCGGTTGAGGCGACCGGTGCAGGAGCCGGGCACGCGCACTGGCTGCGCACGGCCCGGGAGATGGCGGACGATCTGGCCACGGATGCGACCGAGCGTGAACAGGCCGGCAAAGAGCCCTTCGACGAGGTCGCGCGGCTACGTGAGGCGGGGCTGCTGACGCTGTTGGCAGCGGCCGAACACGAGGGCGCAGGCGCGGACTGGCACACGGCCTACGCCGTCGTCCGGACGATCGCGGCGGCCGACGGTTCGATCGGCCACTTGCTCGGCAGCCACTATTTCCTGTCCTCCAGCGCCCGGTTCTTCGCGAGACCTGCCCTGGCCGCACGCGTCGAGCGGGCGTCAGCGGCGGGACAGTGGTGCTGGGGAGGCGGCGTCGCGGCGCAGGCACTGCCGCTCACGCTGACGCCAGCCGGGGACGGTTATGTGCTGGACGGCCACCAGAGCCATGCCGTCGGAGCCAGGGTCGCCGACCAACTGGTCGTGCGCGCCGCTCGGTCCGGTACCGGAGAGCCCTTGGCCGTCCTCGTCGATCCCACCCACCCAGGAGTTCTGCACGGCACCGACGGAAGCACCTTCGGCCAGCGGCTGGCGGGCGGCGGCAGCGTGGACTTCGACTCGGTGCCGGTCGCGACCGACGACGTGTTCGGTTCTCTCTCCTCCGATGAGGGCGTGCTGTCACCCTTCGCCGGCCTCGCAGCCCCGACCGCACGTCTGGTCTCCGTCCAGATCTGTCTCGGCGTCGCCGAGGGCCTGCTCGCCGAAGCACGCGAATACCGCAGGTCCGCGAACTCCTCCTGGCAGCAGTCCACTCAACAACCTTGGCCGGGCAGTCCGTCGCAGGACCCGTATGTGCTGAGCGTTTACGGGGAACTCACCGTGGCCGTACGTTCCGCGTCCGCTCTCGCCGACCAGGCGGTCGAGGCCTTGGTGCGTGGCCTCGACCGGGGCGAAGGGCTCGACGACGAGGAGTGCGCACAGATCGCCGTACTCGCGAGCGCGGCCGAGGTTGCCGCCTCCCGGGCCGCGCAGGAGGTCACCACACGTGCGCTGGACGTCATCGGCGCCCGGGCTGCCTCCTCGCGGCACGGATTCGACCGCTTCTGGCGCGATGCCCGGGCACACACACTGCGGGAGCCGGTCGGCCATCGACTGCGCGAGGTCGGAGAGTACTTCCTCAATGGCGGGCATCCCGCTTTCGCGCTCCCTTCCTGAAAGCGGGCGTAGCCGGTGACGGGCGGACGCGGCAGTGACGGATAATCGGGGCATGCGAATCTCGGCCAAGGCGGACTATGCGGTGCGGGCGGTCCTGGAGTTGGCCGCGGTGGGTGACGACACCTCGCTCAAGGCCGAGACGATCTCCGCGGCGCAGGGCATCCCGCACAAGTTCCTCGAGGGCATTCTGGGCGACCTGCGCCGGGGCGGACTGGTGGTCAGCCAGCGTGGGGGAAAGGGTGGCTACCGGCTGGCCCGCCCGGCCGACACGATCGCCATCGCCGACGTGATCCGCGTGGCGGACGGACCGTTGGTGTCGGTGCGGGGCGTGCGTCCGCCCGAGCTCTCCTACACCGGCCCGGCGGAGTCGCTCCTGCCGCTGTGGATCGCGGTACGCGCCAACGTCCGCAAGATCCTGGGCGAGGTCACATTGGCCGACGTGGCCGCGGCCAAGCTGCCCGACGAGGTCCTGTGCCTGACGGAGGACCCGGAGGCCTGGACGAATCCCTGAGAGGCCTCGGCGCCGGCCACCGAGCCGGCTCATCCAAACGCCGCCGAGCGCGCGGTGGGCAGAGCGCGGTGGGCAGAGTTTGCTGATCAGCGGCGCGGTCGGCGCCGTCGGGGCCCACGCGGTCGAGCCGGCACCGGCACCGCTTGAAGGTCACCGCCCGCGCATCCTCCGGCGACGAGGACATCATCTGTCATCTGCTGTACCGGATCTCGGCGCTGAGGTGACCTGAGACAGTTGCACCGCCATCGGCCCGTTGTGCTTCGACTACGGCGCGACCGCCTCGGACACCGAATCGTTCGTGCCCGCGCCGGTCGTCCGGAAACTGGCCCGGAAGGCACCAGGTGTCACACCCAGGTGTCGCACAAACGCTCTGCGGAGCGACTCGGGTGAGCCGAATCCTGTGCGTTGCGCCACTACTGGCATGGGGTCGTCACCCGTCTCCAGCATCACCTGGGCAGCTTCCAGCCTGACCTGCTCCACATAGCGGGCCGGAGTGGTTCCTACCTCTTCGTAGAAGAGCCGGGTCACGTGACGGACGCTGACGCCTGCCCTGCGGGCCATGGCCGGCAGCGTGTGGTGGGCCCCGGGGTTCTCGGCGACCGCGTCCAGGACTCCGCGGAGCATCTCGTGCCGGGTGTGCGGGGCCCGGGACCGGACGCTGAACTGGGACTGGCCACCTGGCCGCTGCATGAAGACGACCATGTCCTTGGCAACCGCACGAGCGACCTCCGCACCGTAGTGATCTTCGACGAGCGCCAAGGACAGGTCGATACCGGCGCTGACACCTGCCGATGTCATCATGTGCCCGTCCCGCACGAAGATGTCGTCCGATTCGACCTGAACGGACGGGAAACGCAGGGCCAGCTGCCGTGAGTGCCGCCAGTGCGTCGTGGCGCGACGGCCATCCAGTAGTCCTGCCGCGGCCAGCAGAAACGCTCCCGTGCACACCGATGCCGTACAGCGGGCCTTCTCATTCAGCTGCCGGACAACATCCAAGAATGCGTCGTCCTTGATCAGGGTTTCCCATTCCGGGCCGCCCGGGATCACCAGAACGTCGCACGGCTCACGTACGTCATCGACGGAAAGGTCGGCGCTGAGGCGGGTCCCGGCGGAGGTGATCACCTCCGCGCCGTCCTCGGACGCAATTTGCACCCGATAGTGCCCGCCGAACTCGTTCGCCGACGCGAACACCTCGATGGGACCCGTCACATCGAGCAGCCGCACCCCCGGGAAGACGAACACCGTCACGGTGAGCGAGCCCGTTTTGGAGTGCTGGCGATTCATTGGATGCCTCTCGGTCTTGCGCGATCCCGACACTGGATCGATGGGATGCCGGCGACAGCATGTTCACCGGTGCGTCGCCGTTCGGAGTCAGATCGAGGTGAACGTCCGACGAGCGGCCCAGGCGCCGAAGTAGTCCATAGCCCGGTGCGCACCGTGGAACGTGCCCCGCGGGACGCGGAACGGAGCCTCGTCATGGGTCTGTCGGCTCGTCGAAGACAGGACCGGTGGTGCGGGTGCGCTTGATCTCGTAGAAGCCAGGTGTGGAAGCGACGGTGAGAGTGCCGTCCCACAGGCGCCCGGCCTCTTCGCCCCTGGGGGCAGGGGTGACGACCGGGCCGAAGAAGGCCACCTTGTCGGTATCGGGACCGGGAACGGCGATGATCGGGCTGCCCACCTCGGATCCGACGAGAGTGATGCCTTCCTGGTGTGAGGCTCGTAGCTCCTGGTCGTAGGCGTCGGTGTCGCCGGCGTCGGCGAGGCCGGCGGGTAGCCCGGCGTCGCGCAGGGCGGCTTCGACAGTCGTGCGGGTCTTGGGCTGCTGCCGCAGGTGGAAACGGGTGCCGAGCGCGGTGTAGAGGGGTTCCAGTACGGCGGCTCCATGGATTTGGCCGGCGGCCGTCAGGACGCGGACCGGCGCCCAGGCCTGGCCCATCAGGACGCGGTTGTGCTCAGGCAACTCGTCCAGGCGTCCTTCGTTGAGGATGGCCAGGCTCATCACGTGCCAGGTGATGCTGAGGGGCCGGGCCTTTTCGACCTTCAGCAGCCAGCGGGAGGTCAGCCAGGTCCACGGGCACACAGGGTCGAACCAGAAGTCGACGGGCGTGGGGGTACGGGGGTCGTTCACGAGACAATCCAGACGTGGTCGCGGCATGCCAGAACAGGCCGGGGCTGGGGTCAGTTATCGGTGGGAACGGGGCGGCGTTGACGACCGCGTCACTGCCGACGACGTTGACATCGGATGGGCCACGCAGGTCGTCCATGCTGGACTCCTCAACAGTGCCTTCCACGCCGTGACCGGCGCTGCTGACCAGCACCTCGATGGGACCGGCGTGCTGCCCGACTTCGTCGACCACCGCGGTGGCGGCGTCCTCGTCGGGGACGTCCAGCAACCTGCCGGCGGCGCGCACGGCCGACGCCGGACCGCCGTTCGTCTGGTTTCCACTTGCCCATCGTGCGCCTGTGACCAGTATCGATGCCACGACCGGCGTACTCCCTTCTGGGAGGTAAAACCTCCCAGTCCGCGCATCGGGAGCGGCGTGACACTGCTCCTGCGGCACCGCCTCGGTCGCCTCGCGGCCAAAAGCTCCATAGGGCTTCAGTCGGACGATCGTCCCCATGGGCCATAGGTGAGGCCCGCGGACACCGTCCCCTCCGCAACCGTGGTGGGAGAGCCGTCGCATAGCACGGTGGTATGGCACGCGACCACCAGTCGGTGGTGGTCCTGCTTCATGCCCAAGCTCATCTACGGGTGCTCGTCTTCACGACGAACGCGTACACGCACGAGGCCATTTCTGAGGATTCAGCGGATCTGACGGCGGTGGGGATGCCGTCTGCAAGACTCAGTCAGCTCTGCCACTGGGTGACTTGCGCAGGGTCGGCGAGCGCGCGGTCAGAACCAGTGCAGGCAGTGCGGGGAGCGCTCGGCGCGGAAGAGGGCGTCGGCGAGGGTGGCCGCGCCCGGGCGGTGGGCCCGTATGTGTCCGGCACGCACGAGCGTGCTCGGGGCGGTGCCGCCGAGGTAGACCGAGCCCAGGTCGCTCACGTCCAGGGACAGATCGGGCTCCCGGTCCGTCGGGACGCAGTCGGCCTTGTTGTCCCGGACGGTCAGCAGGTAGCGGCCGTGCTCGCCGAGAAACCGGTCGTCGACGTCGAGGACGAGCTCGCCGTCCGTGAACCAGCCGCGCGCGGTCAGCGCACGCGGGACGTCCAGCAGCCGCACCCAGAGCCAGTCGGTGTCTTCGCTCACCTGGCCGGCGCGGAAGTCCGCAAGCTGCCAGCGCAGCGGGTGCCCGGGCGGGACGTGCCTGAACACGACCTGAGAGACCAGGTCGTGTCCGAGCACGAACCGGGCCAGAGCCGTGAAGACGGCGTCGTCGGTCAGCTTCGACCCGAGGCCAGGTCAAGCGAATTACGGCCGGGCCCGCGGCCGTTCACAGCACACCCGGTCCCAGCCCGGCCCCGGTGGTGAGTTGCGGTGGTCGAGCTCGGCGGCGGAGGCATCACATGGCCGCGATCCGGGCCGGCCTCGACGCAGGCAACACCCATCACCACCGCGTCGCGATCGACGAGGCCGTCACCGATCTCAAGATCCTCACAGGTCGGCGACGGCGTATGGACCTGGTCGCCGACCGCACCCGCACGGTCAACGGCCTCCGCGCCCAGCTCACCGGTATCTTCCCGGCCTGGAACGGGCGTTGGATCTGACCAAACACTGGCCTGCCCGCCAGACCCCCGCTGCTCTTCGCCCGATCCGCAGTAAACGGCTGGAGACCTGGCTGCGCAATTTCGCCACGTCGTCCGCGGCGACCGGCCCGCCACTTCGGCGGTGTCGTGTCAGTGCCTCGTGACTCCGGGAAGATCAGCGGCAGCCTGCGGCGTCCTCGGCGCAGCGACTACAGCTGTCTGTCAAGTCCCGAGTTCTCGTGTTACGCGATGAAGGGGCATGACGCGATTCGATCTGCCGGGCTTAATTGAGGCGTGGGTACGCAGAGCAGGTGGCCTGCCCGCATTGTCCAGAAAAGGGCCTGGCCCAATGGCGAACATGGCCCCCATGCCGCAACGTCCCGAATGACAGGGCCGGCGACATTAAATTCATGCTTTTCTCAAAGGAAGTGATTTCAGTGACTCACCGTTCCCTCGCGCAGCGCCTTCTGATGCTTGCCACCCCGACCGCCCTGGCTGCAGGAGTGCTGTTGCCCACCAGTGCTCTCGCCGCCCCGGCGACGCAGCACTTCGGCACCGAAACGGCGACGGTAGCCGGGCTCAGCGGTCACCATCAGCACGGCACTCCCACCTCCGGGGTGAAGTGGGTGGAGACCACGGATGCCACCAGCGGTATCACATTCAAACTGCCCGGAAAGCCCAAGATGCGCGAGGTCCCCAAAGAGGAAGCCGGCGATTACCCCGCGCGCGTTTACGCCGTGCCGACCTCTGACGGGTTTATGTACTTCCTCGTCATGGATGTACACGGAGCCGGGCCGGCTCAGCTCCAGGATGCTGCTGAGGGCACCCGTCAAGGAATGGCCGACGAGTGGGGCGGCGCCTCCGTCACCAGTCAGAAGCGCAATACGGTCGATGGCCACCCCGCCCTCGATGTGCGTCTCTCCTCCACGAAGGGGGACCACAAGGTCGCCACGACTCGCTCCGTCCTCAATGACGACCACATCATTCAGGTCGTGACCGTCGGTTCTCAGGCCAACGAGAAGTCCGTGATCGAGGCACAGGAGCAGGCCGTCGCCGGCCTGCGCATCCCCTGACTCCATCCTGGCCGTGTGCGCCATGCGAAGGCTCAGCGGAAGCTGTCCCGCAACGCCAAGGGCGATGGCGCGAACCAGGCGAGGCTCAGTGGCTCTCCTCCATCTTGTTGTGCGGCAGGGCGGCTGCCTCGGCCGCCAGTGCCGTGACATGGTCGGCCGCGCGGACGGCGCGTGCGGTCACTCGCCAGGCGAGCATGCGCAGGGCGATGGCGGGGGACGGCGGAAAGACGCCGAGTTGGCCGAGCATGGTGATGTCGTCGCGCACGGCCTCGTGCGCGATGACCTTGCCGTCACGGAGGGCGAGCACATGGATCTGTTCGAAGTCGATCTCGCGCCCGGTGGGCGGTATGGCCTGGTCGAGGGCACCGTCGCGGAAGCGTACGAACGGGCCGGTGTGGCGGCCTTGCATGCGCAGTCGTACCCAGACCTGGTCCTCGTTCTGGGCGATGCCCAGGACGGGAAAGCGCAGGTCACTGAAGGCCGACCGCATCCAGGCACCGGAGGCGAGAACCCCGGCCGGTCCTGCGGTCGCGCATGCCGGAGGTGCGACGGCCGCTTCGCGGTTGTGGAAGTCCTCACCCACCACGTCGGCGGCCAGCGCCGGATCCCCGGTCTCGAGGATCCGGAAGAGTCCGTGAGCCAGGTCCGTGGGGTCCATTCCCATGGTGTCCATGCCTTTCGCCTGCTGTGCGGTCTGTGCTGTGGCATCGGATCGGCCTGATGGGTGCCCGCAGCGCGCGGGTAGCAGCCCGAAGCCTGCGCCGGTCGTGTCGGCCGAACGCAATTGAGGTTATAGGGCGTCTAATGAATAGGGCAATGGTGGTATCACGCTGGCTAGGATGGCGAGATGCCGCCCAAGCGCCCCTACGTCTCCCCGTTGCGTGAGCAGGCTGCTGCGCGGACGCGCGCGCTGATCCTGCAGCGGGCCGCCGAACTGTTCGCCGACCGTGGCTACGGGCGGGTGACCGTCGCGAACATCGCCGCGGCAGCGGGTGTCGCGCCGAAAACCGTCTTCGCGAGCGTCGGAAGCAAGAGCGACATCCTGGATCAGATCGTCGACCAGGGCGTGGTCGACTCCGGCTACGAACAGGCCATGCAGCACCTGCTCACCCTTCACACACCCGAGACGGTCCTCAAGGCACTGGCTCGCGGCACGCGCATGGGCAACGAGGGGCAGTTCACGGTGCACGAGGCGATCCGCAAGGCACTGCCCGTCCACGAAAACGGGGAGGCACTGTGGGAGCGCGCCACTGCCGCATACCGAGATGCGCTCCACGCAGCCGCGCGCCACTTGCACACCCTGACTCCGCGGCCCCTTTACCCGGTGGACGAAACGGCAGACCTCCTGTGGTTCTGGTTCGGCCCCACCGGCTGGCGCACGCTGGTGGTCGAGAACGACTGGCCGTGGGACCGGGCCGAGGAGCTGCTCTACCGCACGGCCGTAGCCACACTGTGCTGACACCGCTCGGCGAGTCCCTGGCAGGCAGCGCATCAAGTAGAGGCCGTCGACCTCCAGTTGGTCGCAGCGATGAGGGCGGCTGGGGTCCAGCCCCGTCTCCCTCACCGTTCTGGCAGCCTACGACCTGCTCGGCTGAACCGAGCTGGGTTCCGGCCCAGGGGACCCGCATGAGAACCGCATGGATTCCATTCGCTGCAGCATTGTCAGCAGTGATCGGTATGGTCGGCGCAGCTGATCAGACGAGGAGCGCGGACCATGAAGTCTCCGGCCGAACTGGACGACGTCCAGTGGCACGCCCTGACCCACGCCTACGGCTCGGCCGAGGACGTGCCTGAGCTGATCAGGGCGCTCTATCAGGACGATGAGGAGACGGCAGGCGAGGCGATCCACGAGCTCTACGGCAACATCCACCACCAGGGCACGGTCTACCCGGCTTCGGCACCCGCCGTCCCCTTCCTCGCACACGCCGTGCGGCACGCCCCGGGCAAGCGTGACGAGCTGCTGATGCTGCTCGCCGCGTTCGCGGTCGGACCGGGAGCCCGGCCGCTCGGGAGCAGTCGTCGATGAGCAGCAGCCCCGCCGTACCGGGCGCGCAGTGGAGTCAGACGCGGTCGGCCGCGATCAATAGGTACTGGAAGCTGTCGTTCTCGCAAGCGGCCAAGAACGTGTCCTCGATTCCCGTGACCAGATGGTCGGCCTGCTTGCGCAACTCCCAGTAGGGGACGGTGTCGGCGGTCAGGTCCTGTACATGGACGGGGACGAGGCGGTTGCGGGCCATGGCGCGGAAGTACTCCGACCGCGGGTGGATGTCGCAGATGTAGTGGGCGTTGATGAGGGACACCTCACGGGAAGCCCGCCCGTAGGCGTCGTTGTAGCAACCGGTGATCGTCACATAGCGCCCGCCGCGGCGCAGCAGCCGGGCGTGCTCGGCGAACAACAGGTCCAACTCCACGTACATGGTGGACTCATTGTTCCAGGAAGCCGCGTACGAGCCGGAGGGAGAGCCGGTGTCGAGCATGTCGCGCTCGTGGTAGTGCACCTTGTCGTCGATGCCGCCCCTGCGGGCCTGCTCGCCTGCGAAGTCGGCCTGTTTGCGGGAGATGGTGACGCCGTCTGCGTGGCAGCCGTACCGCAGGTGGGCCACGACAGCGCCACCGCCTCGTCCGCAGCCCGCGTCGAAGACGCGATCGGTGGGGGAGAGGGCGCCGAGCCAGCGGGCGAGCAGATCGGCCTGGGCCTGCTCCAGGCGGTGCAGTTCGGCAGTGACCCTCTCCCGGCGGCGGGCGAGTCCGGCTTCGACGTCGTCCAGGCCGGTGCCGTCGTCCGCGTCGAGTACGGACCAGTCGACGTCTCCGACGCCGTAGTGGTGGTGGTACAGGTCGTCGATCTTTCCGAGTTCGAGGTTGACCGGGTTCTCCTCGGCGTTCCAGTACTCCGCGACGCGGTTCTGGTACGTGGACTGGGTCGGCACCGGTGCTGTCGTGGTGCCGGCGTCGGTGATGGTCAACGGTGAATCCTCGTGGTGCGGTCGGCGATGGGTGCCCGGTGATCACCAGTAGTCGAGCAGGTGGTAGCCGCGGGTGTTGGTGGCGTGCCACTCGTGGTTGCCGGCCACCCAGGCGGCCAGGCCCTGGGCGTGGCGCGCGATCAGGGGTGAGGTGGCGGAGAGGGCCGCCGACTCCTCCTCGAACGCCTCCATGATCCGGTTGTGGATCTCGACGGCCTTCAGAAAGGCGGCCTTCAGCCCGCACCGTTCGTTGGCGGCGACGACCTGGGGCAGGTTGAGATGGTTCGGATCGCCGGCCAGTTCCTTGGTGAAGGAGTACAGGTCGTTGACGATGGTGGCGGCGTTGCAGGCGAGGGCGGTGATTCGTTGGATCTCGGGCCGTACGTAGACGTCCTCGGGCAACTCGTAGCCGTCCACGGCGTCCACGATCGCCAGACAGGGACGGAAGTTGTTGAACTGCCGCATCACCAGGTACTCCCACACCCGTGGCATGTACCGGATGTCGGCCCAGCCGGCCTCGCCGAGATAGCCCAGGTGCAGCCGGGCCAGGTCGTGCAGGAGGCGGTCGGTCTGGCTGGGCGTGGCGAGTACGGCGTACTCCCGCAGCGCGAAGTGGTAGGAGCGCAGCGGCCCGTCGGCCCGTACACCGTGTTGCCACTCGCCCACCAGCTCGGGGGTGCCGTGGTACGGATCGAGAGCCGACTGAGCCATGAGCAGCCGCCCGCCCAGCCCGCGAGGCGATCCGCCCCTGCCTTCGTCCACCTCGCGATAGCAGTTGTCGACGAGGTGCTCGGCGACCAGCAACTTGCCGGCGGCGGTGAGGCGTTCGAGGTCGGCGGCGCCCGGATGTGCGAGCACGACGGCCCGCCCGAACTGGGACCCCGAGAAGTCCTCCGTCCACGCGGGCGGGAACAGATCGAGCCGACGGGCCCAGGACTCCAGCCTGCGCTCGACCTCCGCGACCTTCGCGGGGTCGGCGGGACGGCGGGCCGGTACCGCAGCCCGGGTATGGAACCGCTTCGCCGGGCTCGCGCCGTACGGGCGAGGCTCGGCGGCCCGGGCAGCCGCCGTCCGTAGGACGTCCCGGGCGAACCGGATGTCGACGGTGCGCTCATTCCGGCACCCACCCGACCTGTACGTTCTCCAGGATTCCCGCGGCGTCGGGCACGAGTATGGCCATCGAGTAGTAGGCGGTGACCAGGTAGTTCATGATCGCGGTGGTGTCGATGCCCATGAACCGCACGTTCAGGCCGGGCTCGTACTCCTCGGGGATGCCGGTCTGGTGGAGGCGGTGACGGTGCGCGCGGCTCAGCTGTGCGCACCGCCAGGTAAGCCAAACACCCACGGACGGGGGCCGGGAACCGCGTGAAAGGGGCGTGTTCACGTCTTGGATGCGCAGATCCACCGAGCGAGGCAGACCATGAGAGGGCGAGTGCTTCCACGCCGGTCGACTGACTCTGCCACCGGCGCAGAGGGCGTACGGCGCCTGCGGGAAGCATATGCCCGGCCGCACGTCCCGATCGCTCTTCGATCCGACCGGCTTGGTCGCCTACGCATGGCGGTTCACTACGTTGCTTTCCAGTGACGTCCTGCCGACCGGCCCCCTCGGTGGAGGCGGCCGCCGCTGTCGACCGCGCCGATGCCCAGATCGAGCGCCCTCTTGACGACCGGGCTGGTGCAGCCGAGGTGCTGGGTGGGTAAGGCAAGGTCAACTCGGCGGAGGAGGCCAAGGACCGGCTGCCGCCTACGTTCCGATCTGAGGATGGAGGCTGGGATGACGCACCGTGTCACCGCCTTTCCGCTGGGTGCGACGACGACGCTCGCCGAGCTGAGCCGTGACCCGCACCCGCGGCTGGCCCTGCTGCGCGCCCGCGAACCGGTCTCGTGGCTGCCCGAGCTGGGCGGCTGGCTGGTCACCCGGCGCGACCTGGCCACGCAGGTGATGCGGGACGCAGAAACATTCACCGTGGACGACCCCCGGTTTTCCACCGCGCAAGTGGTCGGCCCGAGCATGCTGTCGCTCGACGGCGCCGAACACGCCCGGCACCGGGCGCCGTTCACCGACCCCTTCCGGCCTCGGGAGGTGCTGGGCCGGTTCACGGCGTTCACCGAACAGGAGGCGGACCGCCTGATCGACGCCCTGATCCCGCAACGGGCGGCGGAACTGCGAAGGGACTTCGCCGGGCCGCTCGCCGTCGCCGTCATGGCGGAGGCGCTCGGCCTCGCCGGAACCACCACCGGCACAGTACTGAGCTGGTACGACGCCATCGTGAACGCGGTCACCCGCATCACGGCGGGCCAGGCGCCCGGCCCGGACGGGGCCGCCGCGTACGAACAGTTGAAGGCGGCAGTGGAGCACACCATCGGCGGCCCGGACAGCACGTCGCTGCTTGCCTCGGCGGCGGGGGCGCTGAGTCTGTCCGAAGTGGCGTCCAACGCAGCCGTACTGCTGTTCGGAGGCCTTGAGACGACGGAGGCGATGATCGCCAACCTCCTTGTCCTCCTGCTCAACGACCCTGCGCAGCTGTCCGCGGTCCGCGACGGCGGTCCGGAGCCGCTCGACGGCGCCATCGAGGAGTCCCTGCGCCTGGAGCCTGGCGCGACAGTGGTCGACCGGTATGCCACCCGGGACACCACGCTCGGCCCCGTGACCGTACGTGCCGGGGACCTGGTCAGCGTGTCGCTGGCCGGCGCCAACCGGGACCCGGAGGTCTTCAAGGACCCGGACGCATTCGACATACGGCGGGACAACGCGCGCCTGCAGCTGGCCTTCGCCCAGGGGCCGCACTACTGCGTGGGCGCGCATCTGGCGCGCCTGGAGACACGCGTTGCCCTTCGGCAGCTGCTGGAGCGCCTGCCGGGACTCCGGCTCGACCCGGACCACCCGACGCCCGAAACACGGGGCCTGGTGTTTCGCAAGCCGCAGGCCGTTCACGTCCTCTGGGGCTGACACGGTGCCCTGGAAGTGCTGTACCGGTGCGTGGGTGAAGTGATGGCGGTCTTGCAGCGGGGGAGGACCTTCTTTGTCCGAACTATCTGCAAGCCCTGGTACTCAGTTGATCAGCGGGGAGCGTCTGGTGCCACCAGAGTGTGGATCAGCGGGACGCGGACGAGAATGAATGCGCCGCACACGACGAGAAGCGCCCCCAGCAGCATGGGAAGCACGAACCAACCGCCCCGTAGCTGCTCCTCGAAGACGGTGACACCGAGGGTGAGGCTCACCGTCGCGTCCCCCAAAGTCAGCGCCGGCTGAGAGGCCACCAGGGGCCCCGATTGCAGCGCATTCTCCAGGAGGAAGACAGCGGCCACCCCGACGAGCGCGAAGCCGTACGTCTGCCAGGAAGTGAAGAAGGCGGCCACGCCGTCCGTATTCCACACCTGCGTGGCATCCTTCAGCAGCCCCGCAGTCAGCGCGTAGCAGATAGCCGCCCCCAGACCGAAACAGGCGGCGCGCAGTCGTCCCGCCGGGCGCCGCACGGCGACCGCGAGCAGGAGCAGCACGGCCACGACGCAACTGGGCAGCGCCATCGCCCACACCTCCGTACGCGGCCTGTCCACCCCGGGGCTGGGCGAGGCCGCCCACAGCCCCATGCCCAGCCCCACCACCATGCAGCCCACCGCGAGCCAGCCGCGCCGCGGCAGCCGCCGGCGCAGCACCATCCCGCCGATGAACAGCGCGAAGGGCAGTTCCAGGATGAACAGCGGCTGGACGAGAGAGAGCTCGCCGTTCAGCAAGGCCAGCGCTTGGCAGAGGGCCGCCGCGATCACCGCCCCGAACCCTGCGAGCCACACCGGCTTGCGCAGCAGCTCCCCGATGAGAGCCGGCCCGAGGCCCACCGACAGGGGCACCGTGCGGGCCGCGTACCGCTGCAGAACGGTGGCCAGGGCGTTGCTGACGGCCGCCATCAGGGCGAACAGCACGGCAAGGGTGGTCTGCACAGGGATTCTCCCCCCTCTCCTGCCGCACGGTACTTGATCGACTCGCCACCACTGCGCAGACGTGGTGAGCGCGTCTGCCACGCTCGAAGACCACGACCGTGTGCCGCGAGGCTCCGCCCTGGGACGGCGACCGCCGCACACCGCAGCCGCGATGGTCGGCTTCCGGGTCCGCTCCGTGTTCGGCGGCAACATCATCGCGACCGGAACCGACTTCTACCGCCTCGCCCACACCAAGAATCAGCAGGGCAACGGATGATCGGTCACCGCAGCGAAATTACCCGAGCGGGAACGACACCCGCTGCTGCCACCCGGTGCCGTTATGCACCATGAGATCGACCGAGGACACCTGAGCCGTCACGGGAAGACGGCCGAGAAGGTCGGCCTCCACCTCCTCCAGAACGGCATCGTCCTGTCCCTGGGCGATGGTCAGATGCGGAATGACGTCATCGAACTGCCCACCGAACGGCGGGGTCTCTGGCCACCGATCCGCGATCGCCTCGGTGAGCCACCGAAACGGCGTGTCCGGGTCGGGAGCGAGATACAGCACTCCGGGGAACCGCCTGCAGTGCTCGAATCGGACCTCAAAGGGCCGGTGCCGTCCGAGCACCTCACCGAGGGCAGTACGCACGCCTGTGTCGATGCGGTGCTCCTCAAGGAACGGGAAAAGCACCGTGACGTGGGCCGGAACACCCGCCTGGGCTGAGGGATCCAGCCGGTTACGCCATGACCGCACAGCAGTTTCCGCCTCAGGCACCTTCACGATGAGTCCCGACTGCCCTGTTTGAAGCCCGTTGGAGTCGTCACCTGCCATCACATCTATGTATCAGCGAACCGGTGCAGCGGCGACCCGGTTATCACCACCAGGCAGGGGAACTCTCGCCCGGCACCGGCAATGACATCCACTCACCTTGTCCTTTGACCTCGGCGTGAGATGACGCGTATCGCTGCAGGTCGCCGGGCAGCTAGCCCCTCGGGCATGCATCAGCTCCGAAGGCGAGACCGGCGGCCCAGCTCGCCGTTGGGGACCGGAGTCGGCCCAGCGCCGGGCTTCGACCGCGGGGGTCGCGGGGGCCGATATCGTGATCGTTGGCGACTTCTCCGCGAAGGAGAAGGACGCCATCGAGCTCATGGATGCGGCGGCCGCGCAACTGACAGCGAGCGGTGCTCGGGTCGTCGGTCGGATCGTGCAGCGGCGTGGCGTCTCGGACGGCGGAGTCAAGAAGATGGCGCCTGCCGGCCCGGACTGCGGCCACGAACTCCACTTCCTTCTCCCGGACTTCGCCGCTGAGGGGTGCCAACCGGGCGGCCCCGCGCAGGCGCCTGGACGGTCGAACGGATGAAGGCGTGGAGCCGGGCAACGAGGAGAACTGGTGTTGGGCAGGCCGGAGAATGTCTCTCCGGTCGAAAATCCCTCCGAACTGCCGGCGGACGATCTACCCTGCTGGCCAGGGCTTGGAGCCGGGGTGGACGGCTCGGGCAAAGCATCTGGGCCGGCGCGACACTTCGCACGTGCTCCACAACAAAACGGGTGGGAAAGACAGTGGTGCGCCAATCACGAGCCTGGATCGCTATCACCATGCTCATGACCCTTCCGGCCCTCGCCGCTTGCGGATCAGGGCAGGCCTCCACGCCAAGTGCCGCATCGCACCGGACCGGCACGTCCGTTGATGACAAGGCGCTGAGCAAGGCGGACCTGGAACGGGCGGCCATCACGGACGCGGACCTCGACGGCTACAAAGTCGAACGGGCACTGGCGAATCCCAAAGCGTCCCGCAGGACCGCGGATCCCGCCGCATGCGCCCCCGTCGTTCAGTCGCTGGGAACAAGCAGTGGCTATGCCGCCACCGCGCGCCTCGCACGGATGATCTTCCCGAAGAAGCAGGGCCCCGGAGCCACCATGAGTCTGTCGTCATACAGCGCCGAAGACGCCGCGCGGGTGATCGACGCGATCCGCGCTGCCGCCAAGGGGTGCAAGTCCTTCAAGGACATTCAGGTGGACTTCGGCTACGAAGCGGTCGAACTCCAACCCGATCCCGGCTACGGCGACGAATCCGTATCGCTCCGGCTCACACAGCTTGCAGCGGACACCGAGGACGAGGAGCCCATCAAGGTCCCTTGTGCGGTGGTGGCCGTTCGACAAGGGACGACGGTCGCCATGTTCTACACCTTCAACAACCCGAGCCGGCCATGGGGGAGGGGACCGGCGGTCGTACCGGACGCCCTCGTCAGAGCCCAACTTGGCAAACTGGACAAGCTGGGCACGTCCAAGTGACCGCGGCCAAGTACGCCGCGTGTGAAGCCCCGCCGATGTCGGGCAGGCAACGTCATACCTGGCCATGTGCGATCAGTGCCGCGTGAGGCAACACCAGCACGCCGTCGGGGTCGGCGAACTCCGCACACAGTGAATCGAAGTGCTCTTTGATCTCCGCGATAACCCCCGGAGGCTGACTCGTCACGATCTGCCCGATCGTCGCCACTCCGGCGGCCGCTCCGCTCCACCACTCTTCGCGAGTCGTCCGATGTCCCCAGACCAGTGGGTCGCAGACACCATTCAGCAGTCCGGCCTCGCCCAGCAATGCGACAAAGCCCTGCTCAGTGCGCGGAAAGTCATCTTCGGGAGCAAGAGCCGGCAGGTGTGCGGGACGGGCGACCCCCGCCCTCTGGACAGCCCTACCGAGCAACGCTTGCCCAGCGGCCGGGGGGACTTGCCAGATGGTGACCGCTATCCGGCCACCAGGACGCGTCACCCGGCGAAGCTCCTTCAGGGTTTCCCGAGGCCGTCCGACATGGTTGAGAACGAAGTTGCCGACCACAGCATCGAACGCGTCGTCGGCGAACGGAAGGCGGGGCAGAGCGGCAAGCCGCACGTCGGCTTCTGGGGCCGCCTGCGCGGCGCGGGCGACCATTCCTGGCTCGGCGTCCACCGCTGTGACTTTCGCTCCCCGCTCACATGCAGCTGCAGCGGCAGTGCCGGTGCCCGTCCCCACATCGAGGACTCGGGCTCCCTCTCGAACCTCGGCAGCACGGAGCAGCGCGGGTACGGGATACGCGCAGAGTTTGGCGAAGCTCGCAGCATAGGCATCGGCCTGTCCTGCCCACGTCCGCCGCTCGGACTTGTCAAACGCCGTCTGTGCCATCCGTTCCCTCCCGGAACCACCACCGCCGCGTCAACAACACAGCCGGCGCTGACGCTAACGCATACCTGATCAACAGCGGCCAGGGTTCAAGAACACCTATGCAAAGAGCGTCTTGTCCCGGCAGAAGTGTTTGGTTCGAGGTTCAGGTGTCGCGCCAGGCGAGCTCACACGCCCGCCCCGCAAACTGGGCCCGGATGGTGGTGTGGCCGGCGCCGTGCGGCGCCGACCACGCGGGGCCCACGGACGGTCAGCCGTCGCCACGGCTTGCCCGGCCGCGCTGGCGCAGCGAGATCCGGTTGCCGTCCGGATCCACGGCCTCGATGCGGACCCCGAACGCGTAGTCCTCGGGTTCGGGCTGGACGAATGTCACACCGCGGTCGCGAAGCACCTTGAAGTCGTTCCTCAGGTCGTCTGATTCGAGGAACACCGGACCGGGCGCGGTGTCCGGCTGCGCCTCGGCCGGCTGCCCTGAGGCGGCAGCGTGCGACCAAAGGATGATCTCGAGTGAACTGCCAGGGACGCCTACGGTGAGGAAGCGTCCTTCAGGACCCGGATAGTCGACGCGCTCCTCCAGGCCGAGCTGTTCCGTATAGAACCTCAACGCGCGGTCTTGATCGGTGACATACAGCGTCACATACATGATGTTTGTCAGCATCGTATTGTCCTGTCCATTTCCTCGGTCTGGCGACCTCCGCGCCGGGGCGCCGATCGGCCTGGGAGATCGAGTCGCTCGTCGGTCACCCCGGGCGGGGTCGTGTTGCTTCGTCACTTCACTGACGGACCCCGACGGCAGAATGTGACGGATGGAGGGGCCCTGTCGGCCGACGGCTTCGAGGAGCACCGACCCGCAGCCGACCACAAGAACTTGAGCGGGGTAGAGCGTGGAGGGACTCGGGGAGGACCCGCCGCGCATGCTGTCCGGATCATGAGCGGGCCCTTCCCCGCACGGGGCGCCCGTCCCCACGCACGGCCGGTGCGGACCGGACGCGCGTTCCGCTCGAGCACACGCGCCTGGAGCCGTGGGTACTCGAGGGAGGCCGATGCCGCGGACGACCGGCTGATGGCCCTGCGGCTCCTCCTGCTGAGGTGTCCTCAGCTCTTCAGGGGTGCTCAGGACTACGGCGGCCATGCCGCGTTCACCGCGTGGAGTACCTCGCCACCGAGGCCGGGGGCACCCTCATCCAGCTGCCCGAGCCCGTCGTTGGTACTGGCCCGCACGGTCGCCGCGAACCGCAAGAGCCACGCGACCATCGGAGCCCTGACCCCATCGCCCTGGCTCTTCCCCGGCGGTCAGCCCGGCCGCCCGATCAGCACCACACAACTGACCCACCGGCTGAAGCAGTTCCGAATCCGCCCCAACCAGGCCCGCGCACCGCACTCTTCCAGCTCGCCACCGAGACCTCCGTCGCGATTGTCGCCCGTACCCTGGGCCTCCACACCGACGTCGCTGTCACCGGGCAACGCCTTGCCACCGAGGACTGGGCCGCCTGTGCCGGCGACGCCGGCCGCCGCACCGCACTGCAACAACCGATCCACGAACCCGGAGCGACACCATGAGATTCGACAACCACCGCGTCGTCATCACAGCCGCCGGCCGCGACTTCGGGCGATCCCTGGCCATCCGGCTCGCGGACCTCGACGCCGAGGTCTTCCTCTCCGCTCGCAGTCTCGATGCTGCCGAACGTGTCCGCGATGAGATTCGCGAACGTGGCCATCACAGGGTGCACGCCTTCGCGTGCGACCTGACGGACCCCGCCTCAATCCGCGACTTCGCCTCCGGTGTCGCGCGACACACGGACCGTGTCGACCTGCTCGTCAACAACGGCTCCCGCTGGCTCGAAGGGCCGGACCTGCTGTCCGCAACGGACACCGATGTCATCGACACCATCAGCTCCGGTGCCACCGGCACGGTCCTGACCGTGAAGAATTTCCTGCCTCTCCTGCTCAACTCGGAGAAGCCGGACGTTGTGACGATGGTCTCCACCTGTGGGACGGCGGGCCATCATCGTTCGGACGCCCACGACGCCTTCTACGCAGCCAAGAGTGCCCAAGCAGGGTTCACCGAGATCCTCTCCAAGCGCCTGCGCCGCCAAGGAGTCCGGGTGATATCGCTCTACCCACCCGACTTCGACAACGCGGACCCGCTCTCCGAGGAGTGGGAAACCACTCCACGCGGTTCCAAGGACACCCTCACCGCGCACTCGCTTGTGGAGTGCATCCTCTTCGCAGTCGCCCAGCCCCGCGACTGCTTCATCAAGGCGTTCCACTTCGAACAAGTCTGATCGGTGCCCACACACGGCGGCTGATGCCGGTCCGGAGATACACCTCGGCTCCGGACCGCAGGCATTCGGACGGTTCCAATGCCCTACGTCGCCAGTAGCTTGAATCTTGACCCGTTGCGTCCTGTGGGCCGAGGTCAGAGCTGCTCGGTCGTGGCCAGTTCCAGGAACATGGGCCCCAGTACGCCAGCTGCAGATCGTGATCTTGCTGGTCGTAGCAGGTAAGTCGAGCCTCGATCCGCAACGAGTCGGGGCAGCCTCGCCGGCTCGTTGTCTCAGGTGGGTTGGTTCGCAGGGATGTCGCTGGAGCCGTCCGTGCCGAAGAATCGGCCCCGGTCACACAGGGAATCGATTTCGGCGTTCTCTTCCGGGCTCAGTTGTTCATCGAGCGCGACGCTGATGACGCGTCGGGCATGGGACGGTCTCCGGGCGACATCCCAAGCTGCGACGAATCGGCCGACGGTGCACTCGTCGGCGTCTCCGTACGCCTGACGGGATCCGATGCGATCGAGAGAAACCACGAACTCGTTCAGGTCCTGCAGGACCGCCACGACCTCGTCGAGGGGCATGCGGATCTCTCGGGAAGACATGTCCATCAGCGGCTTCAACTCCAGATCTCGGCGGGGTGATCGGTCGCTATTTCGCCACCGGCGCGACGCGGACGCCGCCGACCGGGCCGACGTTGCCCCAGCTATAGGCCAGATCGTCCCAGCCGAGGCACCAAAGCCTGGCTCGGCGTAGGTGCAGCCATCGGTGATCATTGGCGTGTGAGGAGTGAGAATCATGCGGTGGTGGCTGGCCACAGCGTAGATCCTGCCCGCGGGCAGGAGGCGCTTGAGGGGCTGATGGGCCGGCTCGCGAGCCCCTTCACACTGGTGGAACCTGCGTCGTCGGATGCGGGACTTCGTGCTTGGGCTGATGCCGGACCTGCCGCGCAAGAACTGCTGGTCCAGCGGCGAGTGGGCGGGGCAGGCAACTCCTGATGCAGCGCCTGCTCGGCCGGGCCAAGCAGGACGCCGATCTGGTGCGCGACGACGTACGCGATGGCTTCGTTCACGGGTCGCGACAGCGGTTGCTCACGGGTTTGGGAGGCACCTCGATCCACGGTCGGGTGATGTTCACGAATTTTGAACTGGCACGCGGACAGTCGGGGTCCAGCGCCAGTACACCGGCACGGCAGGCCGGATCGACGACGCTCAGGTTTCCGTCTACCTCCTCTGTGCCTGACGCCGTGGCCACGCAGCGGCGGACCGGGAGTTGTACGTACCGCGCTCGGAGACCTCCGAGCCCGGCCGCTGCGGGCCGCCGGGCTCGGCGACTTCGAGACCGGCCCGGGCGAGGAACGACCTCACCGACTCGCTGGTGCGGTGATTGCTTGCGGCACCGGTATTGGCCAGCATGAGCGTGTGGTTCTGGTTCCGGGCTGGGTGTGGCAAGGGGGCCCGGTGCGCAGGGCGCTCGCAGTCGGTCTGTCCGTCGGCATCTTCTTCGGCGCCTTCGTCGCCGTCGAGTCCGGCTCATGGGCGGGCGCCGCTGTCGTCGTCGTGGTGCTCAGTCCCTTGTACGGCGTCCGGGTGGCTCGCCGGATGAGCAAGGTGTGGCCGAGCGGCGCAGACCTGGAGCCCGCAGATCGGGCGCTGGTCGTACGGGTCTCCCGACGAGGGGAGGCCATCATGGACGCCCGGCTGGCGCCGGCGGTCGTCCAATACGCCGACGCGCTGCGGAGAGCCCGGGAGCAGGACCGGCTCCGGTGGTGGGCGGTGGCGCTCGTAGGCGCGGTGGTGGTGGCTTTGGCCGTGTATGACACGGTGGCCGGAACAGCCCGAGAGGCCCTGGTGTCCTGGCTGGTGGTCGCCTTGTTTGCGCTCGAGCTGACCTGGTGGCCAAAGAGGCGGGATCGCCTGATGTCCCGGGTGGAGCGAGCGGAAGGGGCAGCCCGCGCACTGCTGCGACCCGACTCGCAGGGCGGGTGAGCCGGTGGGAGGCTTGATCCGGGATCTTGGGCACGGGTTATGTCATTCCGCACTCAGTTGGGCGTGGCTCATCAGCCGGTAATGGAGTCGCCGAAGAAGGCCGGGCCACGGAGTTCGGCCGCCCCTGAAATGTCGTACCCGGTCGCTGAGGAAGTGCTCCGCCTTGCGCTCGTAGCGGCGGTGGAGGCGGCGGCAGCCGGCGAGCCACGCCATCGTGCGCTCGATGCTCCAGCGATGACGCCCAAGCCGCTGCGAGGACCCGACTCCCTGACGGGCGATGCGGTGCCGGATACGCCGCTTGGCAAACCATCGCCGCAAGTGAGCGTAGCCGTAGCCCTTGTCGGCGAGTGCATGCGCATGCACGAGAGTAGGCACTCGATCGAAGGCTACCTATATGCCGTTCAGCAACGCGTCGTAAAGCTTGTCCCGCAAACGATCTCCGTGCCTTCCGCGACCAGTAGTCCTGTTCGCCGGTCCGGATATGCGCCGGACTTCGGGCAACAGATACGGCCAAGGGGAGGGCGCATAGAACACATCAGTAAGTCGTTGACGGGTTGTGCCCCGTCGGTGCTGGACGCGCTTGGCGTTGCCGGGTGGACAGCAGGTCGCGAGATCGGCACTGCGCACTGGACACAGCAACTGACAGCCGCTGGGTTCGAGCTCAATGACATGGCGGTCGAGATCTGGACCCAGTTCGGCGAGCTGACGATCGAGAGCTCCACCAAACGCGTCCCTGCCTCGTCACTGCATATAGACCCCGTTGACGCCTGCATCGACACCGCCGCGGAAGCGTCCACGCTGAGGCATCGCTACGCGGAGAACTACAGCCCTCTGGGTATGTGGTCGGTCCAGTTCAGGTCGTACATTGCGACCAGCGGGCGCGTGGTCGCTGTGGGGCCGAACTGGCTCTGGCCCCTGGGGTCGAGCTTCGCGGAGGCGCTGGCCTATGTCGTGGATGGCGATGCCGGCATCAATCGTGCAGAACATGCAGACTGGCTCACCAACTGCATCACCGGCAGATGAGACGATCTTGCAGTGGCTGGTGTGATCACGGCAGCGGAGCTGTCCTGGAGAGGCCCGTTCGCCGGGTGAGCCCGCGTCAGTTCGCCGAGCTGATCACTGTGCTTCGACGGGAAGGTGCGGATCCGGTGCGCAAGGGTCGGCCGTGGGGCCTGCCTTTGGAGGCTGGGTCTTGCTGGTCGTGGCGTACTGGCGGGCGAACTTGACCCTGCGTCAGCGAGCGCCGTAGCAGGCGTCGTTCGCCGTGTAGGTCGTGACGTGCGTCGGCCGATGTCCATAGTCGGCCGGCGTAATCGAGGGACGTGGCTGCCCGGCTTGCCACCGGCTCCGCCGCCGCGACGATGCGTTTCGCACGTTGTGCTGTTGGCTGCCCCGGAAAACGGTTCGACGGCTTTGCGGGGTCCTGACACAGTGGCGCACCATGGCGAACTTCGAGCTTGTGACCGCCGCGGACGTGCAGCTCATGCAGGGTCTGGCGCAGCGTGTCACCGCCACCCGCCCGGACCTGGTGAACAGCGATGCGTCGTTCGGCGAGCTGGCCTGGATCTGGGGCAAGGGGCACGCCCGCGACGGCGCGAGCTGGCCGCGTCGGTTGTGGTTCTCCGGCGGGGATCTGGTGGCGTGGAGCTGGGCCTGTCTTCCGCACCAGGTGAGGCGGAGCGACGGGTCGGTGAAGGACGTTTCCGGCGCGTATCTGGCGTATCAGGTCCATCCCGACCATGCCGGGCTGGTGGACGAGGTGATCGCCTGGTACGACGGTGCGGCGGCGGACATCGAGCGTACGGTGATGCCGAGCGCCGCCGATGAGTTCGCCCTGCAGCGATGGGCGGCGCACGGCTATGAGACCGACCCGGCATCACTTGGCGACGCGGGGTCCTGGACCCAGCTCAACGATCGGGACCTCACGGACGTGGAGCAGCCGGTACTGCCGGACGGATTCAGGTTCCGCACCGCCGACGAGGCCGGGCCGGAGGCCGCGGTCCAGGCCCATCTGGACGCCTGGGCTCCCTCGACGTACACGGCCGAGGGCTACCAGGGCGTCCGGCAGACGGCGGCGTATCGCGGCGACCTGCACATCCTGGTGGAGGCGCCGGACGGGACGATGGCATCCTCGACGATCATGTGGCTCGACGAAGCGAACAAGACCGCTGAGTTCGAGCCGGTCGGGACGCATCCGGGCTACCGGCGTAGGGGGCTGGGAAGGGCGATGCTTCTGCACGGGATGCATCTGGCGCGGGCGGCCGGGGCCACTCATATGACGGTCGCCTGCCTGGGTGCGCCGGGGCATCCCGAGGCGCGCGGGCTGTACTACAGCGTCGGGTTCCGGGAGTTCACGCGGGACGCGCCGCTCATCAAGACCAAGACCGCGCGCTGAGGACCGGTCGCTCGGGTAGTCGCTGGTCAGGCCACGTTGGCCCGCGCGACGAGCTGACGTAGGCGGGTGTCGTGGCGGTTTTCGCCAGATGATGTAGCGGCGGATCATGCTGCCTTGCTCTTTGTGGCTGCTGTGGTCCGTGCCGTCGGCGGCGAAGTAGCGCAGCGCGGTGAAGGGCTTTGATGCGGTTGAGCCATGAGGAGTTCGTCGGAACAAACGAAGCTTTCCTGGAGCCTGGCAGCTCAGCGAACAAATAATCGGTTGCCTGTCGGCGATGGTGGTGGATGCAATGTCCGGCATGGTCACCCAGGTGCGCCCGCCACGGCGAGATGAGATGAACGCGTACTACCGGGCCTTGCCCCTCTGCGATCCGGGAAAGCTGCAGCAGAATCGTCACCCGGGAGACGCCAACGCATGAATACGCCACCATCGCCACTTGGGTCGGAGCGGACTGACGGATCATCCGTCCGGATCGGCGCTCTCGTTCCGCTGACTCGGCCTGGCTGGGTCGAGGCAGGCCAACACTTGCTCGCTGGACTTGAGCTGGCCGTTCGTGAAGTCAATGACGCCGGCGGGATCGTCGGAAGACCACTCGAGCTGGTGGTCCGAGACACCGCGGCTGATCCGCAGAGGGCCGCGGCGGCCGTAGATGAATTGGCTCGCCTGGGCGTGGCTGCCTTGGCGGGGGAGTATCACAGCGTCGTCGCTCGCGTTGCTGCCCGCCAGGGCCGACGCCCTCGGCCTGCCGTTTCTCTGCTCGTCCGCGGTTCTCGACGCGCTCACCGAACAGCCAACGGAATGGGTCGCGCGCCTCGCCCCGGCGCAGTCCCACGGCTGGCGGATCTACGCAGACTTCCTCCTCAGCGCGGGCTACAGTCGCATCGCCGTAGCAGCCGAGTCGAGTGTCTACTGGGCATCTGGGGTCCGCATTCTGCGGGACTACCTCGCTCCGCGCGGCGGCACTGTCATCGAACTCGACCTGCGCTCGCTCGCCCTCACGGCCGTGTGCGACGAACTCGTCGACAATCGCGCGACAGCGCTCCTTCTTCTCGTCGGCCACCCGGAGCCGGCAGTGTCGATCGTCAAGTCGGTCCGCCGCGACCAGCGCCTCGCCGAGATCATGATTGGTGCTCCGGCCGGGCAACCGGAGTTCGCCCAATGGGCGACGTTGCTGGGCGACGACAGCGCTGCGATCCCGTTCTTGCGCTACCTGCCCGAGCGCCTCAGCCGACTTGGTGCACGAGTCGAGACGGCCCTCCGCGAGCGGCTGGCCGAAGCGCCCTCCTTCGTCGCCTTCGAGGGCTACGACACGGTCGCCGTCCTAGCCGATGCGCTGCGTTCTCACGGCGTGGACCGAGCGCGCTCTGCCGAATCCTGGCCGCGCGTTGCAGTAGAAGGCACCCGCGGGCAGATCCAGTTCTCCCGCACGCCAGGCATCAGCGTTTGGCAATGGGCTTGGGCGCCCATCCAAGTCGTTGATCGAGATCCGGCGGCACCCGATCGCTTTCGGATCCTTCACGCCGGCTGAGAGAGCACGGAGGTCCGACTGCCCAGACCTGTCTGAACTTGAGGCTGTCCACCTGTCTGCTCATACGGGGCCTCAGCTTCGCGGCGGGGGCCCCGACCGCATTCTCAGACCTGTCGCGCCGCAGTCGGCGCCAGCCCGGGGCAGCCCAGAGAAGGCCGGCAGTCGGACCGGCATCAAGACCAATCTCAGTGCCAACCACGGTTCCATTGATGCCCGACGCCGGTGTCCGTCTCCACCGACATGACCGCAAACTCCAGCTTCCGGTGATCTGACAACCGCGCCAACCGCACACCGAAGCCCGGACATCCCGTCATCCCGCCAGCCTAGAACGACGCCCGGTTCGACCGACATCACGAGTTCAAGTTCAGTAGCATGCGAGCGCCCTGTCCCCGGCAGCTGGAATGCCGGAGACGGGGCGCTGTCGTATCCGGTGGCCATCCGAGCCAGAGGATCCTGATGACGCCACAGGCGACCGGTACGAGTTGCGGTTCTGACGCGGCAATTCTGAGGAACGGCTGAGCGTCTCCGCGCTGGACCTGAAGTAGGCCCAAGATGAGCCGTGGCCAGGGGAGTTGGGCTGACAGTTCGGGGAGCCGTGAGGCAGGTCTCGGTCCAGCTGAAGGAGCTGTTGTTCCTCTTGATCGCGGATGTCGCGGTGCTGTCGGTGGACGGGCTGTGCCCGCTTTCCCGTGCGGGGGTCACAGGCTTGTGAGGAGATCGTCGAGCGGGGTCGGTACCTGTTCGGGGTCAAGGGCCTCGACGAGGAGGCGGCCGTAGCGGATCTTGCGGCCTTTCTTCGTGCCGAGGAAGCGCCGCAACTGCTGCTGCCGGGGCCGACCGTGGTGTGCGGGCTGGTGCAGGAAGGTCTGCCAGGCGCGAAGGTCGCCTTCAGTCCGGATGGTCTCCTCGACTCTTGCTGCGCCCAGCGCGCGGATGAGCTCGTCCTCCAGGTCCGACACGCACACGAAGAAGCCCTGGTGTGGCGCCTGTGCCCGCTTCAGGCCGCGGTCGTAGAAGCGCTGCTCGCGCTCGTCGCACAGTCCTGCCAGGCGCAGGCCAAGGCCGGGCGGCCCGAGGAGGCCGGCGTACCGGCCGACACTCATCGCCCCGCCCATCGACACGACACACACCCCCTCGGCGGCAAGGTCCCGGCCACGCCGTGCCGCGAGCGCCTCAACGGCCGCGAAGTCACTCGGCCCTTCCAGCAGCACCGCCGTCCGCACCCGCAGCCGTACCGCCAGCTCACTCGCCGGCCCGCCGGGACCGCCGTTCGCCCAGCCACTGACCGCGTCCCGGAATGCCCCCATGTCCGCCATGCAGCGAGTCTGCACCTCCGCCGACGGCACGGCACGGAATATTCGACGGTCCCACTCGACATGTACGACGCCCTCCTCGCCGAGGCAGCCATCAATCCGTCCCATCACCCAACTCCGGTGCTCACCACACTGCTTCGACGCCGGCGGAGTCTCGGGCTCTGATGCCAGAGTGGCTTCCCGATGGAGAAGTCCAGCTGTATCCACCGGGCAGAACCCAGTTCCGTGATCCGTCGAACCAGACCACCACCCGACCCGGAGCAGTGGAACCCCGCGCCCATCTGGCGCGATAGCCGGGCCGCCCGGCCTGCCCGCCACCAGCCGCAGGACGTAAGACGGCCCACCGACTCGGTCGACGGACCGTCACGAAGCGACCTCATCGGCGTGAACGTGATGTATGAGTTCGACGCCGAGCCCAGGGATCTGCAGTGGCTGCTCGGCCGAGAGCATGCGCCAGACGGCAGGGTCGTAGTTGCCGATCGGTCCGATCGGGGCCCATCCCGGGCCGACGAGCCCGGGATGCGGTGACGTCGTCACGACACCGCCGCTGGCGGTCTCGTCCTTCAGCATCCGCGCGATGCGGTCGTGCCGGGATCGGGTCGCTGCCCAACTGGTGAGGAGCTTGACCCGGTCCACTGTCACCATGGCCTCGATTCGCCTCTGGCTTCGCTCATGATCCGCGAGGCAGGGCCGGGGGCCTGGCCGTACTCTCAAGAAGTTGCCGCTGGGAGTCGGTGAGCCTGAGGTCCGCCGCAGCCAGATTCTCCACCAGGTGGGCGAGCGAGGCGGTTCCTGGGATCGGAAGGATGACCGGCGATCGGGCCAGCAGCCAAGAGAGCAGGACCTGAGGGACGGTGACGCCAAGGTCGGCGGCGACGGCCGCAAGCCCGGGCACCTTGCTGGCGTCGGCTGCCGCGGCGACGGGGCGCCAGGGAAGGAACGCGATACCGGCGGCCTCACATGCTTCCAATACCGGCTCGTGGTCCCGGTCGAGGAGGTTGTAGCGGTTCTGCACGCTCGCGATCTCAGCGGCCTGCCGGGCCTCGTCCAGTTGTGTGACCGTAACCTCGGACAGTCCGATATGGCCGATCTTGCCCTCCTGTTGGAGTGCGCGGAGCGCGCCAACCTGTTCGGCGACCGGAATCTTCGGGTCGATTCGGTGCAGTTGCAGGAGGCCAATGCGCTCGGTCCGGAGCCGGCGCAGTCCCTGCTCGACCTGTTGACGCAGGCTCTCGGGCCGTGCGTCGTGCGCCCACCCGTCCGGCCCGGACTTGGTGACGCCGATCTTGGTGGTGATGAGCAGGTCGTCCGGATACGGGTGTAGGGCCTCGGCCAGAAGTTCCTCGTTGGCGCCCCATCCGTACATGTGGGCGGTGTCGATCAAAGTGACCCCGAGTTCAACAGCGTGCCGGGCCACCGTGATGCCTACTTCCCGGTCAGGGCCTGGCGCGGTGGGCAGGCGCATGGCGCCGAACCCAAGCCGGTGTACTCGGTATTCACCTCCGATGGCGAATGTGTTCGCCACACTTGGGGTGTTCGTCGTCCTAGAAGCCATCGGCCTTCCCCTCGTTGGCCTGACGATACCGTTGAACAGGCCGTAGTCATACATGAACGATCAACACCGGAACGCCCTGGTCGCGCTCAAGGACGACGACCGTGAGTCGGGCGAGTCATGGGCGGTTCTGCTGCGCGACTGCGCCCGGCGCGGCATGCGCGCTCCGGTCCTTGCGGTCGGGGACGGCGCCCTCGCACAGGTTTTGACGATGGCTCCGACGCCGCCCCGTTGCGGGGCATGTGCTGTTCGCCTGGGTCAAACGCGCATGGGGCCGTTGCCATTTCCGCTGGCGCGAGTGGCAGCCATCTCCAAGGGAGCGCCGTGGCCGTGGGCCTGACGCCGGCACAGAACGGGTCGCACTGAGCTGGGGTCGTTCGGCTCGCAAGGTCACCGGCACTCGCCTCTGCCCATCGTTGAGCGCACCTTGCGAGGCTGTTGCCATCAGCTTTTGGCGGCCCTGCGGCGTTCGGCTGGAGCGGATCGCTGCGCAGACAGTCTTTGTCCCTCAGATGCACTGCGCGGGTGATCGGTCAGTGGTTACTCGGGCCGGGGGCCATGGGGGTGGAGCGTTGGCTGACCTGCATGGGGGCGGCGTAGTCTCCGTGCCGTCGGCACCCGGGTGCGGGCGGTGATCATTGGTTGCTCAGTCGTGATCACTTTCTTTGGAGCCCTTACTCCGTGCGGCGGCTTCCCCATCGACTCTAGGCCGCCCGCGCGGCGCCTGGAAATGCCCATTACGCTGCATTCATGCGCCACAGGCATGGCAGGAGGCGACGATGACAACACCAGGTGCAGGGATTGAACTGCGGCACCTGCGGGCCTTTGCCGCCGTGGCTCGTCTCCGCTCCTTCACCCGTGCCGCCGAGCAGCTGCTGATCACCCAGCCCGCCCTCAGCCGCACCATCGCCCAGCTGGAGACCGCCCTCGGCGTCCGCCTCCTCGACCGTTCCTCCCGCCACGTCGAACTCACCGAAACCGGTGCGGAGTTCCTCGCGCACACCGAACGCACCCTCGCCGCCTTCGAGGCGGCCATCGCCGCCGCGCGCCACGAGTCCGCCCTGCGGCTCGGCTTCAGCTGGCTGCTGCCCGACCCCTGGGCTCAGCGCGCCATGCCCGATTCGAGACCGACACCGGCGCCCGCGTCGAACTGGTCCGCTGCGACGACTCGCTCGACGCCCTCAACCGCCAGGCCGTCGACATCGCACTGCTGCGTGGCACGCGGCCGGTGGAGCCACCTGTACGACGGTGCACCTGTACGAAGAGAACCGTGTAGCCGTCTGCGCTCGCGACGCCGAACCAGCCGACGCCGACCGCCTGAACTGGCGGGACGCCGCCGACTGGACCCTGGTCGTCAACACCGCCAGCGGCACGACGGGCCCCTGGTCCTGGCCGGAGGGAAACGGCCCGCGTCGGGTCGTCGAGACCGCGAACTTCGACGAGTGGCTTGAGTCGATCGTCGCCGGGCGCGGTATCGGCATCGTCCCCGAGGTCGCCGAACGACGCATCCACCACCCGGCGCTCTGCTTCCTCCCACTGGACGGAGCGCCGCCGATCCGGGTACGCCTCGCCTACCTCCCGAACGCGGGCGCGGGAGCCCAACCAGCTCTGCTGCGCCGCTTCCTCGACGCGGCGTCGACGTGCACGCATGCATCAGAGGCATAGCTGTAGCCTCAGCGGCATTTCCGCTTGGTGGAGGAATATTCCTACTGATCTCTTCGGGTTGTTGTCGGGGGTGGTGACGTGTGGTGATCCCTGCGGTAGGTCGGTGGTATGCGGTACGCGCAGGGTGGTGGACTG
>NZ_JBITGS010000039.1:0-89730 GCF_044457265.1 Streptomyces sp. NPDC050564 | reverse complement strand
GCAATGGCTGCACACCTACAATCACCACCGCGGACACACCGCGCTGAAAGGCCAACCACCCGCCAGCCGCGTCCCCAACCTCACAGGGCAATACAACTAGGCGGTCGCCGGACGCGTACTCCGCTCCACCAGGTCGTGCCAGCCCGACTCCAAGCGCTCCACAGACATGCCGCGCTGGCGGGTCAGGTGGTGGACCAGGGCGGGTTCCAGGTAACCCATCAGGGTTTGCGCGACGAGTTCGGTGTCCGTGGCCGGGGCGGTCTGGCGCAGCAGCATGCAGACGTGCATGAAGCGGACGCGGTACGGGGCGGAGCTGAAGCGGCGGGAGGCGTCGGGCTCGGCGGCGAGGTAGAGGTCGAGCTGCTCGGAGGTCTGACGCAGGGCGCGACAGCCGAAGGCGTGCAGGCGCTCCGCCGGTGACGCGCCGGGGCCGAGCGGGGGTGGACCGCTGATGAAGGCGGTCTGGAACCGCTGCTCGGTGTGGTCGAGGAGCGCCATCAGCAGGCCGGTGCGGTCGCCGAACCGCCGGAAGACGGTCCCCTTGCCCACCGATGCCGCGGCGGCGACGGCGTCCATCGTCACCTTGGCCACCCCGTGCTCCTCCACCAGGCGGGCGGCGGCCTCCAGCAGACGCGCGCGGTTGCGTGCGGCGTCGGCGCGCAGCTGGGGGGCCTCGCCAGGGGCGGCGAGCTCCATCAGCACGGGTTCGTCGGACGTTTCCTGTCGCTTCGGGAAGGGCGGAAGTGGGGTGGACATGAGGCCAGAGTAGCCCGAGACCAGGGAAACTGGACTGCGGTCCGGTTCAGTGATACACATTTAACCGGACTTCGGTCCGTTTTATTGCGGCAATGTTTCAGCTTCGGGAGATCACCATGTCCGTACGTATCCTCGCGCTCGTCGGCAGCCTGCGCGCCGGCTCCCACAACCGTCAGCTCGCCGAGGCGGCCGTCAAGCTCGCTCCGGAGGGCGCGGAGGTCGAGCTGTTCGAGGGCCTGGCCGAGGTCCCCTTCTACAACGAGGACATCGACGTCGAGGGCAGCGTGCCTGCCTCCGCTGTCCGGCTGCGTGAGGCCGCCGGCCACGCCGACGCCTTCCTGCTCTTCTCGCCCGAGTACAACGGCACGATCCCGGCCGTGCTGAAGAACGCCATCGACTGGCTGTCCCGCCCCTATGGCGCCGGCGCCTTCAGTGGCAAGCCCGTCGCCGTGATCGGCACCGCGTTCGGCCAGTTCGGCGGCGTCTGGGCGCAGGACGAGGCCCGCAAGGCCGTGGGCATCGCCGGCGGCACCGTCCTGGAGGACGTCAAGCTCTCCATCCCCGGCTCCGTGACCCGCTTCGCCGAGACCCACCCCGTCGACGACGCCGAGGTCGCCGCGCAGCTCACGGAGGTCGTCAGCCGCCTGCACAGCCGGGTCGGCGCGGCCGACGCCGCCTGACAACTGCCGTGAGGGCCGGTCCGGTTCACCCGGGCCGGCCCTTTCGCGCGTCACGAGATCGCTGTCGAATGTCTCAGGTCCGCACGATGGCCTGCACGATCTTGGCGGAACGAAATCCTCCGGGCCAAGATGCCCGCATGAAGGGTGATCTCTTTTCCAGTGACCACATGGTGCAGCCCGCTCTCGCGCCGGGCATGACCATCCAGAACGCCAAGTCCATCAAGTACGCCGTCAACGGCGAGATGTTCGCACGGCAGGGGGCGATGGTCGCCTACCGGGGGAATCTGCAGTTCGAGCGCAAGGGCCAGGGCGTCGGCGGCATGCTCAAGCGGGCGGTCACCGGTGAGGGACTGCCACTGATGACCGTCCGCGGGCAGGGCGAGGTCTGGTTCGCGCACGAGGCGCAGAACTGTTTCATCGTCGGCATCGAGCCTGGCGATGTGTTCACCGTCAACGGCCGCAACGTCCTGTGCTTCGACGCCACGTTGTCGTACGAGATAAAGACCGTGAAGGGCGCGGGAATCACCGGTGGCGGCCTCTTCAACAGCGTCTTCACCGGCCACGGCGGCCTCGGGCTGATCTGCGAGGGCAACCCGCTGGTCATCCCCGTCTCGCAGCAGCAGCCGGTGTACGTCGACACGGACGCGGTCGTGGGCTGGACCGCCCACCTGCACACCTCGCTGCACCGCTCGCAGTCGATCGGCTCGATGATCCGCGGCGGCTCCGGTGAGGCCGTGCAGCTGAAGCTGGAGGGAGAGGGGTACGTCGTCGTACGTCCCAGCGAGGTGACGCCGCAGAAGGCGCAGCAGCACTGAGTCCGGCAACGACAAAGGGTGCCCCGCCACACGGCGGGGCACCCTTCGTCACCTGTGGGCGCCCGGGGCCTTCACTCTTCGGCGCCCAGACGCGTCACCGGCCGAAAGCCCAGACGCGTCACCGGCCGAAGCCCGGGCGTGTCGCCGGTCAGTGACCGGCGACGGGCGTGTTGGCGGTGGTGACGTTGACCGCGGCCCACGCCTTGTCCACCGCCTTGTACTCGGTGCTGTTCGCCCCGTACATGTCGGCGGCGGCCTTGAGGGTGGCCTTCCGCGCGTCGTGGAAGTCGGTCGTGGAGACCATGTAACGGGTGAGCGCCCGGTAGAAGATCGCGGTGGCCTTGGCGCGGCCGATGCCGGTCACCCGCGAACCGTCGTACGTCGGCGAGTCGTACTGCACGCCGCCGATCGTCTTGCGACCGCTGCCCTCGGCGAGCAGGTAGTAGGCGTGCGAGGAGACGCCGGAACCCGCGTGAACCTCGGTGTCGTAGGCCGCGGGCGACCAGTAGTCGATCGTGCCTTCGAGCCGGTCGAGGGAGGGGTGGTCCAGACGGCGCAGGAACTTCTGCGCGAGGCCCAGCTTCTCGCCCAGGAGGTAGTTCGGCGGGTTGTTCGGGTTGTTGGTGGAGAACTCGACGTTCGAGCCGAAGATGTCGGCGAGCGACTCGTTGAGGGCGCCCGGCTCCCCGAACTGGTTGCCGTCCTGGTCCACGCGGGTGGGCTCGAGGGCGGCGGTGGCGTCGACGACACCGTGGGTCAGCTCGTGGCCGGTGACGTCCAGGACGACCAGCGGCTTCTTGAACAGATCGCCGTCACCGTCGCCGTACAGCATGCAGCCGCAGGTCGAGTCCCAGAAGGCGTTGCCGACCTTGTTGCCGAAGTGGACCATCGCGCGGGCACCGGCGCTGTTGTTCTTGATGCCCTTGCGGCCGAAGGTCTTCTTGTAGAAGTCCAGCGTCTTGGTGATGCCGTACTGGGCGTCGACCGCCGCCGTGGTCCGGCTGGAGGTGGTGCCGGTGCCCCACTTGTTGTCACCGTCGGTGAACTTCTTGCCGCGCGAGAAGGCCTCCAGCTCCTGCCCCCTGGCGTCCCGGGTCTCGGTGTTCCACCGGGTGCGGTCCTTGAGGAGGAAGCTGGTGCGCGCGGTCTGGGTGGTCTTCAGGGTGACCGTGCCGACGAAGAGGGACTTCCCGCTCCCGGTGGCGGTGACCGGGTAGTGGGTGGCTGCCGTCGTGCCGACCAGGCCGGACGGCTGGGTGGAAGCCGTGCCTGTCTCTGGGGTCGCCTGCTCGCCCCGCTTGCGCAGCGTCTCCTCCAGGGACGGCGAGATGAACTCGTCGCTGTCGGGGGTGTTGCTGCGTATCCTGCCGGTCCGGGCGTCCACGACGACCGTGCTGGAACCGCCGGACTCCGCGGTCTCGCTGTCCGTCACGCGCACCTGGTAGGCGAGGGCGGCCTCGCCGTTGCGGGCGTCCACGACGAGCTCAGCGCCGCTCGCGTCGCCCTTGGTCACCGCGGCGGCCTTCTGCTCGGCCTGCTGGGGTGTCAGCTTCGCCTCGGTGGTGACCGGCTTGACCGCGTGGTCGGCGGCCCGGGTCACGCCCAGGTAGGCGGACTGCTTGCTGAGGTGGACGACCAGGTCGCCGCCGAGGACCGGAAGGCCGTGGTGGGTGCGGACGAAGCGGACGTGCCGCTTGCCGTCCGGGTCTGTCATGACGTCCTTGGCCTGCAGGGTGTCACCCTCGGTGACACCGGTCGCCGACGCGTGCGCGAAGGCGGCCGCGCGGGCGGCGTCGACCGTCGAGGAGGGCGAAGTCGCCTGCCGGGCGGGCGAGTCGGGCGCGGCCGCGAAGACGGGGCCCGCCGGGAGCGTGGCGGCCGTCGTCACCGCGACGGCGATCGCCACGCGGCGTATGTGGGGTCTACGCACTGAATTCCTTCAGACAGGGCAGCCGGGATCACCAACTGCCGTGAGGCACGGCACTGTTGGGCGCCGTGGGGGCTGTTTGGCCCCGATGCGACACCTTCACCGATTTGCCAGGTACATGTAAAGACGAAAGATCCCTTTTATTACTTTCCGGGCGATCTCTTTACGAATGTTCACTTCTCGGTGATCAACAGGTGACCAACTGCGCGTCGCCCGGACAGATGTGAGGGGGGATGAGGCGGTTGCCTGACAAGGCCCGCCGAGGCGTACATGTGACGGATGTCGCAGCGCCTCCGGCCCGGAGCGGACGGGTCCGCAGGCGTGGAGATGTCAGATCGCCCGGTGGGCGAGGGAGGAGAGCACGGAGCGGAGTTCCTCGGCAGGACGCGGGGCGAGCGACGCCGTCGCCAGCAGGGCGTCCGCCGCGGCGAGGTGACGGCGGGCCTCGCGCAGCGCAACCGTACGACCGCCGGCTCGCTCGACGAGGGCCGCCGCCTTGCGTACACCGGTGTCGTCGAGGGCGGCCGGGGCGGCGAGGAGTTCGGCGAGGGCGGGATGGCCGGGCGCGTTCAGGGCGACGAGGACCGGGAGGGTCTTCTTTCCCTGACGCAGATCGCTGTGGACCGGTTTGCCCGTGACGGCCGGCTCACCCCAGATACCCAGAACGTCGTCGGCGATCTGGAAGGCCACTCCGAGATGACGCCCGGCACGGTCCAGTGCGTCAGCGGTCTCCGGCGGGGCTCCGGCCAGTTGGGCGCCCAGGGCCAGCGCACAGCCGAGCAGAGCGCCGGTCTTGTGCTCGGCCATCGACTCGTACTCCCCCACACCGACCGCCTCGGGCCCGGTCCAGGGGCGGTCGGCGAACAGCAGGTCGTCCGCCTGGCCGTGGACCAGGTCGCGCAGGGCCGCGGTCAGATGCCGTACGGCCGCCGCGGCGTGCGCAGTCGCGGGCGCCGCGGTGAGGGTCTCCACGGCCAGGGCGAAGAGGGCGTCGCCGGCGAGTACGGCGGGGCCGGTGCCGTACGCCTTCCAGAGCGCGGGACGGCCGCGGCGCAGCGCGTCGCCGTCCATGATGTCGTCGTGAAGCAGCGAGAAGGTGTGCACGAGTTCCACCGCGACGGCACCCGGCACGCCCGCCGCGCCTGGGCCTCCGGCCGCCTCCGCGCCCAGGACGGCCAGCGCCTGCCGTACGCCCTTGCCCTGGCCGTGGGTCGCGGGGGCGCCGCCGATCTCGCAGCGGCCCAGCGCGTATCCGGCCATCTCCGCCACCCAGGGGTGCAGTCCGCCGATCGCCTCCGCGAGGGCCGGTGCGACCAGTTCACGGCAGCGGCGCAGGATCTGTGGCGCGGTGGGCGGTGACTGCAGGGCCGTGGAGGTCATCGGGCGGCCTCCGCGTCGGCACCCTCGGATTCCGGCGTCAAACCGAGTTCCGTCCGTGCCCGTTCGACCATCTGCCGGGCGTGGCGCAGTCCGATGCCCTCCAGTGCGCGGGCCAGTTCGGTCAGGTCGGCGGCGGTCTCGGCGCGGTCACGGCCGAGGCGCGCCAGGGACTTGACGAGTCCGAGCCGGGACAGCGCCCGGCCGCGCGGCTCGCTCATCGCCTCGAACTCCGCGAGCGCCTCCGCGTAGACCTCGCGGGCCTGGTCGTAACGCCCGGCCCGGTAGAGGACGTTGCCGCGCATCTTGTGGTTGTAGGCGAGCGCACCGGACAGGTTCATCGCGCGGCAGGACACCTCCGCCTCGCTCAGCAGGGCCAGCGCGCGGTCCGCGTCCTGGTCGCGTACGGAGACGATGTCCGCGAGGCCGCGCAGGGCCCAGGCGTGGCCGCGCCGGTCCTCGGCGCGCGCGGCGATCTCGGCCGCCTCCTCGAACATGGCGTACGCGGTGTCGTGGGCACCCGTGTTGCGGTGTATCTGTGCGATGCCCTCCAGGGCCCACACGGTGTGCCGGGCCTCGCCGCGCTTGCGGGCCTCGGCCAGGAGCTGTTCGTGCAGGGCGGTCACGGCCGCGTAGTCGCCCTGGATGCGGCCGGTCTCCGCCATCCCCGCCAGGGAGTAGCCGCGGACGACCACATCGCCCGCCTGCTCGCCGAGTTCGGCGGCCAGTCGCAGCAGCCGCCACGCCAGCGGGAACGCGCCGCGCTGCCGGGCCAGCGTTCCGCCGCTCCACAGCGCCCACGCCATCGCCCCGGTGTCCCGGGCCTCGCGAGCCGTGCGATAGCTCGCCTTCCACGCCCGGTCGGCGTCCGCCACCTGCCCGAGGCGACGGTGCGCCTCGGCGACCGCGAGACCCGAACGGGCCGCCTCGGTACGCGCCCCCGAGCGCTCGGCGGCGCGCAGTTGCTCGGTGCCGGCCGCGAGAACGTCGGTCAGCGAGGAGTTCACGGACAGGGTGGTCAAAGCGCCCTGGTACTCCGGGGCGAAGGCCTTGCCGTACATGTATGCCTTTCCGTATGCCACCGGTCGGGCCGCACTCACGCGCCGGCCGCCGATGCGGGCTGTTCCTGGTTCCTGCCGGTCGGCGGCACGTGACGACCCGGCTATACCCTCTGCGTATACATGGCATGTATACGCAGAGGGTATAGTGCGTCGGATTTCCACCTGGAAATCTCTGGTTCACTGCGGTGCACGCGCTGCCCACCCGTTGCCGATCAAGACGACGGCGGCGCCCGCAAGGTTGCCTGGAGTGACGAAGAGGCCAAAATGCGGTGCGCGGAAACCCGAACGAGGCTCAGGATGGCGCAAGTTGACCTCTCCCACAGGAAGCAGGCGCCCATGCCGTCAGGTCCCATGCACGCCCATGAGGTGCGGATCGACGATGCGCTCGTACGACGGCTGCTGGCCGGGCAGTTCCCCAACTGGGCCGACCTGCCGCTGAAGCGTGTCGAGTCGGCCGGAACCGTCAACGCCGTCTACCGACTCGGCGCCGACCTGGCCGTACGCCTCCCCCGCATCCCGGAGGGCGCCGGCGACGTGGACAAGGAGGGGGAATGGCTGCCGCGGCTCGCGCCTCTGCTGCCGTTCCCCATTCCCGAGATCCTCGCCGTCGGTGTGCCCGGGGAAGAATATCCGTGGCGCTGGGCCGTGCTTCGCTGGCTCGACGGCGAGCTCCCCGTCCCCGGGCGCCTCACGGACGCGAGTGCGCTGGCCACCGACCTCGGCGGGTTCGTCCGCGCACTGTGGCAGATCGACCTGCCCGGCGGCCCGCCCGCCTACCGGGGCGGGCCGCTGGCGACCGTGGACGACGCCACGCGCTCCGCCATCGACGAACTCCACGGCACGATCGACACGTCGGCCGCGACGGCGGCCTGGGAGGCGGCGCTCAGCGCGCCGCTGTGGACCGGCCCGCCCACGTGGGTCCACTCGGATCTGATGCCGATGAACCTCCTCACCCGCCAAGGCCGTCTCACCGCCGTCCTCGACTTCGCCACCCTCGGCACCGGCGACCCCGCGTGCGACCTGATCGCCGCCTGGAATCTCCTCCCCGCCGAGGCGAGGCCCGCCTTCCGGCACGCGGTGGGCACGGACGACGCCACATGGGCCCGTGGGCGCGGTTGGGCCCTGTCCATGGCCCTGCTCCAACTCCCCTACTACCGCACGACGAATCCCGTGATCGCGGCCAACGCCGAGCATGTGATCCGCGAGGTCCTGGGCGAGCTCGAACAGATCGTGTCCGCGAAGTCGGTCGATCGTTGGTCGGTTCGTCGCGCGTCGCCATGAGCCGACATCTCCCCGGCCGAGTCGAGGAAGGGATGGAAGGTGCGTCTGCCCCCTGAATGACCACGACATCTTCCGAGAGCTCATGGAGGAGGGCTTGGACGACTGGGTCCCCGTGGACCGGCTCCTCCGTCTGGCCGAGGATGTCGCGCAGGCCCGGGGCGCGGACTTCCGTGACGTCGCGGGCGAGTTGCTCCGGCGGCTGCTCGACAGCGGGCTCATGGCCGTCGGTGATCTCGGCGACAGCAGATTCGAGGCCTGGCGGGAGAGCGGTGACGAACTCCTGGCCAAGGCGGTCAGGGTGCTGGACGGCTTCGACTGGGACCCACGGCTCGGCGCGTACTGGCCGGCCAACACGCCGAAGGGCGACGCCGCGGCCTCGGGGCGGCAGGAGTCCTAGGACTCCACCAGGGCCTGAGTGCCGAGCACTCCGAGCAGCTCAAGGCGTTCGGCGTCCCCCGTATCGGGCTCGGCGGTGTAGATCATGATGCGCAGGTCGCTGCCGGCGACGCTGAGCACATCGCAGTCGAGCGTCAAAGGGCCCACCTGCGGGTGATGAACGGTCTTGCGCGACGCCTCGTGCCGGCCCACCACTCCGGAATCCCACAGCTCGGCGAACCGGTCGCTGTTCACCCGCAGTTCCGCGATCAGGCGCCGCAACCGCTGATCCGCCGGATACCGGCTCGCGGTCGCACGCAGGTCGGCGACGAGCGCTGCCTCGAACTCTCGCTGGGCCTCGGGAGAGCGGTGGACGCGGCTGCCGGGGCCGACAAAATTGCGCCACACCCCGTTGCGCTCGTTGCCGCGCCATCTGGAGGGATCGTCCATCAGGGCCGCGTAGAGCGGGTTGACCAGCAGCAGCGTCCAGGCCGCGTCGTAGACCGCGACGGGCGTCCCGGCCAGCCTGTCCAGCAGCCGTTGCACGCTCGGCGTGATGTGGGCGGGCACTGAGTCCCGTCCCGGCGGGACGAGCCCGGCGACATGGAAGAGATGTTCCCGCTCGGCCGTCGACAGCCGCAGAGCGCGGCCCAGCGCCTCGACGACCTGCTCCGACGGGTTGGTCGCCCGGCCCTGTTCGAGGCGGGTGATGTAGTCGACCGAGATCCCGGCCAGCAGGGCCAGCTCCTCGCGGCGCAGCCCGGCCGCGCGCCGGTGGCCGCCCGCGGCCAACCCGGCCGCTTGCGGTGAGACCCGGTCGCGCCACCGCCGTACCGTCTGCCCGAACTCCGTGCTCGCCATGCCACCACTGTGCACCGCCCCGCGCGGACATGCCTGGTACTGACAGTCCCAGGAAGACGGGACTCCTGGCTGACCTCGCGATCGGCGCGGAACCTGGAGCCATGACTACGACACTGATCACCGGAGCGAACAAGGGTCTCGGATTCGAGACCGCACGCCGACTCATCGCGGCGGGTCACACCGTCTACCTGGGCAGCCGGGACCCGGAGCGCGGGCGCCGGGCCGCCGAACAGCTGGGGGCGCGGCTGGTCGTCCTCGACGTCACCGACGACGCGTCCGTCGCCGCCGCGGCGAAGACCGTCGAGGCCGACGGCGGCCTCGATGTGCTGATCAACAACGCCGGCGTCGAACAGCGCGGTGCGGGGAACACCGTGATCGGCGCGGCGGACGTGACCGCCGAGATGATGCGGGAGCTGTTCGAGACGAACGTCTTCGGCGTCGTCCGCGTCACCCACGCGTTCCTGCCACTGCTGCGGCGGTCCGCCGCCCCGGTCGTGGTGAACGTGAGCAGCGGCCTGGGCTCGATGGCCCGTGTCACCGACCCCGCCGCCCCGGCGTACGCCTACCCGGGCGTCGCCTATCCGGCGTCGAAGACCACGGTCAACATGATCACCGTGCAGTACGCGAAGGCGTTCCCTGCGATACGGATCAACGCGGTCGAGCCGGGCTACACCGCGACCGACCTGAACGGCCGCACGGGTACCCAGACAGTCGAGGAGGGCGCCGAGATCATCGTCCGGATGGCGCAGATCGGCCCGGACGGACCCACTGGAGGCTACTTCGACGCCGACGGGCCGCTCCCCTGGTGAGCGAGGCGCCCACCCAGACAATGGGAACGCATATTCGATTACGGAGTACGCTGGTCGCATGGCCATGCACCTCCAGGGTTCGCTCTTCGACCAGACCGACGAGCTCCGCCTCGGTCCGCTGAACGCGATGCGCCGCACCGTGCTGGGCGACGGGGCCTGGATCGACCTGTTGCCCGGGTGGCTCGGTGGGGCCGACGCGCTCTTCGCCCGGCTCGCCGCCGAGGTGCCGTGGCGGGCGGAGCGGCGGCAGATGTACGAACACACGGTGGACGTACCGCGGCTGCTCGCCTACTACCGCGCCGGTGATCCGCTGCCGCACCCGATCCTGGACGAGGCACGGGACGCGCTGTCCGCGCACTACGCCGCCGAGCTCGGCGAACCGTTCACCACGGCAGGGCTCTGCTACTACCGGGACGGCCGCGACAGCGTGGCCTGGCACGGAGACCGGATCGGCCGGGGCGCGCGCGAGGACACCATGGTCGCCATCCTGTCGGTCGGCGCCCCGCGCGATCTGCTGCTGCGTCCGCGCCGGGGCGGCGACACCGTGCGGCGCCCCCTCGGGCACGGCGACCTGATCGTGATGGGCGGCTCCTGCCAGCGCACCTGGGAGCACGCCATCCCCAAATCGGCGCGGGCGTCGGGACCACGGATCAGCATTCAGTTCCGGCCGCACGGGGTGAACTGAGTCCGGACCCGCCTTCGGGATCCGTCAGTCGCGCTCTCCTCGGCTCACGGCGTGAGCTGGGCCTGCACTGTCGGGCCGTACCGGTCGACGATGTCGTCGATCGCGGTGGCGCGCAGGCGGGTGCCGCGGGCGATGCCGTACATCACGCCGAGGCCGAGCAGCGTGCCGACGGCGAGTTCGGCACGTAGGCCGGCGTCGGGTCCGCCGAGCCGATCGGCGAGGCGGTCGCTGACCTGGGTGCGGAAGTTGGTCCGCAGGATGTCGCCCTGCTCGCCCTGGATCGGGGCGAAGACGATCCGCAGGATGGGATCGGCGCCCCGCTGGGTCTGACCCTCCAGCAGATGGCGGACCATATGGCGGCCGAGATCCTCCAGGGGCCCGGCCAGCAGGGCCTCGGCATCGGACTCGAAGGACATGACCCGCGCGAACAGCGCGTCCTTGTTGCCGAAGTACTTCAGGATCAGCGGCGCGCTCACCCCCGCCCGGTCGGCGACCGCCTTGAGCGTGATGTCCGCGTGGGCGTGCCGGGCCAGCAGATGCCGGGCCGCGCGCAGGATGGCGGCCTTCGTCGCCTCGGCGTCACGGCGCGGTGGGGCGGCAGGCGGTGCCGTGAGACCGGGGTGCGGGCTGGTCACGGTGCTCATGCTCCTTCGAGGGCCTCGTCGCGGTGCGCTCCGGTGCGGCCGCTGGTCCGTCGGGTGTCGCGCGAGGCGGGGTCGGCGGGTATCGAGAGGGCGGCGGCGCAGGCCACCACTGCGACCGTACCCGCCATGGCGAAGGCCAGCAGATATCCGTGCAGCGTGGGCAGCGGGGCACCGCCGACGAGACTCGTGTGGTGGACCAGGACGGCGGCCACGGCGGCGCTGCACACGGCCTGGCCGATGGTGCGCATCAGGACGTTGACACCGTTGGCGGACGCGGTCTGCCCGGCGGGCACGGCGCGCAGGATCAGGGTGGGCAGGGCGGAGTAGGCGAGCGTCGTGCCGATCGCGCAGACCGTGGCCCCCAGGATGATCAGCCACAGGTCGCTGCTGTCCATGATGCGTATGACATAGCCGAGGGCGATTATCGCGGTCCCGAGGGCCAGCGTCACCCGGGGGCCACGGGCGGCCGAGATGCGCGCCGAGACGGGCGAGAGCAACAGCATCGTGACGCCGCCGGGCAGCAGACACAGGCCGGTCGCCACGATGGACAGCCCGAGCCCGTAGCCGGTCTCCTTCGGCGCCTGCACCAGCTGCGCCGTCACCAAGGAGTTCCCGTAGAAGGCGAAGCCCGTCAGGAGCGCGGCGATGTGCGGCAGGGCGACCCGTGGGCGGGCGGCCAGCTTCAGGTCGACCAGCGGCCGTTCGGTACGCCGCTGCTGTATCCACCACAAGGTCATGATGAGGACGCAGGCCACGAACAGGCCCAGGATCCGGGCGCTGCCCCAGCCCCAGGTACCCCCCTGCGACACCCCCAGCAGCAGGCATATGAGCCCCGCCGCCAGGCCCACCGCGCCCACCGTGTCGAAGCGGCCCGGCTCGCGGACGGGCGACTCGCGCACCGCCCACCACGCCAGCGCGAGGCCGACGGCACCCAGCGCCGTCGTGGCCCAGAACATGACATGCCAGTTCGCGTACTGCACGACCAGCGCGGCGAGCGGCAGGCCCAGGGCGGCGCCGATGCCCACGGTGGAGCTCATCAGCGCCACAGCGGAACCCGTGCGTTCCGGAGGCAGTTCGTCCCGCAGGATGCTGATCGACAGCGGTACGACCGCGGCCGCGGCACCCTGCAGGGCCCGCGCCGCGATGAGCACACCGATGTCCGACGTGACGGCGCACAGGAGCGACCCCACGGTCATCAGCCCGAGCGCCATCAGCAGCACACGCCGCTTGCCGTACATGTCTCCCGCGCGGCCCAGCACGGGCGTCAGCACCGCTCCGGACAGCAGCGTCGCCGTCACCATCCAGGAGACCGCGCTCGCCGAGGCACCCGTCAGCCGCGGCAGGTCCGGCAGCAACGGCACCACGACGGTCTGCATGACGGCCATGAGGATCCCGCCGAATGCCAGGACAGGGACTGCCAGCCGGTCACGCAGGGCCGCCATTAATACTCCAGAAGTCGACGCGAAACATGGGTGAATGACAATTCACCATACCGGTGAATCGCCATTCACCCCAAGAGTGTTCGACTGGTCGCCCGCCCGGAGCGCCGCGCGAGGGCGCACTCGAGTTCCGGGCCCTCGCGCAGCGCTCCGGCCGGCGAGCAGTCGATTTCAACCCCGGGAGTTCACGTCACCTTGCGGGCGTGAGCCACACCACTCGCGACGGCCCACCTCGACAAGATCACCGACAGTGGGTCGCCCAACGGGAGGAATTTCACGTTCCGGTAGGTTGCGAGCCCACTCGACAGCAAGATCATCTTCGTTCAAGTTTGCACGACATTTACTTAATTGTCCGGATCACAGCCAACCGACATTCGCCGATTTCTCCCGCTCTCCGACGACCCGATAGGCATACCGAGTCGTCAACAGGACTGATCGCAGGAGGTCTTCGCATGCCGGAACTCACTCGTCGTCGTGCCCTCGGGGCCGCGGCCGCACTGGCCGCCGTGGCCGGTACCCAGGCCGCCGCCGCACCCTCTGTGTCCGCCGCACCGGGGGTGTCGGCCGGCGGACACCACCACGGCGGGCCGGAAGCCTTCGACGAGGTCTACCGCGGCCGTCGCATAGTGGGCCGCGCTGTCAGCGAGGGCGGTCACCACCACGGCGCCGGCTACGCCGTGTTCGTCGACGACGTGGAGCTGCATGTGATGCAGAACGCCGACAGCAGCTGGATCAGTGTCGTCAGTCACTACGCCCCGGTGCCCACCCCGCGCGCCGCCGCCCGCGCCGCGGTCGTGGAGCTGCAGGGGGCACCGCTCGTCCCCTTCGACGCCAACTGACCCAAGCCGCAAGCAGATCGTGGAGTCCCGCACATGACCGTACGCAAGAACCAGGCGAGCCTGACCGCCGACGAGAAGCGGCGTTTCGTCGACGCGCTCGTGCAGCTCAAGCGAAGTGGGCGCTACGACGCCTTCGTCACGACACACAACGCCTTCATCATGGGTGACACCGACAACGGCGAGCGCACGGGCCACCGTTCACCGTCGTTCCTGCCCTGGCACCGCCGCTTCCTCATCGAATTCGAGCAGGCACTGCAGTCCGTCGACTCCTCCGTCGCGCTGCCGTACTGGGACTGGAGCGCCGACCGCTCGACGCGCTCGTCGCTGTGGGCGCCCGACTTCCTCGGCGGCACCGGGCGCAGCCTGGACGGCCGGGTGATGGACGGCCCGTTCGCAGCCTCGTCGGGCAACTGGCCGATCACTGTGCGCGTCGACAGCCGTACGTACCTGCGCAGATCGCTCGGCAGCGGCGTCCGGGAGCTGCCGACCCGCGCCGAGGTGGAGTCCGTGCTCGCCATGGCCACCTACGACATGTCGCCGTGGAACAGCGCCTCGGACGGCTTCCGCAATCACCTCGAAGGCTGGCGTGGCGCCAATCTGCACAACCGCGTCCATGTCTGGGTCGGCGGGCAGATGGCCACCGGCGTCTCCCCCAACGACCCCGTCTTCTGGCTCCACCACGCCTACATAGACAAGCTGTGGGCAGACTGGCAGCGCCGCCATCCCGACTCGGGCTATCTGCCGACGGCCGGCACCCCCGACGTCGTCGACCTCGGCGAGACGATGAAGCCCTGGAACGACGTACGACCGGCGGATCTGCTGGATCACAGCGCGCACTACACGTTCGACACCGACTGATCAGGGCCGCTTCCCGCCCCGGGGGCTCCCCGCACGAGGGGCCCCCAGAACCCGCGGAAAGGGAGCCCCGCTCATCCGCGCCGATCGGCAGAATGAGAGGCGTGCTGATCATGGAGCCCGTACTGGAGACCCACGAAGCCGCCGACTTCACGCTGTGGCCGACCGCCGGCCCGCCCGCGGACCGGTTGCTCGTCCTCTCCGGCGACCTGTCGCCGCTCGAGGTCAGTACCGCGATGGCGGTCCTGGCCGGCTACAACAAGACGCAGCGCAAGCGTCATGACCGCGGACCCGCGGGCGGCCTCGCGATGCTGCGCCGTCTGGTGTCGGTCGAATCCGTCGTCGCTCCGGGCGGCCTGCGGCTCCGGGACCCCGCCACCGGAGTCACCATGCCACCGGGGTGCTGCTTCGGTCTGGAGAACTGGCGGGACTGGCAGATTCTGCTGGACGGCGAAACGCCCTGGCTCGGCCACGACCCCACGCCGGGCGTCGAGCACTCCGGACCGCTCGTCCGCCTCTGGCCGGACGAGCAACGCCCGGCCGGCCGGCCGATCGAACTGGCCTTGAGCGAACTTTCGGTGCTGCTCGAATCCGTGCGCAGCGCGCTCACCGGGTTCCTGGGCCTCGTCGAGGAGTGGACGCTCCGGGACTTCCCCGCCGCGCTCGCCGCTCAGGTCGTGGCGAAGCTCGACGCGGACCTGGCCATGAGCGCCTGCCTGCGCGAAGTCTCCTGACGCGGCTAGCGCCTACGCGTTGCTCGTCTCGGCGGTACGGCACTCCGGGTGCCCCCACCCCTGGCCGTTCTTGGCGATGGGCTCGCCCGCGGCGTAGGAGCGCCCGCAGACGCAGCGGCCGGGGAACTTGGCCTTGATCGTGCGGCTCGACGTGCTCGGCCGCGCCGCGCTCTTCGTGGAGCTGCGGCGGCGCGCGGGCGCCGGGGTGTCGGGCGACGGCGGCGGCTCCGGGGATCCGAGGTCGCTGCCCGCGGGCTGCTGGACGGCGGCCGCCTGGCTCGCGGCGCGGTCGGCGAAGTCGTTGAGGCGGTCGCCGTCGACCTGGTGCGCGGGGACGTAGCGGAACTCCACGGTGCGGCCGTCGAGGAGCTCGTCGATGCGGGCGACCAGTTCCTGGTTGGCGACCGGCTTTCCGGCGGCAGTCTTCCAGCCCTTGCGCTTCCAGCCGGGCAGCCAGGTCGTGACGGCCTTCATCGCGTACTGGGAGTCCATCCGGATCTCCAGCGGCACATCCGGGGCGATCGCCGTCAACAGACGTTCCAGCGCGGTAAGTTCGGCGACATTGTTGGTCGCCGTGCCCAGCGGGCCGGCCTCCCAGCGGGTGGGAGTCTCCTCCCCGTCGGCGACGACCCAGGCCCATCCGGCGGGTCCCGGGTTTCCCTTCGAAGCCCCGTCACAGGCGGCCACAACGCGTTCAGGCATGGCCCCGATCATGCCACGCTCCGCCCAGCGACCGGCGCCGCGGGTTCACCGGCTCCCGCCGCGGGTTCATCGGGCGTCGGAGAAACTGCCCGCTCCAAGGAGTCGCAGGCCCAGCGGAGTGGCCATGTGCAGGACGTACTTGCCCTCGCGACGGCTGGTCACCAGTCCCCCGTCGCGCAGGACGCCGATCTGGTAGCTGGCGCTCGGCAGCGCGATCCCCACGGCCAGGGCGACGTCGGAGGTGGTGTGGGCGGTACGGCTCGCCACCTCCGTCAGGACGGCGGCCCTGGTGCGGCCCAGCAGACGTTCGAGGCCGTCGTCCGTGCCGTGCGCGAGGGCCAGCGGCGTCTTCTGTACCGGGTAGACGAGCACCGGATCGAGGCCCGGATCCGCCAGCGCGGTCGGCCGACGCCAGCAGAAGTAGGACGGGACGAGGAGCAGGCCGCGGCCTTCCAGGTACAGGTCGCGCTCGGTGGGGTAGTCCACTTCGAGCACGGGAGGCCTCCAACGGGCGAGTGGGCGCAGCCCGTCGAGGAGGGCCCCGGTGCCGCCGTCGAGGAGGGCACGGGAGCGCAGGTCGACATCGTTGCCGACGGCCGTTCGGATGTGTGGCCAGTACGGTTCCAGCAGGGCGCGGAAGTAGATCCCGAGGGCCCCCGCCAGGGACTTGAGCGCGTCGCTGCCGGGTCGGCCCAGCGAGGTCGTCCAGTGCGGCACGGGGCGCGACTCGGCCAGCCGCGTCAGCTCCCGGACCAGCCGTGTGCGGGGAGTGCGCCGCAGCTGGTCGAGGCCGGCCGACAGGCCGCCGCCCGTCACGGGCGGTGTGAGGAAGTCGGGGATGTAGCCGGCCGCGGGGATCAGGGTCCGCAGCGGGCGCAGCGCGCGGCCCGCGACCGCGTCCTGGGAGAGCCGGTCGTGGGCCGCGCGCCGCCAGTGACCGAAATCGAGCGGTCCCTGCCCGGTTTCCAACCGGCAGACGCTGCAGATCAGTTCCCACAGCGGATCGGGTTGCCGGGCCACGCGAATGTTCTGCAGATCGTGCGAGGTGAAGTGAATGCGAAGCATGCGGTCTCTTTCGCTCGCCGTCCTTGTGGGGGATCCGGCCACCCGGGGGTGCCGCGGCCACAAGAAGGGACGAGTACCGCATCAACGCGGTTGCCCTCGCGAGGGAATGCCTCAGGACACGTCGGTCATCTTCGGCATGTCCCCCTGGGTCGTCGTCATGTCGATGACGGAGAACGACGCGCCCTGCGGGTCGCTCAGTGCCGCGAACCGGCCGAACGGGCTGTCCATGGGCCCGAAGCGCAGGATGCCGCCGTGCTCCGTCGCCTTCGCCACCGCCGCATCGCAATTCTCGACGGTGAAGTACACGTTGATGTAGGGCGGTACCTCGATCGGGAAGTCGTCCGTCATCTTCATGCGGCCCAGAACGGGTTCCTCGCCCAGGCTGAAGATCCGGAAGTCGACGGCATCGTCCTCGACCTGCTTGGCGCCGAGCGGGAAGACGGCGGGGAAGAACGCGTCGGACTTCTCGGGTTCACGGGTGAAGACCTCGGCCCAGGCGTACGCGCCGGGCACGGCCGTCGCCTCGAAGCCCTCGTGGGTGCCCGCCTGCCAGACGCCGAAGACGACGCCGCTGGGGTCACGGCCCAGTGCCATGGTGCCGAACTCGCCGACCTGCATCGGCTCCATCAGCACCTCACCGCCATTGTCCTTGATCTTCGTGGCGGCCGCGGCGGCGTCGGGCGAGGCGAAGTACAGGCACCAGGCGGACTGGCCCTCCTGCCCGGTCATCGGCGGGACGACGGCGGCCACCGCCTTGCCGTTGGCGTACGCCTGTGTGTAGTTGCCGTACGCGGAGGACGATTCACCGAAAGTCCAGCCCAGTACGTCACCGTAGAAGCTCTTGGCCCCCTCGACATCGCTGAACATCGCGTCCGCCCAACAGGGCTTTCCCTCAGGCTGTACGGCCATGACGTCGACCTTCTCCGGTTCGATGAACGGTTGCGCGTTTCACGCTAGCCAGGCTGCGCCCGGGCCGCGCGCCGAGCGGAGCGGCCTGCACGACACTGGAGAGCGAGCACAGGTGGTCGTCGACAGGACGGGGCACTGGATGATGCACGCGTGGGAAGTGGCTCGGCCCGGACCGATCGGCGGGGATCCGCTGCGCTTCGTCGAGAAGCCCGTGCCGACGCCGGGGCCCGACGAGCTCCTCGTGCACGTCCGCGCCTGCGGGGTGTGCCGTACCGATCTCCATGTCGCCGAGGGCGACCTGCCCGTGCGCAGGCCGGGGGTGACGCCGGGGCACGAGGTCGTCGGCGTGGTCGCGGGGACCGGCGACGACGTGAGCGGCTTCGCCCACGGTGACCGGGTGGGCGTCGCCTGGCTGCGCCGCACGGACGGCACGTGCCGGTACTGCGTGCGCGCCTCGGAGAATCTCTGCCCGGCGTCCGAGTACACCGGCTGGGACGCCGACGGCGGCTACGCGGAGTACACGACCGTCCCGGCCGCCTACGCATACCGGCTGCCCGACGACGTGGACGACATCGCCCTGGCACCCCTGCTGTGCGCGGGCATCATCGGCTACCGCGCGCTGCTGCGTGCCTCGCTGCCGCCCGGCGGGCGGCTCGGGCTGTACGGCTTCGGCGGCAGCGCCCACCTGTGCGCGCAGCTCGCCGTCGCGCAGGGCGCCACCGTGCACGTACTGACCCGCGACCCGGCCGCGCGGCGGCTGGCGCTCGACCTCGGCGCCGCGTCCGCCCGGGGGGCGTACGACGAGCCCCCCGAGCCGCTGGACAGCGCGATCCTGTTCGCGCCGGTCGGTGACCTGGTCCCGGTCGCGCTGCGGGCACTCGACCGGGGCGGGGTTCTGTCGGTCGCGGGGATCCACCTGAGCGACACCCCGCCGCTGCGCTACGAGCGCGAGCTGTTCTACGAGAAGGAGCTGCGCAGCGTCACCTCCAACACGCGTGAGGACGGCCGGACCTTCCTGGCGCTGGCGGCCCGGCACGGCGTACGCGCGACGACGCATCCCTACCCGCTGTCCGAGGCGCAGCAAGCCCTCAAGGATCTCAAGGCGGGCCGTTTCGACGGGGCGGCCGTACTGGTGAACGACCTTCCGCCGCGACACTGAGCATGCGGGTCCGCCGCTGGCGTGCGTGGATGGATCCAGGCGTGTGCGGCGGTGGAGGTGCCATGGCAGGCCGAGGCGGTGAGAGCTCCGAGGGCATGGGGGCGCCGTTCGGTGCGATGGACGACGCCGTCGAGTCGATCGGCTCCACGCTCGACGAGCGGACCACGTGCACCGAACTCGCCGCATTCGTGTGCCGGCACTTCTGCGACGCCGCGGCGGTGGATCTGCTGCCCGCGGACGTACCGGCCGCCCAGCAGTCGCGCGACCCGGAACTTTCCCGTGTCGCCATGGCGGGCCGCAGCGATCTGCTGGCCCCGTGGCCCCCGCACGGCGCGCGGCCGCTGTCCGTGCGGGCGCTGGACGAGGGGCATCCGATCACCGCCTCGCTCGATCTCTCCGGTCTGGTCCCGCGGCGGGTCATGACCGTGCCGCTGCTCGCGCACGAGCGCCTGTACGGGGTGCTGCTGGCCGTCCGGCAGGGGCCGGCGTTCACCGACGCGGAGACCACCGGCACGCACTACGCGACACGTCTCGCGGCCGTCCATCTCGGCCATTCGCGCCAGCACAACGCCGTGCGCAGTACGGTGCTCAGCCTCCAGCGGGCGCTGCTGGCCGAACCGGGCCGACCGCATCCGAACATCGATCTGGCCACCCGCTATCTGCCGGCCGGGGGCGGCACCCTGGTGGGCGGGGACTGGTTCGAGACCGTACGGCTGCACTTCGGACGCACCCTGCTGGTCGTGGGCGACGTCATGGGACACGGTCTGGACGCGGCGGTGGACATGAACGCGTACCGCTCGATGCTGCGCTACGTCGCCTCCACGGATCTGCCGCCGCACCGGGTGCTGCGCCGCCTGGACGCCGCGGTCGCCGAGAATGGCACCCGGCGTCCGGCCACCTGTCTGCTGGTGCAGGTCGACCCGGCACGCGGTACGGCGGCGATCGCCGCGGCCGGGCACCTGCCCCCGGTGGTCTTCACCGGGGGCGGGACCGGTGAACTGCTGGAGCCGATGGTCGGTCCCCCGCTCGGCACCGGCATCGGCGGCTACGAGCTGGCCACCCGCGCGCTCGCGCCCGACGACACCCTGCTGATGTTCACGGACGGTCTGGTGGAGCGCCGTGGCGAGGACATCGACGAGTCGCTCGCCCGGCTGGCCGGGCTGCGCCTCCCGCCGGGGGCGGCCGTCGAAGCACAGCTCGACGAGGTCCTCCTCAAGCTCGACGCCCGTCACGCGGAGGACGATGTGGCGGTGATGGCCGCTCGCATCCGTCGTCGGCATCCGACGTGACACCGGTCAGCAGGCGCTCCGCCGACTCCGCCCGGCAAAGACTTCGCCCAGTGTCGCCGCGGGTCTGAGCACGTCCCACGCACCGTGCGCGCGAAGCAACCGGTGGACGCGGCGCGTACAGAGCAGACCGAAGTCCATGTCGCCGCGCGTGACCCGCTCACGGAAGCGCAGCACCATGCCCAGGCCGGTGCTGTCGATGAAGGTCGTGGGGCGCAGGTCCACGATGTACAGCCGGGCGGGCAGGGCCGCGACCGAGTCCAGCCACGGGCGCACGTGGACGACAGCGGCCAGGTCGATGTCGCCGCGCAGCTCGACGACCAGCAGACCGGCTCCGCGTAGAGGTGGGCGTGGTCGCTGGGCAGTGGCCAGGAGACGGCGTTGATCCGCTCCAGGGCGTGCTCGTTCAAACTGTCCGATTCCGTTCTCGCGACGCGCGGGCACGTCTCGTGCCGCACGCGGCCTGGTCACGGTGGCACCCGGAGGTGGCTGCCCGCGCGTCCCGGCACGGGCTCGTGCGACGGTGCTCCATCCCCGCACCGCACGAGCCCGCGCCGGAACTCCCCCCGGACGGCTCCCCCTTGAACCGTGGGCAGTTTCTGTTCTACCTTCGCCACATGGTCGGGGCATCAACGCCCGCTCACCAGCGAAACAACGTGGGAGCGGCGGCAGCTGGGCCGGGTGGTGCGGGATGCGTCCTCACCTCGCGTTGATAGAAGACGATCCCGATTTCGCACTGATGTGCCGTACCTATCTTGAGCGTGCGGGGTTCACCGTCACGTGGGCGATCGACGCCCGCGCGGGCAAGGCCGCCATGCACGACGGTGGCATCGCCCTCGTCGTCCTCGATCTGGGACTGCCGGACGGCAGTGGCCTGGAACTGCTGCGCGCCCTGCGCTCCACCAGCCGCCTCCCGGTGATCGTCGTCTCCGGACGCGGCGGAGAGGCGGACCGGGTGGCGGGCCTGGAGATCGGTGCGGACGACTACCTGGTCAAGCCCTTCTCGCAACGCGAACTCGTGGCCAGGATCCGTGCGGTGCTGCGCCGTTCCCAGCCGCCCGACGTGCCGGTCGTCGTGGAGGTCGGGACGCTGCGCGTCGACACGGCGGCACACCAGGCCGCCGTCGCGGGCATCCCGCTGGCACTACGGCCCAAGGAGTACGCCCTGTTGGAGCTGCTGGCCCGCTCCCCCGGCCGGGTCTTCTCCGCCGAGCAGCTGCTCGAGCAGATCTGGGGAGCGTCCTGGCAGCAGCCCGCGACCGTCGTCGAACACGTCTACCGGCTGCGCGGCAAACTCTCCGGACTCCCCACGCCCACACCGCGGATCACCACGGTGCGCGGCTTCGGCTATCGACTCGATCCCTGAGGGCCGTCATGTCCGCGAGCATCCCGCATCCCGCCCCGGACTTCCGGAGCCTGTTCGACGCGACCCTCTCCCCGCTGCTCGTCCTCGCGCCCGACTTCACGATCGTGGAGGTCAACCGGGCATACCTGACGGCCACTCGTACCGACCGGAGCATCGTCGGACGCCCCATCTTCGACGTGTTCCCCGACAACCCGGACGACCCGTCGGCGGACGGGGTGGCGAACCTGCGCCGCTCACTGCAGAGCGTGGTGGACACCGGTCGTACGGACACGATGGCGTTGCAGCGCTACGACATACCGACGGGCGACGCGGGAGCGTTCGTCGAGCGGTACTGGAGCCCGGTCAACACACCGGTGAGGAACAGCGACGGACGGGTGACACACATCATCCACCGGGTCGAGGACGTCACCGACTTCGTCCATCTGCGCCGGGTCGGGCGCGAACAGGAGCGTGCCGTCGCCGAGGCGCAGATGCGCGCCGAGGGCATGGAGATCGATCTCTTCGTCCGTGCCCGGGAGATCCGCGAGGTCAATGAGCAGCTCAGCCGCGCCAACGCCGAACTCGACGCCGCGGGACGGATATTGAAGGAGGAACAGCAGGCGAAGGACCGGTTCATCGCCACCCTCTCGCACGAGTTGCGCAATCCGCTCGCCGCCGCCACCGCGGCCACCGAACTGCTCGCGTTCGATCTGCCGGAGGGTCATCCGGCACTGTCGGTCCTGGAACGGCAGCTGGGCACGCTGGTGCGGATGAGCAACGATCTGCTCGACGGGACACGGGCGGTGACCGGACGCCTGGAGCTGGTGCGCGAGCGGACGGACCTGTGCTCCGTCGTGCACGGCGCCTGCGCCGACATCCGCGGCCTGTTCGGGCACGAGGGCCGCACGCTCGACGTCGATCTGCCCGCCGGTCCGGTGCTCGTGCACGGGGACCGGCTGCGGCTGGCCCAGGTGCTGACCAACCTGCTGTCCAACGCGCTCAAGTACACGCCGCCGGGCGGCCCTACGAGGGTGTGGTTGTCGACGGAGGACGGGCAGGCGCGTCTGTGCGTCGAGGACGACGGGATCGGTTTCGACCCGGGGCAGGCCGAGGAGCTGTTCGGGGTCTTCATGCGGGCGGCTCCGGCGGGCCCCAGCACCCCCGAGGGGCTCGGCCTGGGACTCGCGGTGGCCCGGACGATCGTCGAACTCCACGGCGGCCGGATCAGCGCGCACAGCCGCGGACCGGGGACCGGCGCCTCGTTCACCGCGCTGCTGCCGCTCGCCCTCGCCGACTCTGCGCAGCCGCGCCGCGCGAGGCCCGCCCACCCCGCGCCACGGCAGCTGGCCATTCTGATCGTCGAGGACAACACCGACCTGGCCACGACCTACCGCACCTTGCTGGAACGCCAGGGTCACCACGTCACTGCCGTACACACCGGCGCGGACGCCCTCACGGCCACCGCGTCCCACCTCTTCGACGTCGTCCTGTGCGACCTGGGGCTGCCGGACATCGACGGTTACACGGTCGCCCGCGAGGTGCGCTCCCGCCCGCACGGCGACAAGCTGCGCCTCATCGCGGTCTCCGGGTTCAGTCAGGGTGCCGACCACGGGCAGTCCCGGGCGGCGGGATTCGACGCCCACCTGGCCAAGCCACTCCCCCTCGCGGACCTGCTGGAACTCTTGGCGGGTGGCTCCGAGCAGGAGTGAGCGTCGCCCCGATGGCCGACGGATGTCTTCCCCCTTGTGCCGGCCTGTGCTTGCCTGGGGAACCCTTTCGGTGGGCGGGGCGGGAGTTGCGTCATGCGAAGGCCGTGGATCGTGGGGGTACTGCTGGCCGGGCTGCTGCTCGGTGGCTGCGGGGATCCTGCGTCGGGACCCGAGGCGGCTCCGCCCACCCCGGCGGAGCCCGGTGCCGCCCAGTCACCGTCCTCGACCACACGTCAGCGGCCGGCCGCCTCCCCCACCACTGGGGCGCAGGCCCCCACCGTGCTGTATCTCGGGGACTCGCTCGCCATGGAGAACCAGAAGGTGCTCGGGCAGTCCCTGCGGGACGAGTTGCACGCGCACTACACGAGCGCCCCGTACTCCGGGACAACCCTGTGCGACTACCTGGAAGGCACCGGCGAGAGGTCGCTGGTGCCGGCCGCGGACAAGGCGGCCGCGCTGGTGCGCTCGCTGCGGCCCGACTACGTGGTGCTCCAGTTCTGGGGCAACTCCTGGGGCTACACGCCGTGCATGGACGGAATCACCTACTCCGCGAACCGGGACACGTACTTCTCGCGCTATGCGGCGGACGCGGAGCGGCTGACCGATCAGATCGCGCGGGCGGGAGGCGCCCGGCCTCCGAAGGTCGTGTGGGTGCTGCAGGGTCCGGACCCGATCACTCCCGACCGGGTCCGGCGGGTGAACGCGCTGTACCAGAAGCGTGCCGACACCTCCGGCGACCTCGTCGCCGACGCCGGCCGGACCGTGAGCCCCGCGTCGGCCCGCTACACCTGGGCGCAGTACCTGCCGTGCACCTCGTACGAGCACCACCACTCCGCGTACTGCACCCAGCCGGGCCGTGACCGCACCGCCCTGCACCGCGACGACGACTATCTGCACTTCTGCCTGGCGCCCACCACGTCCACACCCAAGCCTTGCCCGGTGCGCTCGCCCGGGATCATGCGCATCACGCGGGAGATCACCCGGGCGATCGCAGCACAGGTGCACTAGTGCCCCGGCAGGCAACGTTCGCCCCGTCGCGACGCCCGGCACGCCCTCTCGCCGCGCAGCGGCGAACTGACCGGATCCACACGAGGGCGGGCTGCACGCCATATGCCGCTCGTGGCGTGCGGCCCGCCGGGCCGACTCGCTACTCGCCCGCGTGCACCCTCTCCAGCTCCGTGATGTCCAGCTTGGACATCTGCAACATCGCCCGGGTCGTACGGGCCGCCTTCTCCGGGTCCGGGTCGCCGATCAGGTCGATGAGCCTGCTCGGGACGACCTGCCAGGACAGGCCGTACTTGTCCTTGATCCAGCCGCAGGGACCTGCCTCGCCGCCGTCCTCGATGAACTTGGTCCAGTAGTGGTCCACCTCTTCCTGGTCGTCGCAGTGGATCTGGAACGAGATGGCCTCGTCGAACGTGAACTGGGGGCCTCCGTTGAGGGCGACGAACTTCTGTCCGTTGGCCACGAACTCGGCGGCCAGGACGGAACCGGCGGGTCCGGGCCCGGATTCCGTGTAGCGGCCGATCCTGCCGAGCTTGGAGTTCTTGAAGATCGAGACGTAGTAGTGCGCGGCCTCCTCGGCCTGGCCGTCGAACCACAGACACGTGGTGAATCCGTCGGCGGGCATGCGTACCTCCTCGGGCGGGAAACGTCGTCACCTCTGTCGACCGATCCTCGTCCGAAAACTCATCGGTGGCGCGCGCACCGTCGTGGTCCCACCTGTCCGGCTCTTTGCCGTGCCCCCGCACCGCTGCGGGATCCTAGTCATTCACCTCAGTCCCGGGCGGCGAAGACATGGGCCCCTCGGCCGTCTGCTCGGTTGGCTCTCCGGCCGGGGGTGATGATCACCGCCCGCGAGGCGTCTCGTACGGTGATGATCCACGCCGTCCGTGAGAAATCCGTACTGCAACGAACGGCGCCCCGTGTGAAAGGACCCGCATCTCCGTGACCGGTGCCACGCCGCAGAGGTTTCGCACGACCGCGATCGGCGCCGCCGGTTCCCGGCCCTGCACCGTGGTCGTGTGCAGGGGCTGCTGCTGCGGCGATCCGCGCAAGCACCCCGGCACTGACCACGCCTGGCAGTTGGAGCGGCTGCGGGCCGGTGCCGACGCGTCCTGTGGCCGCTTCGTCGTACGGACGACCGACTGTCTCGGCCCGTGCGACCAGGCCAACGTCCTCGTCGTGCAGCCGTCCGGTGCCGGGCGCCGGGCCGGCGGCCGGGCCACCTGGATCGGGTTCGCCATGGACGACGACTGCACGGACGAGGTGCTGCGCTGGGCGGAGGCGGGAGGACCGGGCATCGCCGAACCTCCGGACACCCTGGAGCTGCAGTTCATCAACCCGCCGCGCGAAGCCCGGTCACGCACCCGCCGATGACGGCCCGGGGGCCATGGCCCCGGCGCGCGCTTCAGCTGTCAGTACCGCCGTGATCGGAGAAGTCCGGGAACATGGTCACCTGAGGACGCGCCTTGGCCCATGCGCGGATTTCGGGTCCGACGGTGCCGTAGATCTCCGCGTACGCCAGGTCTGCGAACTGCCCTGCCCGTTCCAGGAGTTCCGCCGCGCGTTCCTGGTGGACGGCGACCGCCTCGTCGTCGGTGTACTCCTCGATGACCAGATAGCTGCCGGCACCGGCGGCGAACCAGCGATAGGTGAGAGTCCCCGGCTCGTCCTTCGCCTGCTCCTGCAGGGCGAGCGTCAACTCCTCGAATTCCGCCGTCTGTTGGTCGTGGGCGTCGAATCGTGCGCGTACGAAGATGCTCATACCTCATTCGAACAGATCGGTGGGGCGACCGGGGTGAGCCATGCCCGTGTGCCCTCTGCCCTCGGCGAATCTGCCGCGGGCAGAGAAAACTGATCCACGGGCACGATCGGGCCGAGAGTGGAGAAGCGCGGCGACGGCAGCCGCGTCACGACAAGGAGGAACGATGACTCCACTCATCACCGGCTGGGAGCCGGCCCGCGCACCGCGGGCCGAGGAGGGCGACACCCCTCCCTCACGCTTCGACGACCATCTGGCCGCGCAGCTGCTCGCGCAGCGGATCGTCTTCTTGGGCACGCAGGTCGACGAGGTGTCCGCCAACCGGGTGTGCGCACAATTGCTCCTGCTGTCGGCGGAGGACGCACGGACCGACATCAGCCTGTACATCAACAGTCCGGGCGGATCGGTGACGGCGGGCCTCGCGATCTACGACACGATGCGGCTGATCCCCAACGACGTCTCGACGCTCGCCATGGGATTCGCGGCGAGCATGGGCCAGTTCCTGCTCAGCGTGGGCACGCACGGGAAGCGTTTCGCGCTGCCGAACGCGCGGATCATGATGCATCAGCCGTCCGCCGGCATCGGTGGCACCACCGCGGACATCGAAATCCAGGCGCAGAACCTGGAGTTCACGAAGAAGGCCATCGAGCGGATCACCGCCGAGCACACCGGTCAGAGCGAGGACACGATCTCCCAGGACGGCGACCGGGACCGTTGGTTCACGGCCGAACAGGCCAAGGAGTACGGCATGGTGGACCGGGTCGTGGAGTCGCTCGACGACGTCCGCCCGGCCGCGTCACGGCGACGGATGGGGCTCTGAGGTGGGTACATACACGATTCCGAACGTCGTCGAGCGGACCCCGCAGGGCGAGCGATCGTACGACGTCTTCAGCCGGCTGCTGTCCGAGCGGATCATCTTTCTCGGCACGGAGATCGACGACGGGGTGGCGAACGTCGTCATCGCGCAACTCCTCCATCTGGAGTCGTCCAGCCCGGAGAGCGAGATCGCGATCTACATCAACTCGCCGGGTGGTTCCTTCACTTCGCTCATGGCGATCTACGACACCATGACGTTCGTCCAGGCGCCGATCTCGACGTTCTGCGTCGGGCAGGCGGCCTCGACCGCCGCGGTGCTGCTGGCCGGGGGCGATCCCGGGCGGCGGTTCGTGCTGGAGCACGCGCGCGTACTGCTCGGTCAGCCGGCGAGCGGCGGACGGCAGGGCACGGTCTCGGACCTGACGCTGCAGGCCAAGGAGATGCTCCGCATCCGCTCCCAGGTCGAGGAGGTCCTGTCCCGGCACACGCACCACGACATCGCCACGCTCCGCGCGGACATGGACCGCGACAAGGTCTTCACCGCGCAGGAGGCCGTGGCGTACGGGCTTGCCGACGACGTGCTGAGCCGACGGCTCGCGGTGCTCTGACCCGCGGGCCGCGCGAGGTGGGCCGGACCACCGCGGGCCGGTCAGGCGGCCAGGCACATGCCGTCGTACCGGGAGGTCGTTGTCGTCGAGGTCGTCGACGTGGTGCGCCCTCGGCCCGCTCCGACCCGGGCGAGCCGGGTGAGCTCGTCCTGGGCCAGCGACAGCAGGTCGGTGAGGCCGAGGCCGAGGGCGCGAGCGGCGGCCGCGAGGACTTCGGAGGAAGCCTCCTTACGGCCGCGCTCCAGCTCGGAGAGGTACGGCATGGAGATCCGGGCCGCGTCGGCCACATCCTTGAGCGTGCGCTCCTGGGCGAGGCGCTCGCGTCGCAGAACGTCGCCCACGAGGTCGCGCCACAGGGGCTCTCTGATCGCGGGCGTCGGTTGCGTCTGCCCGGGCGCGAGGACCGGCCGGGACCGCTGAGGCCCTCGTGCCGGGGCGATGGCAGGGGCCGGACGCGGCGTGGCCGCCGGGCGCAGAGGGATGACGCGGGCTTCGTTCGGCGCTTGGTTGCTCACCCCTTCAGCCTAGAAGCGTTGAGCTGCGCGGGAAGGGATCGACGTTCCGCTCTCGGTGGAATCGGGGTGGGGCGGCGCGGCAGCCGGGCGGTCCCGGGCGAGATCGCGACGCGTCGTCGGCGGTCGTCCTCACTGGGTCTATGACCCCTGAGGGCCCTGAGAATTCGCGGGCGGTTCCGGGGCACTGTTGGGCGCGGAGGAGGGGGCGGACGACGGCTGCGGCGCGGACGTCTGAGCGGGCGAGGATGCCGCCGTCCGACCCGCGGACGCGGAGCCGGACGACGGCGCCGACGTGGACGTCGTCGACGGAGCCTGCGTGGACGGGGACTCGCTGGACGGGGACTCGCTGGACGGGGACTTCGAGGACGGGGACTTCGAGGACGGCTTGCCCGACGAGGAGCTCGACGAAGGCTCTGCGGACTCGGACGAAAAGTACTTCGAGGTCGAAGGCGAGGGGGACTTCGAGGACGGCTTGGTCGAAGAGGAGCTCGATGACGGTGAGGTCGGGGAGGGCGAACTCGGCGTCGGGGACGAAAGGCTCACCGAGGGGAAGGGCTGACGCGTCGGCGGACGCGTCTTGTGATCGTGGTGGACGTTGTCGCCCCTGCGCCGGGCGATCCACTCGTCGTTGTGGGGGTCGAAGATGACGAACACGTTGATGACCGTGGCCGAGGGCGCGACGACCACGACGTTCTGCGGCCGGTACGACGGCCACGAGTCGCCGGTCGGCTTGGGCGTGGTCTTCTGCTGGACCGGCTCCGACACGGGGTTGCCGCATGCGCACCGAACGCGGGGCACGCCTCGGGAGTCGACGAGCACGGCGGTACCCGCCTGAAAGACCGCCTGGTAGCTGGTGGAGGCGCCGTTGCGGTAGCCGTGATTGGTGACGCGGGTGTCCACGCGCAGCTGTACGGGGGTGAGCGAGCGCAGATACGCCGGGACCCCGGACGGCTGGATGCCCTGCGCCGAGGCGAACGCCCGGTTCTTCGACGGGTTCGCCTGCAAGAAGCTGATCTGCTTCTCCACGTTGCAACTGGAGACGTTGCGGGTACCGCCGTAGAGGCCGGGCGCGGAACCGTCCACGCCGCGCGTCACATTGGCGGCTGCCGATGCGGTCGACACCGAGGGGGTTTCGGGTGCCGCGGAAGTGTCGTTCGCCGTCGACTCCGTATAGGGGTCCGGGCCGGACGTCCCCGCGGCCTGGAGGAAGACCTCACCGGCGGCGTTCTTCCCGCCGCCGGAGTTGGTGTTGCTGAAGACGAGGCCCAGGATCACCGCAGCCGCCACGGCGCCGGATATCAGCGCGACGCGGGGCGCCGATTTCCACCAGTGCTGCTCCGGCCCCTTGCCCTGCTCGCCCGGGCCGCCGCCGCCCCCACCACCGCCGCCCCCGCCGCTCGGCGGTTCCGTGGGTGCCCGGCCCCCCGACTGGGTCGGGGTAGGTTCGGACGGGCTCGGCTGCGACGGACCCGACAGCGGGCCCGAAGGCGGTCCGGTGGGCCGGCCTGAGGGCGGCGGTTCGACGCTCACGAGCTCTTCTTCCCGGCGTAGGGATCCTGCGGCACTTAACACATTTCATGCCGCTTTTTCCATAACGAACCCATTGTGTGCTCCGATCCGGTACTGCCCGCAAGCTGACGCGGTCGGACCTCCCGAGGGGCGGACCGCGTCGGCGGTGCTTAGCGTGGCAGCGTGAGCCCCCACACACCGTCCGACCAGGCAGTTGCCCGCAACGGTGAGCGGACGGCCGCCCGCCACGGCTGGGGCCGGGCCGTCGTGGCCGTGCTGGCTGGGCTGATCGTCATGGGGGTGGTCGCCGCACTCGGATTGTGGGCGGCGGGTGCCACGGACCTTCCCGACAACGCGTACCCGCGGGTCGTCGCGGCCACCGTCGTCACGGCGGTCGGCGGCACTGTCGAGTTCGCGGGTGACGCCGGAGTCATCGCCGAGACCCAGGCGGGCCTGACGGTGATTCCGCTCTCGGTCACGCTGGCCGGAGCCCTGGTGATCACGGCCGGTTTCCTGCGGCCGCTGCGGCACCGGGCTGTCGCCGGCGCCGCGGAACTGGCCGGGTGGGCCGCGCGGTTCGCCGTCCTGTGGGTGCTGGCCCTGGTCGGACTCGCGCTGTTCGCCCGCCAGAACTTCAAGGTCTCTCTGGGGAAGGGGACCATTTCCGACATCGGCGAACTGTTCGGTGCCACGCCCAAGGTGGGTTTCACGACCGACGTGCCGTCGACCCTCGGCTTCGGGGTGCTGTGGCTGGCGGGTGTGCTCGTCCTCGCCCTGCTGGTCTCGCCCGGGGCGCCGCTTCCCGCGCGGCTGCTGCGGTTCCAGGAGTCGGTACGACCGGCCGCCTTCGCCATGGTCGCGCTGCTGCTCACGTACGTCGCGCTGGGCGTGGTCATCGGGCTGGTGATGGCGGCGACCCGCGGGCACGCCTCCGCGACGTTCGCCCTGATCCTCCTCGGGCTCCCGAACCTCGTCTGGCTCAGCCTCACGATCGGGTTGGGCGCCACCTGGAACGGTCGGGTCGACGGGCCGTTCGGGCTGCCGATACCGCATCTGCTCGACCAGGTGCTGCGCACCCCGGACGTCTCCACGCTCAACCTCCACACCCTCGCCGAGCACGACGCCGGAGTGTGGTGGCTGGTGGTTGTCGACGCGGTACTGCTCCTCGCCGCCGCATTCCTGATGGCGGCCCGCTCACCGGCTCGGATGCGGGCCTGGCAGCACGCCGTGCACATGGCGGTCGCGCTTGTGCTCACGGTGCTGATGATCTGTCTCGTCGTCCGGATCTCGGCCCACTACGGCCTGTCGATCGTCGGCATCGGCGATATCGGCGGCGGCCTGCAGGGCGAACTCTTCCTGAAACCGCAGGTGGGGACCGCGCTCGGGTTCGCCGCGTCGTGGGGGCTGGTCACCGGGTTCCTCGGCGGCCTGCTGGCCAAGCGCGTCCGCCGGAAGGGCGAGGTGAGGGCAGTTGCCCCCGACGGGAGTTGACGACGCGACCGGCCGAGTGAGTGCTGACACGCACCCGCACTTCCCCGGGGTCGCTCAGTGCGGGAAGACCGGCAGAGCCCAGCTCGGCGGTTCAGGTGGCGGACCGAAATGCCCGGCTGCGGCCTCCGCCCGAGCCGGTTTCCTGCCCGCGCCCGAGGCGCCTCGCGCCGCCGCCCGCAGCGCGGCCATGAAGGCGAGGCACGAGTCGTACCGGTCCTCGGGACTCTTCGCGAGCGCCTTCGCGAGTACGGCGTCGACGTCGGTGGCGATGTCGGGGCGCCGCACGGTCAGGGCCGGCGGCTGGTCGTACTGATGGGCCCACAGCAGCGACATGTCGTCCTCGCGCTGGAAGGGCGGATTGCCGGCCATCGTCTCGTAGACGACACAGGCGAGGCTGTAGACGTCGCACCGGCCGTCCACCGGCTTCCCCGAGATCTGCTCCGGTGCGACGTAGTCGAGCGTGCCGACGAACTCGCCGACGTTCGTGAACCCGGTCAGCGACAGCGACTTCTTCGTCAGGCCGAAGTCCGTGAGGTAGACGTGCTCGGGATGGTCACTGTCGGTGCCCTGCGCGACGAGGATGTTGCCGGGTTTCACGTCCCGGTGCACCAGGCCGTGATCATGGGCCGCGTCCAGCGCCGAGGCGACCTGTACGCCGATCCGGGCGGCCACCGCGACCGGTAGCGGCCCCGCGCTGTCGAGCAGTTGGCGCAGGTCGCGCCCGACGACGAACCGCATGGCGATGTACAGAACACCGTCCGCCTCGCCCGCCTCGAAGACGGGCACGATGTTCGGGTGCTCGATCGCGGCGGCCACCCGCGACTCATGGGTGAAGCGGCCGCGGAAGGTGTCGTTGCGGGCGAGCCCCGGCGCGAGCAGCTTGAGAGCGACGGTGCGGTCCAGACGCAGGTCCGTGGCACGGTAGACCACGGCCATCCCGCCTCGGCCGATCTCCTCCTGGATCCGGTAGCCCGCGACGGTCCGTCCGATCAGATCGGACGGATTCCCCGAGAACAGACTGGTGTCGTGCCGGGAGCCCTCCATCATTGGTCACCCCCATCGTGTCGCGCCCTGCCCATCAGCCGTCCGCCCCGGTCGACCCGAGTGCCGTCCATCAGCCGTCACCCTGGTCGTCCCCGTCGTACGTCACGAGGCGGGTGGGTTCGTGGGCATCGGAAGACGGTTCCTGTACGCCTCTGGCCTGCCCCTGCGCCTTGGGCGCCTCCCCGGTCCGCTTCGGTCTCGCCGGTGCCGGGTCCCCCTCGGTCGCGAAGGTGCTCAGCCGGGTCCCGTCGCAGTACACCCACCGCTCGTGCTCGCCGTCGTACAGCCAGAGGGACTCACCGTCGACGACCACCCCGATCCGCTGTCCCTGGGTCCGGTCGCGGAAGGACTCCCCGTCGAGCTGCCCGGCCGCGAGTTCCTCGGCGGCGCTGCGGTAGCTCGTGAGCGCCTCCTCGACCCGGGCGAGCAGCGGGCGGGGGTCCGCTGTGCGGGCGAGCGGGCTGCCCGCGGCGGGCGGGGCCTGCGGTACGGCGATCAGGAGGCGGCCGTCGACCCATGCCGACCAGCCGTTGGCGCACATGATCCGGCCCCAGTCCCCGAACCGGTCGACGAGCTGGACCGGCAGCAGCGCGTCGAGCGGAACGGTGGGCCGGGACGGGTCGGGGGTCTCCCAGGCGGGCAGGCCGTCCTTGGGGACGACATGTGTGGGGCGGAAGTCGGAGGTCGTCATCGGCGCCTACTTCCGCATGACCGCGGGCTCGTACCGCCGCAGCAGTCGGATCACGGCGTATCCGAAGACCACGGACAGCACGACCATCATCGACACGTTGAGCAACCAGACACCGGCCGAGTGCCGGAACAGTGCATAGGAGGTCAGGTCCCCGGGGACGATCCGGGCCAGGTCGATGGTCCCGGCCATCGCGCCCAGGGCCCACCGCGAGGGCACCAGCCACGACAGCTGCTCGATGCCGGGCACGCTGTTCACGTTCAAGAGCGCGCCGCAGAAGACCACCTGGACGATGGCCAGCAGCACCAGCAGCGGCATGGTGACCTCCTCCTTGGGCACCAGGGCGGAGACGAGGAGGCCGAGCATCATCGCGGTGAAGGCGAGCAGGGCCACGGCCACCGACATCTCCACGAGCGGCGGCATGAGGACCCCTTCCCCGCGGGGTGCGTTGAGGTCGACGCCGAACAGGGCAACCAGGGTGAGGACGATCGCCTGCAGCACGCTGACGGCGCCCAGGACCACGACCTTGGACATCAGGTACGCCGATCTGGACAGGCCGACCGCGCGCTCGCGCTGGTAGATCACCCGCTCCTTGACCAGTTCGCGTACGGCGTTGGCCGCACCCGTCAGGACTCCGCCGACGCAGAGGATGAGCAGCGCGTTCATCGCCGTCCCCTGGGTCAGCTCGCTGCCGGCCAGCGCCCGGGCCATCGCGCCCATCACGAACGGGAGCGCGATCATGACGGCGAGGAAGGTCCGGTCGGCGCCGAGCGTGGCCGCGTAGCGGCGGACCAGAGTGCCGAGCTGGGATCCCCAGCTCTGGGCCTTGGGTGGCGCTGCGACCGTCGCGCCACGGGCGGCCCGTGGCAGATGCGGCTGCGCGCTGGAGTTGTCGATGTACTCGTCGTGGAACGGCGACTCCTGGTACTCCGCCGCCCAGTCCCGGCCCTGGTCCCGCTCGAAGGCCTCGAACGCCTCGGGCCACTGCCGGTAACCGAAGAAGGCGAGGGCGTCGTCGGGCGGGCCATAGTAGGCGACCGTGCCTCCGGGCGCGAGCACGAGGAGCCGGTCGCAGACGTCGAGGCTGAGCACGCTGTGGGTGACCACGATGACCGTGTGGCCGTCGTCGGCGAGGTTGCGCAGCATGTGCATCACCGAGCGGTCCATGCCGGGGTCCAGACCCGAGGTCGGCTCGTCGAGGAACAGCAGCGACGGCTTGGTCAGCAGTTCCAGAGCCACGCTGACCCGCTTGCGCTGACCGCCGGACAGGCTGTGGATGGGCTGGGCGACACGCTGTTCCAGGCCCAGCTCGCCGATCACCTCGTCGACCCGCGCGTGGCGCTCCGCCTTCGCGGTGTCCTGCGGGAAGCGCAGTTCGGCGGCGTACCCGAGGGCCCGCCGTACGGTGAGCTGTGTGTGCAGGATGTCGTCCTGCGGGACCAGGCCGATGCGCTGGCGCAGTTCGGCGTAGTCGCGGTAGAGGTCGCGGCCGTCGTACAGGACGGTGCCACGGTCGGCGGGGCGCTGCCCGGTCAGGGCATTGAGGAGCGTGGACTTTCCGGCGCCGCTCGGACCCACGACGGCGAGCAGGCATTTCTCGCCGACGGGAAAGGACACCTGGTCGAGGAGCTTCTTGCGGCCCCCGTCGACCTCGACGGTGAGGTCCTGGACATCCAGGGAGACCTCACCCGTGTCGACGTACTCCTGCAACTGTTCGCCGACGAGGCAGAACGCGGAGTGGCCGATGCCGACGATGTCACCCGGCGTGACCGGAGCGCACGCGACGGGCCGGCCATTGAGAAACGTGCCGTTGTGGCTGCCGAGGTCGACGATCTCGTACGTCCCGTCCGGGCGGGTGTGCAGCTCCGCGTGCTGTCGGGAGACCACCAGTTCGTCGACGACCAGGTCGTTGTCGTCGCCGCGCCCGATGCGGACGAGGCGCGCCGGCAGCGGCCGTACGGCGGAAGGCTGCCGGAAGGTGCCGGTGGCGGCCGGTATGGAGACGGCGGAGAGACGCTCCGTGGCGGGCGGCGGCCGCCCGAGGAGGACGGCTTGCGGGCCGTCGGAGGGGTCGGCGAACCGGATGACGCTGCCCGGTCCTACGCACCACTCGTGGACGCGCCGGCCGTCGGCGTACGTGCCGTTCTTGCTCTTCTCGTCCTCGAGCGTCCAGTGATCGGCCTCGGGCCGCAGCACGGCGTGGTGCCACGAGACCCGGACGTCGTCGAGGACCACGTCGCTCAAGGGATCCCGTCCGACGTGATACTCGCGGCTCGGGCTCATCACCGTGGAGCCCGTCTCGGTCTCGATGACGAGTTCGGGCGCAGTCGAGGCGACCGGCCGCTCTCGCATGCCAGAATTCTAACTATTTGTCCACATGTGCGCCTGATCACTGCGCCGGATGGGGTAGGCCCGCCGAGCCGTTGGTCCGGGGTGTGACGCCTCCGGGGCGACGGTCGATGTCAGGCGGCGGAGATGCCCAGTACGGCGGCGGTCCGCTGCATGCGCAGCGCGTCCACGGATTCGGCGAGCAATTCGTATTCGGTGGTGTCGTCGCTGGTGGCGATCCGAACGAGCTTTCCAGCGGCCAATTCCTCCGCCACCAGTTCCTGCTGGACCGAATCCCCGCACCACGCGCGCAGCATGCTCGGCACGTCCGGGACGGTGTCCGCCACCGGCGCGATCGAGTTCGGCGGAAAGGCCGGGTCTTCGGGCTGCGGATCGAGCCGATCGGCCATCCACGCGGCACGGTCCCGCATCCACCACAGCGCCAGCGCAAGGGTCGGCGCGCGATATGTCCCCAGGGGTACACCGACGCGCTGACCACCGCATATTCCATACCCGGTGACATGACACAGGAATTCGTCGTGCACGATCGCTCCCCCATCGGCGTCGCTCGCTGCCGGTCCGGCCTCGCTTTCCCCGCGGCTCTTTCGCTGTGCACGATGTTGCTGTCAGGGCGTGGCTGAATTGCCCTAGGAATTCAGTATCGCCACTCCTGACACTCTGTCACCATGCCATTCCAGCCAGTCTCTTGGCATATGCGCAGCTTGGTTTGGCCGAATCGGACCGGGCAGCTCCGATGCCCCGCGCCCGGGCCATTACCCGTGGGGTAATCGACGCCCCCGACGGCGCCCGGCATGGTGGTCGTACCGGATCCCAGCGGGGCACGACACGCCGGGATTCGACCCTCTGACCAGCAGGTACGACCTCGATGGAGGCTGATTCACCATGTCCGCGAACAACGACCGTTACGAGACCGCCGTCGCCCGCTACTTCGAGGCCTGGAACGCGGGCGAGCAGGACGCGCTGGCGAAGGCGGTCGCCGCTGCCTGGACCGCGGACGGCACCTACACCGACCCGCTGGCCGACGTCCACGGGCACCAGCAGATCGCGGCCGTGATCGCGGCGGCGCACGAGCAGTTCCCGGGGTTCGCGTTCCGCCCGCTGGGCGCGGTCGACGGTCACCACGACATCGCCCGCTTCGGCTGGGAGCTGGTCAACGAGGCGGACGGCTCGGCGCCCGTCGCCGGGTTCGACGTGATCACGCTGGACGGCGAGGGTCGCATCCGGAGTGTGCACGGGTTCCTGGACCGCGTTCCGACGACCTAGACCGGGGCGACGGTCCGCGATGAGTTTTCCCGGTCCGGATGGTCTCTTGAACAGGAACACCACCGGACCGGGAGGATCGAATGAGCACAGTGAGCAAGGTGAACGCGGAGTTCACCGCGGTACTGCGGAAGAGCCCCGAGAAGGGTGGCTGGACCTATGTCGTCTGGCCGGAGTCCGTCGCGTTCTTCAAAACCCGCGGACTGGTCAAGGTCAGCGGCACGATCGACGGCCGACCCTTCCGCAGTTCGTTCATGGCCCTCGGAGACTGCACCCACAAGCTGCCGGTCAAGGCCGACGTACGCAAGGCGATCGGGAAGGAGGAGGGAGACACGGTGACCGTCCGTCTGGAGGAGCGCCTCGACGCGTAGCACCGTCACGGGGCCCGCTCGGCTCATGGCCGCCGCCCCAAGGGGGCCACTCAGCTCGTGGCCGCGGCCCGCACCGCGTCCCGATAGCGCCTCGGCGCGACACCGGTCGTGCGCTTGAAGGCATTGCTGAACGCGCTCTCGGACGTGTAACCGACCTTCTGGGCCAGGGCCGACACGGATGTCTCCCCGTCCCGCAGGGCGCGCCGGGCCAGGCTCATGCGCCAGTCGAGCAGATAGGTCAGCGGCGGCACACCGGCCACGGCGCGAAACCGCTGGGCGAAGGTGGTGCGGGACATGGCCGCCGCCCTGGCAAGTTCCTCCAGCTGCCAGGGACGGCCCGGCTCGGCATGCATGAGACGCAGGGCCGGGGCAATGCGGTCGTCGGCGAGGGCCCGCAGCCGGCCGGCCGGGAGCGCCTCGGCGTCCGCCAGGTAGGCGCGCAGGACCTGGACGAACATGAGCTGAGCGAGCTGGTCCGCCGCGAAGTCGGCACCGGCCCGCCCTGCCGTCAGCTCGCGCAGCAGCTGGTCGAGCAGCCAGCGCAGCACGGGCGCCTCCGCCGCGGCCGCGCGGACGTGCATCAGCGGCGGCAGCGCGTGCAGCAGCAACTCCTCGCCCGAGCGCCCCAGTTCGACATGGCCGCCGACGGAGACGACCTCCTCGCCCTCGCCGAGGTGGACCATGGGCTCCGGCGCGTCCGCGAAGAGCCTCGAGGCGTCCACCGGCTCCAGCGCGGGATCACTGGAGACCACGAAGGGGCGGCTGCCGTCGAAGACCGCCGCATCGCCGGGCTCCAGCAGCACGGCCTCCGGCATACCGTCGAGCGCCACCCAGAAACTGCCCTTGACGACGGCGGTGATCTTGAGCCGGTCCGGCCGGGGGAACCGCAGCGCCCACTGCCCCCCGGCGGTGAACCCACCGGAGATCACACAGCGTGCGTCGGTGAGCGCGAGGGTGTCGGACAGCGGGTCGACTGGCATATCCGTACTATCGCGCAAGTAATGCGGACTCACAAGCATTCATCGTACGGATTGCCGGTTCTATGGTGGCGGCAAGGCACACATGAGGAGATTCGAGCCATGACCACCGCCCAACAGCCCCTCCACTCCGGTTTCGGCGCCGCCTCCACCGCCGAGGACGTCATCAAGGGCATCGACCTGACCGGCAAGGTCGCCATCGTCACCGGCGGATACTCCGGCATCGGTCTGGAGACCGCCCGCGTGCTGCGTTCCGCGGGCGCCGAGGTCGTCGTACCGGCGCGCGACATCGAGAAGGCCCGGGCCGCGCTCGAAGGCATCGACGGCATCGAGATCGAGACCCTGGATCTGCTGGATCCCGCCTCGATCGACGCCTTCGCCGAGCGCTTCCTCGCCTCCGGCCGGCCGCTGCACATCCTGATCAACAGCGCGGGCGTCATGGCGACCCCGTTGACGCGCGACGCACGCGGATACGAGGTGCAGTTCGCCACCAACCACCTCGGCCACTTCCAGCTGGCCGCACGCCTGTGGCCCGCGCTGCGCCGGGCACACGGGGCCCGGGTCGTCGCCGTGTCCTCGTGGGGGCACCGGTTCTCGCCCGTCCTGTTCGACGATCCGCACTTCGAGCACCACGCGTACGACCGCTGGGTCGCCTACGGTCAGTCGAAGACGGCCAACATCCTCTTCGCCCTCGCGCTCGACGAGCGCGGCAGAGCGGACGGCATCCGCGCCTTCTCCCTGCATCCGGGCAGCATCGTCGACACCGGCCTGAAGAGGTACCTCGCGGAGGAGGACCTGAAGGCCGTCGGTGTCCTCGACGACGACGGCGAGCCGATCCTGGACCCGGACCGGCAGCTCAAGAACGTCGAGCAGGGGGCGGCCACCAGCGTGTGGTGCGCCACCAGCCCCCTGCTCGACGGAATGGGCGGTCTCTACTGCGAGAACAGCGACGTCGCGCCCCCGATGCCGCCGGCGGAGGGACGCGACTGGACCCTCATGAACAGGTCGTGGAAGGCCGGGGTGCTGCCCTACGCCATCGACCCCGAGGCGGCCGACCGGCTGTGGGAGCTCAGCGAGCGCCTCACCGCCTGACCCGTGGGCGTCACGGCTTGATGATCGCGTCGATCCGGGCGAGCTCGTCCGGATCGAACTCCAGGTTACCGACGGCCGTGACGCTGTCCTCCAACTGCCGCGGGCTGCTCGCGCCGATCAGCGCGGAGGTCACCCGGCCGCCGCGCAGCACCCAGGCCAGCGCCAGCTGCGCCAGGGACTGCCCACGCGACTTGGCGATCTCGTCGAGGGCACGCAGCTGTCGCACGAGATCCTCGGTGACCGTGTCGGCGCTGAGGAACGGGCTGTCGCTCGCCGCACGCGAACCCTCCGGGATGCCGTCGAGGTAGCGGCCGGTCAAGAGTCCCTGCTCCAGCGGCGAGTAGGCGATGGAGCCCACCTGAAGCTCGTCCAGGACGTCGAGGAGCCCTTCCTCGGGACGGCGGTCGAGCATCGAGTAGCGCGGCTGGTGGATGAGCAGCGGGGTGCCCAGTTCGCCCAGGATGCGGGCGGCTTCGCGGGTCTCCTCCGGCGAGTAGTTGGAGACGCCGACGTACAGCGCCTTGCCCTGCTGTACCGCCGAGTGCAGGGCGCCCATCGTCTCTTCGAAGGGAGTCTGCGGGTCGGGGCGGTGCGAGTAGAACACGTCCACGTAGTCCAGGCCCATCCGGGCCAGGCTCTGGTCGAGCGAGGACAGCAGGTACTTGCGCGAGCCCCATTCGCCGTACGGGCCCGGCCACATCAGGTAGCCCGCCTTGGTGGAGATGACCAGCTCGTCGCGGTAGGGCGCGAAGTCGGCCTTCAGGGCGTCGCCGAGGGCCGACTCGGCGGCGCCGGGCGGCGGCCCGTAGTTGTTCGCGAGGTCGAAGTGCGTCACGCCGAGGTCGAAGGCGCGGCGCAGGATCGCGCGCTGGGTCTCCGCCGGCCGGTCGGGGCCGAAGTTGTGCCACAGGCCGAGCGACAGCGCGGGGAGCTTCAGACCGCTGCGTCCGGCGCGCCGGTAGGGCATGTCCGCGTAACGGTCGGGGTGTGCGGTGTACAACGCGTACTCCTGAGGGCCGGGAAAACAGGACTCCACTCTCGCGCGCGCCCGAGCAGCGGTCCAACGGGAGAATCGGATGGGATTCAGCGATGACGCTTCTCAATCAGCGACTACGCTTGCCCCTCATGGAACTGCGCCACCTTCAGCACTTCGTCGCGGTCGCCGAGGACCAGCACTTCACCCGGGCGGCAGAGCGGCTCATGGTGTCGCAGTCCGGCCTGTCGTCGTCGATCCGCGCACTGGAGCGGGAGCTGCAGGCACCACTGTTCGTCCGCACCACCCGTCGCGTCACCCTCACGGAGGCCGGTCGCGCGCTGCTGGCCGAGGCGGAGCGGATCCTCGCCCAGGTCCGCTCGGCGCACGACGCGGTGGCCGCCGTGCAGGGCGTGCTGCGCGGCACGCTCTCCCTGGGCACCGAACAGTGCATCGCCGGAGTGCATGTGGCGAGGCTGCTGGCCGCGTTCCGGCGGCGCCATCCCGATGTCGAGATCCGGCTGCGGCAGGCGGGGTCCGGAGCGCTGGCCGAGGAGGTCGCCGCGGGCCGTCTCGACCTGGCCTTCGCCGTCAAGACGCAGGCCGACACCGACCAGCTGCGTTCGGTCCCGCTGACCCGCGAGTCGATGACCGTGCTCTGCCATCCCACGCACCACCTGGCGACCGCCGCCGTGCTCACGCCCCAGGAGCTGGGCGACGAGGCCTTCGTCGACTTCCACCCCGACTGGGGGCCGCGCCGCACCACGGACGCCGCCTTCGCGGCAGCGGGCGTGCACCGGACCGTGACCCTTGAGGTCAATGACGTGCACAGCCTTCTGGAGCTCGTCCACGAGGGCCTCGGGATCGCCGTCGTACCGCGGCACTTCGGCCTCAAGCGCGAGGCCGGCGATCTCACCGCCCTCCCCCTCAAGGCCGCCTCCGACACGTCGTACGAGACCGTCGCCATGCTGCCGCCGCCGGCGGCCACCAGTCCGGCGGCGCGGGCGCTGATGGGTCTTCTCGACACCTCGCAAGAGGGGGGCTGACACCACCCCCGAAAGGGCCCCAGCACTCCTGACCAGGCCGGTCCGCCGACGCAGACTCGTGAACGTCGGGCACGCGAACTGCGAGGCGGGGGTACCGAGATGACGGATCACACACGACGGACGGTCCTGCGGGGCGCGGCGGTCACGGCGGCGGGAGGGCTGATCGGCGGCATCGGCGGCCGAGCGGCGGCGCCCGCCCCACTCCGCGCACAGGACAGCAGGCATTACCCCTTCCTGGACGGAGCGTTCAAGCCCGTCACCGAGGAGCTGACGGCGTTCGACCTGCCGGTCACCGGACGGATCCCGCACGAACTGAACGGCCGATTCCTGCGAAACGGCCCCAACGTCCTCGGACTTGAGGACCCTCGCGCACACCACTGGATGCTCGGCGAGGGCATGGTGCACGGCGTGCGACTGCGCGAAGGCCGTGCCGAGTGGTACCGCAACCGCTGGGTCCGCTCGTCGTCGGTGGCCAAGAAGCTGGGCGAGCCCTACCCCGAGCCCGTGCCGCCGGACGACTTCCCGTGCAACACCCATGTGATCGGCCTGGGCGGACGAATCCTGACGCTCCAGGAGAGCGGACCCCTTCCGTACGAACTCGACCACGAGCTCAACACCGTGGGTACGTACGACTTCCGGGGCACCCTCAAGGGAGCATTCACCGCACACACCAAGTTCGACGCGGCGGCCGGCGAACTGCACGCGATCGCCTACTACCCGACCTGGGACCACGTCCGGCACCACGTCATCGATCACACGGGCCGGGTCGTGCGGACCACGAGGATCCCGGTGGCGGACGGGCCGATGATGCACGACTTCGCACTCACCGAGAAATACGTCGTGATCTTCGATCTCCCCATCACCTTCGACCCCCCGGCCGCGGAGCGCGGCGACCTCGTCCCCTACATCTGGAACGAGAAACACCCGATGCGCGTCGGCCTGCTGCCACGCGCGGGCGGCAGGGTCCGCTGGTTCGAGGTCGAGCCGGTCTACTACTCCCACACCCTGAACGCCTATGACGAGGGCTCCTCCGTGATCGTCGACATGACGACCTACCCGGCACCCTTCCAGGTCGCGGGCCGCGGCTCCGACGGACCCTACGGAGCCGGTACCGCCTCGCTCGAACGCTGGACCGTCGACCTGGCCCACGGTCGCGTACACACCAGGACGATCGACGACCGCCCGCAGGAATTCCCACGCGTCCACGAGGCGTTGGTGAGCCGGCGGCACCGGTACGCCTACACCGCGGCCGCCGCCGACATGACGCTCGCGTACACGACGGCCGACGGAAATCCACCCGACCGCGCCTTCAGCAACGCGCTGATCAAGCACGACCTGTTCCGGGGGACCACGCAGGTGCACCGCCTGCCGCGGGACGCCGCCGCGGGGGAAGCCGTCTTCGTCCCGTCGGCGGGGCGAAGGCCGAGGACGACGGCTACGCGATCGCGTACGTGCACAACCCCGATCGAGGGGCGGCCGACCTGGTGATCCTGGCCGCCCAGGACTTCACGGGTGAGCCGGTCGCCCGGATCCATCTGCCGGGCCGGGTGCCGCTGGGCTTCCACGGGAGCTGGATTGCGGACGCGTGAGGCGCCGCTGTGCGCCATGGTGGACGCATGCATGCGAAGGACATCCTCATCGACGCGTACAGCCGCATCCAGGAAGAAGTCCATGCCGCGGTCCAGGGTCTGGACCCGGACGACCTCAATGCCCGGCCCGCCGAGACCGCCAACTCCATCTCATGGCTGATCTGGCATCTCACCCGGATCCAGGACGACCACGTCGCCGACGCCGCGGAGCTCGACCAGGTCTGGCTGGCGCAGGGCTGGGAGAAGCGCTTCGGGCTCGATCTGCCCCGCCGGGACACCGGGTACGGTCACACCGCGGCGAAGGTGGCCAAGGTGCGGGTCGAGTCGGGTGACCTGCTGATCGGCTACTACGACGCGGTGCACGAACAGAGCCTGGAGTTCGTACGCGGGCTGACCGCCAAGGACTTGGAGCGCGTCGTGGACGAGCGCTGGACCCCGGCCGTCACCCTCGGCGTACGGCTGGTGAGCGTCCTGGCCGACGATCTGCAACACGTCGGCCAGGCCGCGTACGTCCGCGGGCTGCTCCAATAGGACGGTACGGGCCATGCGTCGCCGACGGCGACGACGCGGCGGTCGCGGGCGCGGCACACGATCTGCACGCTCGCACTCCGCCGGTAGTTCTTGGCTTAAGTCGAGCAGCAGAGCCCGGTCGGCGAACGGTAGTGCCCAGGGCCGGCCCCGCCCTGGGTCCGGGTTTCAGTCCCAGAGTTGTTCGACGTGCCGGCGCATCTGCGGTCCGGCAAACCCTGCCCCGCGCAGGCCGACGGTGGTGCAGTTGGCGTGGCGAGGCTCAGGCGCTTGGGCGAGGTCGTAGGGTGCCAAGCTCGCCTGCTACAGCGGGTGTTGTCAGTGGTGGCGTATAGCTTTGAATGTGATTGCCGGACGGTCACATGGCCCGACAGGTCTCCTGCATCGCCAGAGCCAGAAAGGGAGGTGGGATGCCCGTGACTACGACGCTGCTCGATGTGGCGCCCACTTCGGACGCTGGGCCTGGCCGCCGGTTCCGGGGAAAGAACAAGGCCGAACGCTGGAAACGCGGCGAGGACACCGAACTTGCGGTGATCCGCCTCACGCTCGACGTCGACAACCTCGACGACCTGCACCGTCTGGAGCAGCTGTACTCGGCGATGTGGTCGCTCAAGCGTGCCCTGCAGCGCGACGCCCGCGGCGCGGTGGACGCGTACTGGGCCGGGGATGTGCGCCGGGAAAGCGACGCGAAAGCGTGGAGGCGGGCTGTGGGTCTGTCCCGCGAAGGAATGGAGCGCCGCGGCTACCGGCACATGGAAGCCTCTCGGCACCTGGGGCATCATGTGACGAAGGCTCTGGTGATGCACCAGGCCGACGAAGTGTGGGAAGCCGTCGTCCGCCACCTGTTCCCCGATGCAACCGGCCGCAGGTTCGGCCGGCCGCAGGTAGGCCGCTGGTTCGACCACACCCGCATCCCCGGCCGTGCCCGATCGCACACCACCGCGCGGAAGTGGGAGACGTTCCGCCTGCACGGCACTCTCGCCGGGCACTTCACCGCCTACCGGCATAGGGACCTCAACTCGTCGGTGACCGCGCCTGAGCAGGCCGCCGGGTTGCCGCCAGGCACGCGTGTCCTCGAGCAGCCTCGGCGGCTGCCTGTGCCGACGCCGCCGTCGGGCCGTGTGTCGATCGGCGAGGTGACGTCGAAGGGCACGCCGAAGACCCGGGCCGCGACGTGGTGGGACCACACCGGACCCCTGACCGTCGTCTTCACCGGCGGCGCGGACTCCCGCCGTGGCGACCTCGTGTTGCCGGTGCGGCTGCCCGCGGGTTCCGGCCGATGGCCCCGTCTGCTGCACTTCCTGAACAACCCGGAGACGTGGCACAAGGTCGACCTCGTCCGGCGCCGCGATGCCGGCGCACCGGGTGGCTGGTCCTACGAAGCCCACTTGATGGTGCTGGCTGGCGGCTACACGTCCGCCGCCACCCGCGCCCGTCGCGGCGCCGCAGCAAGCATGGAGCGGGTCGGTGGGATCGACGGCAATGTCTCCAACCTCTCCGTCGTCTCCTTCCCCGACACCTTCGACCCCGACGACGGTCCAGCCGAAACGTCCCGGATCGAGCTCACCGACCGAGAATGCAACGCATTCGACAAGGCCCGCCGCAAGCAACGCGGCCGCACACGTGCACTCGACCGCTCCCGCCGAGCGTCGAACCCCGGCCAGTACGGGCCGTCGAAGCATCAGCAGATCCGCGCCGAACGCCGCCGAGCTGCCGGCCTGCCCGAACGGATCGTCCAAGTCCCCGGCGGTGCCCGCACGGCGAACAACGCCGGAGTCCCCAAGCAGGCCTACCGCAGGGACGACCTGTCTGTTGGCTACCGCCTCAACCGGGCACGCCTCGCCCAGGCCGCGGCCGCCGCGGCAGGGGCGAAAGACCACCGGGCCCGCCGCATCGCCGCAAGCATCGTTGCCGACCACGGCCCCCACCTCACGGTCGAGGACTGCGACATCCGCACGTGGTACCGGCTGTGGGGCAAAGCTCTGCAGGCCACCACACCAGGCCGGCTCATCACCGCCATCGGCCGCGAATGCGAGAAGACCGGCGGCCGCCTGCTGCGCGCCTCGACCTTCACCACCAAGCTGTCGCAGATGTGTCTGTGCGGCGAGCAGGTCAAGAAGGCCCTCGCCGACCGGGTACACGCCTGTCCCGCCTGCGGCCTGGTCGCCGACCGGGACCTCCTCTCCGCGGCCCTCACCGCGCACGTCCGGATCACCGACCCAGGCGACCCCAGCACGGCGCGCCTGGACATAGTCCAGGCGCGCACCACACAGACTTTGTTCTCACAAGGGCAGCAAGAGGCCCTGTCGAGTCAACCGCAGCGCGGTGCCCGCCCCGCCAGGGGCCGCACCCACGCGGCAGCCCGCCGTCCGGGAATCCCCAGACAGCGGGCCTCTGCTCGGCAAAAGACCGCCGCCCGGTACCGGCCCACCCCGAATGAGACCCCACCCGCGAACGAGCGGCACAAGGCCCACGTCGGAACAGCCGCCCCAGTAGGGAGCGCCCCGCCAAGAGGCGACACACCCGAAAAGGAACTGGTCGAACGGCATCTCATCACGGGATGACTCTTAGAGCGCGGCCTCGTAGCCCGGCAGCACCACATCGCGGATGAGGGCATTGCGCTCGTCGAAGGGGATGAACGCGCTCTTGATCGCGTTCACCGTGACCGTGCGCAGGTCCTCGACACCCCAGCCCGCCTCCTCGACCAGCAGCGACATCTCGCGGGTCATCGTCGTGCCCGACACCAGACGGTTGTCGGTGTTGAGGGTGACCCGGAAGCCCAGGTCGCGCAGGGCGGTGATGGGGTGCTCGGCGATGGAGGTGGCCGCGCCCGTCTGCAGGTTGGACGTCGGGCACATCTCCAGGGCGATACGGCGGTCGCGCACCCAGCCGGCGAGGCGGCCGAGCTTGCCGTCGACGATGTCCTCGGTGATGCGAACGCCGTGGCCGATGCGCTGGGCACCGCAGACCTGGAGGGCCTGGTGGATGCTGGGCAGGCCGTGGGCCTCACCGGCGTGGATGGTGAACGGGACGCTCTCGCCGCGCAGGTGCTCGAAGGCGGCCAGGTGGTCGGCGGGCGGGAATCCGTCCTCGGCACCCGCGATGTCGAAGCCGACGACGCCGCCGTCCCGGAACGCCACCGCGAGGTCGGCGATCTCACCGGTGCGGTCGAACATGCGCATGCCGCACAGCAGGGTGCCGACGCGCACGGGGGTGCCGGCGGCGGCCGCCTTGGCCATGCCCGCCGCGAGGCCCTCCTGCACGGTCTCGACGACCTCGGGCAGGGTGAGTCCGCCGTTCACCATCAGCTCGGGCGCGTACCGGACCTCGCCGTACACGACGCCGTCCTCGGCCAGGTCGAGGACGTACTCCTCGGCGGTGCGCAGCAGGCCCTCACGGGACTGCATCACGGCGAGGGTGTGCTCGAAGGTGGCTATGTAGCGCACCAGGTCGCCGGAGTTGGCGGCCTCGTAGTACCAGTCGGCCAGCGCCTGCGGGTCGGTGGTGGGCAGGGTGTGGCCGACCGTCTCCGCGAGCTCCACGAGGGTGGCGGGGCGCAGACCGCCGTCGAGGTGGTCGTGGAGTACGGCCTTGGGGAGGCGGCGGATGGTGTCGGCGTCGATGCGGTGCGCGGTCATGCGTGTCTTTCCTCGGCAGGTTCGGCAGGTGGTGAGCGGCGTGTTCTCGGGTGGCTCAGGCGGTGGTGGCAGGCTGCAGCAGGTCCCAGCGGTTTCCGTACAGGTCCTGGAAGACGACGACGGAGCCGTACGGCTCGTGGCGCGGCTCCTCCAGGAAGGTCACGCCGGCGGCCCGCATCCTGGCGTAGTCGCGGGCGAAGTCGTCGGTGTGCAGGAAGAAGCCCACGCGTCCGCCGGTCTGGTCACCGACCCGGCCGCGCTGCGCCTCGTTCTTGGCCCGGGCCAGCAGCAGCCCGCTGCCGCCGGTCTCGGTGCCCGGTTCGACGACGACCCAGCGGGAGCCGTCGGGGCGTGGCGTGTCCTCGACGAGCCGGAATCCGAGAGCGTCGGTGTAGTGGCGGATCGCCTCGTCGTAGTCGTCGACGACGAGGGTGACCAGGGCGATGCGTCTCATCGGGGCCTCCAGGGTTATACGTAACACGTAGCGTACGGCATCCGATCGGGTGCTCCGGGAACGCTCCCCACCTCTTAATCGTCTACAGTTGTGTAGACCGTCTACAGGATTGTAGTCACCACGGGGATGTGGGCTCTTGCCGCGTCCGTGTGACCACCAGGGAAGGGAGCCGCTCCGATGGCCTCAGCCCGGCGCATCGCGCCGTCGCGGGAGGACGCCACGGATCTCGCCGGTTCGGTGGCGGTGGGAAGCGCGGTCGCGTTCGTGCTGCTGACATTGATCCTCATCGGCCGGGACGGCGCGACACTGTTCGGCGACGAGGCCCTCACCTCCTGGTCGGTGGGACACCGCCCGGATGTGGCCCTCGCCGCGGCACGCGGAGTGACGTACACCGGCACGGGGATCGTTCCCTACGTCCTGGTCGCTGTGGCCGGCCTCGTCCTCGGTCGTACGGCGCGCCGGCGGATCCTCGCCGTCGTCGGCTGTCTCGGCTGCCTGGCCGCCGCGCAAGCCCTGCGGTACGGGGTGATGTCCCTGGTCACCCGCCCCCGCCCCGCGACGGCGGACTGGGCCACGCACGCCTCCGGCTGGTCGTTCCCCTCGGGCCACACCACCACATCCGCCGTCACCGGCGGACTGCTCATTCTCGCGCTGCTCGCGCGCGCTCCACGTGGGAGAAAGTCGCTCGTCGTGGTCATCGGCTGCTGGGCCGTACTGGTCGGACTGTCCCGTGTCTACCTGGGAGTTCACTGGTTCTCCGACGTCCTGGGCGGCTGGCTGTTCAGCCTCTGCTGGCTGAGTCTGTGCACCTACCTCTTCGCACGGTTCGCTCCCCGCGCCTGCTCCGCAATATCGGCGCCCCGTCTCCGCCCAGGTCCCACGACGGAAGAGCGCCGCCATGATTCGCACGCCCCACGCGACGTCCCCCCTCACTCTGCTCCGTAGCCATCTCGGATGGGCCGTCGGCGCGGCCTATCTCGCCGCCACGACGGTGCCGGCTCCGGGCCTGTGGATGCGCCACACGCACACGCTCGGCGCGGCCTGGGGCCTGGGACTTCCCGAGCTCCCTTTCAGAACGCCGCATTTCCTGCTGTCTCTCGTCCTGTTCACCGCAGGTCTCCAAGTGCCCCTGCACGAGCTGCGGGCATTACTCGCGCGCCCCACCGCGCTGCTGACCGGGCTCGTCCTCCACCTGGTCGCGCCGTTGCTGATCATCCCGGTGGTCGCGTTCGCGCTGCGGCAGTCGCCCGACACCGACGGGGGCAGTGGCCTGGTCGCGGCGATGATCCTGATCGTCGCCATGCCCGTGGCGGCCGGGGCCACGGTGTGGACCGGCAAGGGCGACGGCGATCAGCCGACGACGGTGGGCCTCGTGCTGGCGTCCACGATCGTCAGCCCCCTGACCACCCCGGTCACGATGACGGCGCTGTGCCCGCTGCTGAGCGGTGAGTACGCCGGCACGCTGGCCGGAGCGGCGCGGTCCGCGGGGAGCGGCTTCGCACTCACGGGGGTCCTGCTGCCCTGCGGTGCCGGCATCATGTGTCGGCTCGCCCTGCCCCGCCGTCTCATGGATCGGCTCCTCGACGCGGCGGTTCCCGCGGCGATACTCGCCTCGCTGCTGCTGACGTACATCAATGCCAGCGGCGTCCTCGGCCCCTTCCTCAGCCACCCCGAACCGGTGTTGTTCGCGGCCGCGTTGGCCGTCGCCGCCACCGTCTGCGGGCTGTCGTTCACGCTGGGCCGGACCACTGCGCGCGTACTGCGCCTCGAGCCTCCCGCCGGCGCCTCCGTCACGCTGGCCTGCGGGATGAACAACAGCAGCGCCGGCGCGGTCCTCATCACGACGGCGCTGCCGGACCGGCCGCATGTGTTGCTGCCGGTTCTCGCGTACAGCCTGCTGCAGAAGGTGGCCGCGGGCCGTGTCGTGCGGGCCCGGCGAGGTCGCGGTGCGCGCGCATGACATCGTGGAGATCGACTCGGGGCCGGCCCCGCCGCGCCCCCACCTGACGCTGCCCCTCACCAGAATTGAGCGACATGTCCGAGCTGCCGAAGTCGACCGGGGCCCCTGCCCATCAGAACGTGACGTTCCCGAGCGCCGGAGGTACCGCGCACGGATATCTGGCGTTGCCGCCCTCCGGGCGGGGACCCGGCGTGATCGTCATCCAGGAGTGGTGGGGCCTGACCGACCACATCGCGAATGTCGCGGACCGGCTGGCGGCGGAGGGCTTCGTGGCCCTCGCGCCCGACCTGTACGGCGGCAATGTGGCGCACGACAGCGGCGAGGCCTTCCGGATGATGCAGGAGCTGCCGGTCGCGCGTGGCGTCGAGCTGCTCTCCGGCGCGGTCGACCATTTGCTGGACCTGCCCGAGGTCACCTCGGACACGGTGGCGTCGGTCGGCTTCTGCATGGGCGGCGGCTTCGTCCTCTACCAGGCGGCGGCCGACCCACGGGTGAGCGCCGCGGTGCCGTTCTACGGCGTGATCCAGGGCGAGCTGCCCGACTTCTCCGGCCTGAAGGCGCAGATCCTGGGTCACTACGGAGAACTCGACACCAGCATTCCGAAGTCGAGCCTGGAGCAGCTGAGCAAGGCGACCCAGCAGCAGGCGGGCATCACCCCCGACTTCCGCCTCTACCCCGCCCAGCACGCCTTCTTCAACGACGGCCGTCCCGAGGTGTACGCCCCGGAGTCGGCCGCGCAAGCCTGGGAGAGCACGGTGGCCTTCCTGCACGAGCAGCTGGGCTGAAGGGCCTTCGGCAGCCGCCCGCCCGCGACGATGCCTCGCGGGCGGGCGCCGCTACGCCGCCTCCTGGGCAGCAAGTCCGTTGATCTCCACGCCGGTGAGCACGCGCGGCCCTCGCCCTCAGCTTCGCGTCACCGCGAGCATGGCCCGGCCCACCGTGTCCGTCGTGGTCATGTGCCGCGGGGACAGGCGGCGCAGCACCGGGTAGAGCCAGGAGGTGGAGGCGTACATCAGGCGGTAGGGACGGGTTGCGGCACGCGCGCCCCGCGCCGGCCGGACATAGGACGGCCGGAGACCTGGGCGCGAAGGGGCAGGGCCAGAAGTGCCTCCCCGGCCTGCTCCACTCTGGACGTACTTCTGGGAGACATCCTTTCCGTGCACGGGAGTTACCTGACAGTAATCCTCGGTGATTTGATGTGCGGCGCCACTCAACCCCCCTCACTCACAGGGAGATCCAGTGCCGCTCTCCTCACTGCGCCGCACTCAGGGCGCAGCCACCCTCGTCCTCTCGCTCACCGCCGCGGGCCTCGTCGGGGCCTCGCCCGCGTCGGCGGACACCGCGACGACGCCTTCGATGAGGGTGCTGACGTACAACGTCTTCCTCATGAGCAAGAATCTTTACCCCAACTGGGGGCAGGACCACCGCGCCGCGGAGATACCGAAGACCTCGTTCTTCCGCGGGAACGATGTCGTCGTGCTGCAGGAGGCGTTCGACAACTCCTCGTCGGACGCCCTCAAGAGCGCGGCTGCGAGCGAGTACCCGTACCAGACACCGGTGGTCGGCCGGAGCAGGAGCGGCTGGGACGCGACCGACGGGGCCTACTCGTCCGCCACGCCCGAGGACGGCGGCGTGACCGTGCTCAGCAAGTGGCCGATCCTGCACAAGGAGCAGTACGTCTACAAGGACGCGTGCGGCGCGGACTGGTGGTCCAACAAGGGGTTCGCCTATGTGGTGCTGAATGTGAACGGCACCAGGGTTCATCTGGTAGGCACCCATGCGCAGTCGACGGACCCGGGATGCAGCACGGGTGAGGCCGCCTCCATGCGCAGCCGGCAGTTCAAGGCGATCGACGCGTTCCTGGACGCCAAGAACATCCCGGCCGACGAACAGGTCCTGGTAGCCGGTGACTTCAACGTCGACTCGCGCAGCCCGGAGTACGCGTCGATGCTCGCGGACGCCGATCTGGTGGGAGCCGACGCACGGACCGGGCACCCGTACTCCTTCGACACACAGGAGAACTCCATCGCGCACGACCGCTATCCGACCGACCCGCGCGAGGATCTCGACTACGTCCTCCACCGCGCCGGTCACGCGCGCCCCGCGGTGTGGAAGAACGAAGTCGTCAAGGAGCAGTCCGCGCCCTGGACCGTGTCCAGTTGGGGCACCGACTACACGTACACGAACCTCTCGGACCACTATCCGCTGAGCGCGTACTCGGGCTGAGCGCGGCGGGCCCCTGCAGTGAAGCCGGCAGGGGCCCGCGGGCTCACTGCGCCCGCGTGTGGAGCGCGTCGAGGCGGGTCAGCTCGTCGTCCGTGAGACGGAGCGCGCCCGCGGCGACGTTCTCCGCCAGGTGGTCCGGGTTGCCCGTGCCGGGAATGGCGAGCACGTGCGGACCCTGGTGGAGGGTCCACGCCAGCCGGACCTGGGCGGGCGTCGCGTCGTGCGCCCGCGCGACGTCGAGCACCACGTCGTCGGTGGTGCCGCTCGGGCCCAGCGCGCCGCCCTCGCCCGCGATCGCGAAGAACGGCACGAACGCGATGCCCTGTTCGCCGCAGGTCCGCAGGAGAGCATCCGTCCCGGGGTCCGGGGAGTCGAGGCCGTACTTGTTCTGCACGCTCACCACCGGCGCGATGGCCAGTGCCTCGGCGAGGTGCCTGGGTTCGACGTCGGAGACGGCCAGGTGCCGGATCAGCCCGGCGTCGCGCAGCTCGGCCAGCGCGCCGAAGTGTTCGGCGATCGAGTCCTGTCGCATACGGCGCAGGTACACCACATCGAGGTGGTCGCGGCCGAGCTGGCGCAGATTCTCCTCGACATGGCCGCGCAGATCCTCCGGCCGGGCCGAGGTGCCCCACTCCCCCGAATAGTTACGGAACGGCCCCACCTTGGTGGCGATGACCAGGTCGTCCGCGTACGGGGCGAGCGCGCTGTTGATCAGTTCGTTCGCGGAGCGGAGCGAGGAGAAGTAGAAGGCCGCGGTGTCGATGTGGTTGACGCCCAGCTCGATCGCCCGCCGCAGCACGGCGATCGAGCGTTCGCGGTCGCTCGGTGTGCCGTGGTGGAAGGCCGCGCTGCCCGTCAACCGCATCGCGCCGAAGCCGATGCGATGGACGGTGAGATCTCCGAGTTTCCAAGTGCCCGAGGATGCAGCGTTGATCGTCTCTGAGGTCATCGCGGCAGTTTCGCACATGACTTGCGGATACGTGCGCGCGTTCAACGTGCTCACGGCCGACGCTGTCCGACGTCGCCGAGAGAGTTGGGGGGTACCCAACTGCTCGTGTCTGAGGTCGTTTGAGTGAGTGCAGGGCTGTCTGGCCGAGTCCGTTGCGGTTGTGGGGATGGGATTGTCGGTGGGTGCCGGTACGTTCGTGGTGCTGATGGTCACGGGAAGGGTGAGGGGGTAAGCGGTGCGGGAGAGGGGGTTGCGTCCGATCGCCCTGCCGTTCGTCGCTCTCGGGCCCTCGGGTGTGTCGATCCGAGACCGGCTGAAGGGTTTGACCGTCGAGGATGAGACGGTTCTGCGGTGGGTCGGCGCGCACAACGGCTCACTCGCTGCGAAGGACCTTGCCGCCCGCTGCGCTGATGGCCTCGACCACAGCAGCGACACGTGGGCAGCACGCAAGCGCTCGCTGACCCCTCATTCGTCGGCTCGCTGGGCCGGCTCCCTCACCAAGGCCACCCACGATCAGTGGGCGCTGGCCCGCTGCTGCCAGCAGGCGCACATCCATCACCTCGAAGCCGGGATCCAGACCATCGCGCACCGTCTGTCCCTGCCGATCGGCGAGCGCGGCTCGAAGAGAATGCCGGGCGGCTACCGCTCGAAGGGCGAGTGGTTCCACAAGAGCCGCCGCCTGCGTGTGCTGCAAGACCGGCTGGCGCGGGAGGTGAAGGATCGCGACAACGGCGTGGTGCACGTGGTGCGGGGCGGAAAGCGGCTGGCCCTCAACCGGCACCACCTTCCAGCAGCGCAGCTCACCGCGGATGCCTGGCGGCAGCGTTGGGAGGCCGGGCGCTGGTTCCTTCAAGCGGACGGGGAGAGCGGGAAACGATACGGGAACGAGACGATCCGCGTCACACCCGAGGGCGAGGTATTGCTCAAACTACCTGCGCCGCTGGCTGAGTTGGCCAATGCCGCACACGGCCGGTACGTCCTCGCCGCCCGGGTAGGATTCCCGCATCGAGGACAGGAGTGGGCCGACCGTCTGGTAGGCAACCGTGCCATCGCCTACCGCATCCACCTGGATGTGGCGCGCGGGCGCTGGTACATCACCGCCGCCTGGCAGCACACCCCGACCCGGACCCTTGGCATCGAGGCCGCGCTCGCCGACGGGGTGATCGGTGTCGACACCAACGCCGACCACCTGGCGGCCTGGCGTCTGGACGTCCACGGCATCCCGATCGGCCACCCCCGCCGCTTCTCCTACGACCTGACCGGGTCGGCCGATCATCGCGACGCCCAGGTCCGCCATGCCCTGTACCGGCTGCTGAACTGGGCCCACTCCTGCGGTGTCAAAGCCATCGCGGTCGAGAACTTGGACTTCACCGCGGACAAGACCAGGGAGAAGCACGGCCGCAAGAAGCGGTTCAGGCAGCTGATCTCGGGCATGCCCACCGGCAAGCTCCGCGCCCGTCTGACCTCCATGGCCGACCGGACGGGCATCGCGATCATCGCCGTCGATCCCGCGTATACCTCCAGGTGGGGCGCCCAGCACTGGCAAAAGCCCCTCACCAGCAAGAACAGGAAGACCACCCGTCACGACGCCGCGAGCATCGCGATCGGGCGACGCGCCCAAAGGCACCCGATCCGGCGACGGACGACACCGCCCCCACAGCACCAGAGCGATGCTGCGGGGCATCGGACCGTCCAGGCCCGACCAGGCACCTTTGGGCGTGAGGAACCCCGCCCCCGTATTCCCGGACCACGCACACGATGCGTGCCGCCCGGACACGGAGCGAACGCGGGAGACCAGCGTGCCCAACACCGTTCGGGACACGCGGCTGAGCAGGGGTTCTGGCAACAGGACCTACTCCCACTCAGTCCGTAGGAACGGTCAGGGCAGAGTCCAGATCTGCCTGGTGACAAGGTAGAAGACAACGGCCCAGAACACGGTCACCGCGGCGACGATGCCGAGCCCGACAAGGTTGGACTTCGCCGCCGATGCGTCCGGTGACGGCCGCAGCCACCGCTTGAGCAGCCGGTTCACGTAGTAGGGCATCGTGAAGAAGCTCATGATGAAGCTCGACAGTAGATTGCCCACAAGCAGTCCGAGCCAGAGCGGCATTCTCAGCGGTGACAGGGCGAGCGTCAGCAGTACAACGGTGGGGTACAAGCCGACCCAGACCGCGATGGCGGTTTTGGTTTCCGAGGGCGGCGGCGCTTCTATGCCGTTCTCTTCGAAGGCGAACCAACTGCCGAACGAGTTGTCGATCGTGCGCAGTCTGAAGTCGTTGAACTTCTCGCCTTCAGTCAGAAGTTCCTGCCGCTTCGTCGATGTCAACCAGGCGTCGAGGTGCTCTGCGTTGTCATATCGGTACAGCGTGGTCCATTCGTCCTGTAGTCCTTCGACCGGGCGGAAGAGTTCAGTTCCGCGAAAGCCTTCGAATTTGCTCTCCTCCTGGCTCATGTGGCGCTGCCAGTCGAGAAATTCGTCGACCTGGTGCGGGTGAACGCGGTGGGTCACCACGACGGTCGCCAGCGGATCCGTTGGCTGTGTGCCGCCGCTGACCACCTGCTGGGTGGCGGGACCGTCAAGATATTTGTTGCCGACATCGAGGAGACTCTGCCTGGTTGCGCTGTTGATCCACGCCTGCAGATGGGCTATCGAGTCGAATCGGTATACGACGACCCATTCGGGTTGCAGTGGTGTCGGCGGGGAGACCTCGACACCGAGGTGCCCTGGGTACCGGGCGGCAGCCACGTTGACGCCCTCCTGCCACGCCTCGTACTCCCGCTCCATTCCGGGCAGAACCTTCTGGCCGATGATTGCCGTCGCCGCGGCGCCTTCGTGCTGTTCGGTGGTCATGTGCTCAGGCCCGACGGCATCGACTGTTTTTCGTTGAGCCGGCTGTAGATCCGCTCCGGGGTCAGAGGCAGCGCACGGTAGCGGACGCCCGTGGCGTCGTGGAGCGCATTCGCCAACGCGGGGGCCACCGGGTTGATACAACATTCCGCCATGCCCTTCGAGCGCAAGGGCCCAAAGGAATCCGCCGATTCCACCAGGAGCAGTTCGGTGCGGGGGATGTCGGCGTAGGTGGGGATGCGGTAGTTGCGCAGGTTCGGGTTGACCATGACGCCGTTCGCATCGACCTGGTAATTCTCGGTCAGCGTGAAGCCGATCCCCTGGGCGACACCGCCTTCCACCTGTCCCCTGACTTGCTCGGGGTTGATGACCACGGCAGCGTCCGTCGCCTGGACGCTGTAAAGGACACGGATCTCACCTGTCACCCGATGGACGGCGATACGGAACCCCTGCGTATTGGAGGTGACGCTTCGAGGTGAGCCATGGGCCTTGCGGGCGGCGGTGAATCGGATTCCGCGTGCCCGGGCCAGTGCGACGAGCTCGGCCAACGGCACGCGCTGGTCGCCACAGGCGACATCCTCGGCGCCCATCGAGCACATCACGAGATGGACACCTGTGTGGGCGGCAGCGAATTCCAGGATGCGGTCGCGCACAGCGTTGGCCGCTCGAAGTACCGCATTGCCCGACACGAAAAGGCCTGCGCTGGCGAAGGCGCCGGTGTCGAATCCCGTGCGGTCGGTGTCGGACTGCACCAGGCGGATGCGCGACGGCGTCGTGCCCAGCTGGTTGGCCGCGATCTGGACATGCGCGGTCGACGTGCCTTCGCCGAATTCGACTGTTCCGACGGCCAACTCGTACATGAGGTCGTCGCCGAGCGTGACCCAGGCCTCGGAGATGTGTTCGGTCGGGGGCGCGGTCTCGTGCATGGAACTCGCGACTCCAGCGCCGACGAGCCAATCGGGGCCGGGGGACGGCTCATCGGCTGTACGGGCCATGGCACCGTCCACCAGATCGATGCACTTCGCGAGTCCATCCTCGGTGAACATCACGTCGTCGGGGCCGTCATGCAGAGCGACGAGCGGATCACCAGGCCGCACGATATTGCGCCGTCGCAGTTCGAGCGGATCGATGTGCAAGGCGAGCGCCAGTTCGTCCATGGCCGATTCCACTGCGAACGCCGGTTGCGTCATGCCGTAACCGCGCAGCGCCCCGCTCGGAACAGTGTTCGTATAGACGGAGAAGGCGTCGTACTTCTTGTTGGGGCAGCGGTAGATCATGACGGCCGCGCCGCCTGCGTACAGGGTTTCGCCGCCGTGATTGCCGTAGGCGCCCGTGTTCGACACATTGCGGACCTGGAACGCCGTGAGTGTTCCGTCCGCCTTCGCGCCGAGCTTGACCGTCAGCGTCATCGGATGCCGCGGCGAAGCCGTGGTGAACTCCTCTTCGCGGGTGTACTCGAAGCAGACGGGACGCCCGGTGTCCAGGGTGGCGAGCGCGACCAGATCCTCCGAGATCACTTCCTGTTTGCCGCCGAAGCCGCCGCCGACGCGTTTGCAGAACACGCGGAGCTGGTCAGGGTGCAGCGCGAAAAGATAGGCGAGTTTGACTTTCGCGATCGACGGCGATTGCGAACTGGTGCGGACGTTGAGACGACCGTCCTCCATCCAGGCAATCGAGCCGTGGGTTTCGAGATGCGCATGTTGCACGCGCGGTGACGAGTACGTTCCTTCGTGGATCACGTCGGCTTCTGCGAACCCAGCGTCGACATCGCCGATGTGCGCATGGATCTCGAGCAGGATGTTGTGGACGAGGTCGCGGGCGAACGGATCGTCCGTGGCGTGCAGTTGTGGCGCTCCCTCGACCATTGCCGCTTCGGGATCGAATACCGCCGGCATCACCTCGTATTCCACGACGACCTTTCGGCAGCCCTCTTCTGCTGCCCCGACCGTGTCGGCCAGGACCGCAACGACGCGTTGGCCGACGAAGCGGACCGTGTCGTCGAGGATGAAGGTGTCGTCCGGATCGACGAGATGGTCCGTGTGGATCGCTGTGGTGAAACGCTTGCGCGGCACATCTTCCCAGGTATAGACCCGATGCACGCCGGGAACCGCGAGTGCGGCGGTCTTGTCGATCGAGATGATTCGGGCGTGCGCGTGAGGCGAATGCAGCACCTTGAGGTGCAGCATGCCTTCCCTGTGGGTGTCCATCGTGAACTCGGCGCGACCGGTGACCACATCGTCGGCTGCCGGCGCACCGATGCTCGTCCCGACGGCCTTTCCCGGCGCGGCCGTCTCCACACCGACGACGCCCTTCACGGCATCCTCGATCCCTCGATAGCCGGTGCAGCGGCACAGGTTGCCCTTCAGCGCCCGTGGCAAGTCCTTCTTCTGGGCCTCGGTGAACGTTGCCGTCGTCATGATCATCCCTGCGGTGCAGAAGCCGCACTGGAACCCCGGGGCGTCGCGGAACTGCCGCTGCATGGGATGCAGGTTTCCGGGTGATCCGAGGCCTTCGATCGTTGTCACTTCACGACCGTCGGCGCGGAAAGCAGGAGTGATGCAGCTGTGCACCGGATTTCCGTCCAACCACACCGTGCATGCGCCGCAATCGCCTGCGTCGCAACCCTTTTTGACGCCGAAGTGGCCGAGTGAGCGGAGGAAAGTGCGCAGGCACTGGCCGGGTTCTGGTTCTTCGTCGAAGTTCTTGCCGTTCACGATGTAGGTCATGCCGGGCCCCCGGCGGTGAGTTCGCGGCGAATCTCTTCGGCGAAGTTCTTTGTCAGGTGGCGACGGTGCTCGGGGGTTCCGTTGGGATCGGCGAACCAGAGGTCGGCGGGAATGACGTCGATGCTCTCCTGCAGCGTACGGTCATCCGGCATGGTGTCGAAAACAATGCGCACGGGCCGTGTGGTGCCGGCCGTGACGGTGAGCAGCAGGTCGCTCTCTCCTGGCGTTTGAGTACCGATGAGGAACACCGTCGAACGGCCGAGGTGGGTCAGCGTGAAGCGACGGTGCGCGGTGCGCTTCCTCAGGGCGTGCGCCGGGATGTCGATGCGCCGCAAGATTTCCCCGGGGGTCAGAACATTCCGATGGTCGCCGGTCACGAAGTCGATGGCATCGACGACGCGTATGGATCCGTCGGAAGCCCACAGTTCGTACTTTGCCTCGAGTGCGACCGCGAGCGTGATCATGGGGCCGGCAGGCAAGGACATGCAGATGTTCCCGCCCACGGTCGCCGAGTTCCAGACCTTGAACGAGGACAAGAACGCCTCGCAGCTCTGCGCGAGAAGGGTGCCCGCGGTCCAATCACCTGGCGGCACAAAGGCATGCAGGTCGCGGATGGTGCATGTCGCGCCGATTTCGAGGCCCGCGTCGCTCGGGACGAGGGGAGCCCAAGGCAACGCCGTCAGGTCGATCAGGCGGCGCAGGCTTGGCTGCTCCACGGAAAACAGCCACGTTCCGCCGGCGAGCCAAGCGTCGCCGTCGTGCCAGTCCGCGCCTGGCCGATCATCAGAGGGTCGCCTGATGACTTCGGTGATCGTGTTGAGGTCCATGGGAACTGATCTTCCTCGCGACGAACTCGTGCGACGACCGCCTGCCGAACCCGCTCAACCAGCGCGCGGCGCTGGTTGAGTTCATTCTTCGATTGCGGCATTCGGCTCGATACAGGCGTCGAATGACGACGGGCCACGATGCGCCGCAGGAGCGGCACAAACCCGAGCGACGGAATCGATTTTTGGCCGCTACGGTCGAATTTCTCGAGGAGGAACCGGAGGATGCAGAAATCCTTTTCCATGGTATCGCAGAACGGGCCGACCCAGCCAATTCAGGGCTTCGGCTCGAAGCCCTGCTGTCTCGTTGCCTCAGGGGTCGTGCTGAACGGCCGCTCCCCCGCCACGTACTGCGTTCAGGTCGGTGGTCCCGATCTGGCCGCAGTAAGGGCCGGCGCCCGGGACTTCGGCGGACCGGGCCGACGAGGGAGCGGTGCGGACGGTGTCCAGTACGGCGGTGGCGGCGAGCCATGGGCGGGGTGTCGGTCGGACGGTCCCTTTCCACGCAGCTGCCGCCGGTGCCGGTGCGGGCGTCAGCAGTACAGGTTGCCGCCCGCCGTCGTGCCGAGGATCTGCACGAACCTCTGGTAGGCATCCACCCGGCTCTGCACCTGCGCGGGGTTCTTGCCGTCGCACTCCAGGGAGCCGTTGATGCTGCGGATCGTCTGGCCGAATCCGGCGCTGTTGACCATCGCGTTGTGGCCGGTCATCGTGCCGGGGCCGGTCTGCGTGTTCCAGTACCAGAGGCCGGTCTTCCAGGCCACCGAGGCGTCGTTCTGCACCAGGTAGGGGTTGTTGAGGAGGTCGATGCCGAGCGCGTCGCCCGCGGCCTTGTAGTTGAAGTTCCAGCTGAGCTGGATCGGGCCGCGGCCGTAGTACGCGGACTGACCTGCCGGGCAGCCGTACGACTGGCTCCAGTCGCAGTAGTGGGGGTAGTTGGCGGTGTTCTGCTCCACCACGTACACCAGGCCGCCGGTCTCGTGACTGACGTTGGCGAGGAAGGCCGCGGCCTCCTGCTTCCTGATCGTGTCGCTGCCGGTGTTGGCGAAGGCCGGATAGGCGCTCATCGCCGCCCGCAGCCCGCTGTAGGTGTAGAAGGAATTCCGGTTCGGGAACATCTGGTTGAACTGCGCCTCGCTCACGACGAAACCGTCCGAGGGCGTGGAGCCGCCGTCGCAGGCGTACGGCTCCCAGAACCAGGTGCTGATGGTGGGGTCGTAACCAGGGTTGTCGTGTTCGGCGATGTACGCCTTGCCGTCGGTGTACCGGACGATGTTGCCGGTGACGTAGGACTTGCCGGCCACCCAGTTCGGGTAGCTCGAACAAGCCGCGGCGGACGCGCTCGTGGCCGGCAGCAGCGCCGGTACGGCGGTTCCGACGACGATCGCGGCCATCACTGCGGAGATACGGCGCCTCGACACAGGGTCAACTCCTTCGCGCAGCACGGCCGCTCCCGGTACAAGGGCAGAGCGGAGCTGAGCCTTGCGCGCACGCGCCGGCGAGGCCGGCCACGGCACCGGGGGCGGCCGCGGTGGGGGGGTGTGGAGGCACACTCAACCGCTTTGGTATGTACCAGTCAAGGGTGTAGACCAGTCAGATCTGACAACGTTGGCAGAGAACTGCCGGGCACCCGGCGGGGGTTGGTCGACACGCCGGTGGCCCGGGCCCGTCCGAAGACCGGCCCGGGCCACCGCCCGCCTCACATCGGCTCGGTTCAGCCGAGCGGCTTCTCCAGCACCGCCTTGCGGTGGCTGAACGTCTCGATGGAGTAGCGGCCGTGATAGCTGCCCATACCGCTCTCACCGACCCCGCCGAACGGCAGGTCGGAGACGGTCAGATGGGCCAGCGGCAGTCCGAAGCCCAGGCCTCCGGAGGAGGTCTCGGCGGCGATCCGCTCCCGGGTGGTGTCCGACTCGGTGAAGACATACAGGGCCAGCGGCTTGTCCCGGTCGTTGATGAAGCCGATGGCCTCGTCGAGGTCCGCCACGGTGACGATCGGGAGGATCGGGCCGAAGATCTCCTCCTGCATGACGGGCGACTTGGGGTCGACGTCGGCGAGGACGGTCGGCGCGATGTACTTTTCGGCGCGGTCGCTGTCGCCACCGGTGACAGTGCGCCCGGAGTCGAGCAGGGCGCTGAGCCGGTCGAAGTGCCGCTCGTTGATGATCCGCCCGTACTCGGTGGCCGCCCGCGGCTCGGGGCCGTAGAGCGCCTCGACGGCCTGGGCGAGCTCGGACTCCAGGGCGCGGGCAGTCTCGGGGTCGGTGAGGACGTAGTCGGGCGCGACGCAGGTCTGTCCGGCGTTGAGGAACTTGCCGCGGGCGAGGCGGTCCGCGACGACGGCCAGGTCGGCCGCGCGGTCGACGAACGCCGGGGACTTGCCGCCCAGTTCGAGGGCGACGGGGGTGAGGTGCTCGGCGGCGGCGCGCATCACGATGCGGCCGACGGTGCCGTTACCGGTGTAGAAGATGTGGTCGAAGCGCTCGGCCAGCAGGGTCGTCGTCTCCGGGATGCCGCCCTCGACGACGGCGACCGCATCGGTGTCGAGATACTGCGGCAGCAGCCGGGCCACGACGGCGGAGGTCGCGGGGGCCAGCTCACTGGGCTTGGCGACCACGGCATTGCCCGCGGCCAGCGCGCCGAGCATCGGGGTGAGCAGAAGCTGCAGCGGATAGTTCCAGGGGGCGATGACGAGGACGACACCCAGGGGGTCGTACTGCGTCCAGGCCGTCGCGTCGGCGCCGAGGTGCACCGGGACCGGGGCGGACTCGGGCTGTAGCCAGCCGTCGAGATGTTCCAAGGTGTGGTCGATCTCGCGCACGGTGAAGTCGATCTCGGTGCGGAAGGCTTCGGTGGAGCTCTTGCCGAGGTCCGTGTGGAGGGCGGTGGCGAGGTCCTCGCCGTGCGAGGTGAGCATCTCGCGCAGGCGGCGCAGCTGGTTCGTACGCCAGGCGACGGGCTTGGTGCGGCCGGAGCGGAAGGTGGCGCGCAGCCGGGAGACGACGTCGGCGGGCTGTACGGGTGCGGAGTGGTTCACGGTGCCTCGCTGGTCGGGGCGCGGACGGGCAGGTCGGCCGCGCGAACGTGCTCGGTGGCTGGTTGTATGAGCCAACCTTAGCTGGATGTATATGCCAACCTTTCATGCACCCAAATAAATTCCAGACGCGGGAACCACTTTGCGTAAGCGGGCGGATTCAGAGTGTGCTCTTGGCGCTCGCCGGGCCGAGGGTGTCCACCAGCCATCCCAGCAGGGCCCGCAGGAGCTCGTCCTCCCCGTGGCTCAGCATCGGCCACCGCACGCGACCGCGCGGTCCAGCCGCCGCCACGTCTCGCGGCGCGGAGGGAGGTACGCGAGGATGCCGCGTCCGTCGAGCGGACCGACGCGGCGGTGGACGAGGTTCTCGCCACCGCCGAGAACCTCCAGCCGACCGCGAACGGGCGGCGGGGCAAGGGGGCGATCGCCGAGGCGCTGAGCCTGTCCCCCGCGCTCCGCGCGGCGGCTAGCCGCCGCGCGGGCCTGCTCTCCGGCGGCCGGTGCCGGTAACTCGCCATCGCCCGTGCTCTGGTGACGGAGCCTCGGGTCTCTTCCTCGACGAGCCCGCTCAGTCACCTATCAGCGCGGCCCGCGTCCGTTCGAGGTAGGCGCGCTCCGCCGCGCTCTCGGTGCGCGCGATGGCCGCCTCGTACGCCCGTACGGCCTCCGTGCGGCGGCCGAGACGGCGCAGCAGATCCGCTCGTACGGCGTGGAAGGCGTGGTAGCCGTCCAGGTCGAGCGCATCGACGCATGCGAGGGCCGGCTCCGGTCCCTCGACCTCGGCCACCACGACGGCGCGGTTGAGCGCCACCACCGGGCTGGGCGCGAGGGCCATGAGCTGGTCGTACAGCTGGAGGATCTGGCCCCAGTCCGTGGCGGCGGCGGTCGGAGCGTCGCTGTGTACGGCGTTGATCGCGGCCTGGATCTGGTAGGGGCCGGGGCGGTTGAGGCGCAGGCACCGGCGTACGAGGGACTGGCCCTCGACGATCAGGGCGCGGTCCCACCGGGAGCGGTCCTGGTCGGCGAGGAGGACCAGGTCTCCGCCCGGTGTCGCGCGGGCGGGCCGACGGGCCTCGATGAGGAGCATCAGAGCGAGCAGGCCGAGGGCCTCGGGCTCGTCCGGCATGAGTTCGGCCAGCAGGCGCCCCAGGCGGAGGGCCTCGGCGCAGAGGTCCTCGCGGCCGCCGTAGCCCTCGTTGAAGATGAGGTAGACGACCGCCAGCACTCCTCTGACACGGTCCGGGAGGTCGGCGTCGCGCGGGATGCGGTACGGGATGCGGGCGTCGCGGATCTTGGCCTTGGCCCTCACCAGACGCTGGGCCATGGTGGGTTCGGGCACGAGGAAGGCACGCGCGATCTGCGGGGTGGTCAGACCGCCGAGGAGTCTGAGGGTGAGGGCGACCTGGGCCTGGGTGGCGAGGGCGGGATGGCAGCAGGTGAAGATCAGGCGGAGCCGGTCGTCGCGCACGGGGCCCTCCTCGGGCGGTTCGTCCGGTGCGTACAGCTGGGCCGCCTCGGCATGCCGGGCCTCTCGCGTGGACTCGCGGCGGAGCCGGTCGATGGCCCGGTTGCGGGCGGTGGTGATGATCCACCCGGCGGGGCTCGGAGGTATGCCCGTCTCCGGCCACTTCTGCACCGCGGTGGTGAACGCGTCCTGCACCGCTTCCTCGGCGAGGTCGATGTCGCCGAGGAAGCGGATGAGGACGGCGACCGCGCGGCCGTACTCCGCGCGGAAGACATCCTCGATGCCGGCAGTCATCACGCTTCGCCCATGAAGGGCCGCACCTCGATGGGAAGTGTCGTCGCCACGGTCGCCTTGCGGCCCCATGCGAGCGCCGCGTCGAGGTCGGGGGCCTTGATGAGGCAGATGCCGCCCAGGTACTCCTTGCTCTCGGTGTACGGGCCGTCGGTGACCAGGACCTCTGCGTCCTGAGCGCGCAGCACCGTGGCCGTCTCCGGTCCGTGCAGTCCCCCGGCGAACACCCAGGCACCCGCCTCCCGCAGCTCCGCGTGGAAGACATCGAGGCTGTGCATGATCTCTTCCAGGACCTCGGGCGCGGGCGGTTCGCCCTGCGGCTGCATCACGCTCAAGAGGTAGTACTTCATGAGGTGTCCTCCTCGGTGGTCTCTCGCATCGGGTGGTCTTCACTGACTACACGAACGCGGGAGCGCCGGATCGACACCCGCCACGACAACAGCGGGAGATTCCTTCCATGACCATCCCACCGCATCCGCTCGTCACCCGCGCCCGGCAGCTGGCTGCCGGGGTGCTGGCGCCCCAGGCGGAGCGCGTGGACCAGGAGGGTGTGCCGGCGAGCAGCATCGAGGCGGTCAAGCGGTCGGGGCTGCTCGGAGTGAGCGCGCCTGTGGAGTACGGCGGGTCGGCGGCGCCGGCCGCGGTGGCCCGGGAGACCGCCGAGATCCTGGCCGGGGCGTGCTGCTCGACCTGGTTCGTACAGACCCAGCACCACACACCGGTGATGACGCTGGCCAACAGCGAACTCCCGGTGCGAGAACGGCTGTTGGGGCCGCTCGCGAAGGGGGAGCTGCTGTCCGGGGTCGCCTACGCCCAGCTGCGCGCGTATCCGCGCATCCCGGTCCGGGTCACCCGTGAGGGCGGCGGCTGGCGCTTCGACGGGACGGTGCCCTGGTACACGGGGTGGGGCTTGAACGACGTGATGCTCCTCGCCGGTGTGACGGACGCCGACGAGGCGCTGTTCGCGTTCACCGAGGCGCGCGAACAGCCGGGCCTGCGCCCCTCCCCCGCGATGCGGCTCGCCGCGCTCACCGCCTCCCGGACGGTCTCGCTGGAGCTGGACGGCCTGTGGCTGCCGGACGACGCGGTGGCGCTGCGTACGCCGTACGAGACCTGGGCGGTCACCGATCGCCCGAGGAACACCAACGCCTCACCGGCCGTCTTCGGCATCACGGCGTCGGCGCTCGATCTGCTGGACTCGCCGGGCGGCGACCCTGCCGCGCAGGAGACCGCGCGTGCGCTGCGCTCCCGCCTCGACGAAGTGAGGCGGCAGGCGTACGCATTGGCCGACCACCCGGTTCCGGAAGAGCGGATCGAGGAGCGGCTGGCGGCCAAGACGCGGGCGTACGACGTGATGCGCGCGGCCACGACCGCGGCGGTCGTGGCCGGGGGCGGACGGTCCATGGACCTGAGCAGCCCGGCGCAGCGGCTGGCACGGGAGGGGATGTTCCTGCTGGTCCAGGGGCAGACGGCGGAGGTGCGCAGGGCGCACCTCGGGTCACTGCCCCCAGTGGACCGGGGCCCGTCGCGGGGCAGGCGGGAAGGTGACGAGAGGCCCTAGGCAGGTCCTGTCTCTCCGGTCACGAGCGGACGGCCCGCGCGACGGCAGACGGTGCCGGGTCGGTGGCTGGTCCCGCCGATCGCCTGATGGACGTCAACGGTCGGCCTCGAGTACGAGCACGGGGGGCAGGGGCGGAAAAGCGTGTGCGGATCGGGTATCCGGTTGACAGGCTGAGATCATGACCCCTCAGCACGACCCCGTCCCCGGCTCCCCCACCACGCCCCCCGCAAGTGACTGGACCATCACTCCCGTCACCGCGGACCTCCTGCGCGGCGCGCTCGATGTGGAGCGCACCGAGCACGGGGTGCTGCCGCACCGGCTGCCCGCGCGGGCCCGCGCACAGTGCGCCGACGGGCAGCTGGCCATGGCGGAGGCCCAGCCCTCCGGCGTACGGCTGGTGTTCCGCACCCGGGCCACCACCGTCGAACTGGACACCCTCCGCACCAAGATGGCCTACGAGGGCGCCCCGCCCCGTCCGGACGGCGTGTACGACCTGCTTGTCGACGGCCGGCTCACCGCCCAGGCCGGCACGACCGGCGGAAACGTCCTGATGATGGACATGACCACCGGTGCCATGGAAACCCGGCCCGGCCCGGTCGGCACCGTCCGGTTCACCGGTCTGCCCCAGGGTGTGAAGGACGTCGAGATCTGGCTCCCCCACAACGAGATCACCCAGCTGGTCGCCCTGCGCACCGACGCCCCCGTCGAAGCCGCGCAGGAACAGAGCCGCAGAGTGTGGCTGCACCACGGCAGTTCGATCAGCCACGGCTCCGACGCCGCGAGCCCCACCACGACCTGGCCGGCGCTGGCCGCCTCCCGCGGCGGTGTGGAGCTGATCAACCTCGGTCTGGGCGGCAGCGCCCTGCTCGACCCGTTCACCGCCCGCGCGCTGCGGGACACCCCCTCGGACCTGATCAGCATCAAGATCGGCATCAACGTGGTCAATGCGGACCTGATGCGGCTGCGCGCCTTCACTCCGGCGGTGCACGGGTTCCTCGACTCCATCCGCGAGGGGCATCCCAGCACTCCGTTGCTGGTCGTCTCCCCGATCCTGTGCCCCATCCACGAGGACACCCCCGGCCCGAGCATTCCGGACTTCAGCGACCTCAGCGAGGGCAAGCTCCAGTTCAAGGCCGCCGGCGACCCCGCGGAACGGGCCGGCGGGAAGCTGACGCTCAACGTCATCCGGGACGAACTGGCCCGCGTCGTGAAGCAGCGGTCTGCCGAGGACGCGAACCTGCACTACCTCGACGGCCGCGATCTCTACGGCAAGGCGGACTTCGCCGAGCTGCCGCTGCCCGATCAGCTCCACCCGGACGCCGCCACACATCGCCGCATCGGCGAACGCTTCGCCGCCCTGGCCTTCGACACCGGCGGACCGTTCGCCGCCTCAGGTGCGTGAGACGCCCCGCCTAGCGCGCGAACGGCACCTGCGCGGAGGGGGGCGGCGGGCTCAGATAGGCGACGGTCGGCGGCCGGTCCCGGCCGGAGGCGGCGGCAGGGGTGCCGTGGCCGCCACCGACCACATGGCGGCTGTCGCCGTTGGTGGGCAGGAACCAGTGGAAGGTGAGGGACACGGCGGGTTTCTCCGATCGTGGGGGTATGTCGGCGAGGCGGTCACAGCTGGCCGTGGCGGGGTGGTGGCCGGGTGCCGTTGAGGACGTGACGGCCGATGTGCTGGATCCTCCAGCGCGCCGGGTCGTGCAGGGTGTGGGTGCGTGCGTCCCGCCAATGGCGGTGCAGATTGAGGGAGTCGAGGGCCGAGCGGGTGCCGGAGACCTCGAAGAGGGCACTCGCCACCTCCACTGCGGTGGCGGCGGTGTGCGCCTTGGCCGCGGCCACGGCGATGGACGCCTCGGCGGCCGAGTCGTCGCTCAGCTCGTCTCGGGCCGCGTCCACCGCGCGGGCCGCGACCCCGAGCAGCGCCTCGGACGCCCGTACCTGGAGGGCGAGTTCACCGAAGCGCTGAATGGGCAGCGGGTCCTCTGCCGCCGTGTCGAAGCCGCTCTCGAACCAGGGGCGACTCTTGGCGCGGACGAACTCGACAGCCTCGGCTAGTCGGCGAGCGCCGCGGCGACGGCCAGGGCCTCCACATCGTCGGCGATCGCTTTGGCCGTCATGGTGTCAGCCCGTCGCCGCGAGCAGGGGTGTGCGGCCCAGAGCATCCGAGAACTGGTCGACCACCTGGGTCAGGGCCTCGGCCGTGCCCGGCGCCACGGTGACAGTGCCGTCCTCACGCGTGGTGATGTCCTTGTCGAGGGTGAACCAGCCCTGGACTATGTGCGCTGCACCCATGGAGTTGAGCACCGGGCGCAGGGCGTAGTCGAGAGCGAGGACGTGCGCGGTGCTGCCTCCGGTGACCAGCGGCAGCACCGTCTTTCCGGTCAGGGCGTACTGCGGGAGCAGGTCGAGCAGGGCCTTGAGCACACCGGAGTAGGCGGCCTTGTAGACAGGGGTGCCGATGACGACACCGTCGGCACGCGCGAAGAGTGCGGTCGCCTCGACGATGGCGGGGTGCTGGAAGTCGGCGCCGAGCAGGGCCTCGGCGGGAATCGTGCGGACGTCGAGCGGGATCACCTCGTGGCCCTGCGCGACGAGCCGGGTGTCCAGATGGCGCAGGAGTTTGGCGGTGCGGGAGGTGACGGACGGACTGCCGGAGACGGACAGGACGGTGGCCATGGGCCCTCTTTCGTGAGCGGAGGAACGGAGTTCCAGGGTGGGTGTCAGGCGTGGGCCGGTACGGACTCGGGCTCGCCGTCCGGCAGTTGGGCCTCCAGCTCGCGGACGAGGGGCAGCACCCGGCGGCCGAAGTACTCGACCTGTTCGTGGTCATGCAGGAAGCCGGGCAGAAAGAGGTCGACGCCGAGCCGCTTGTAGCCGACGATCCGCTCGGCGATCTGCTCCGGGGTGCCGGTCAGCCCGTACGGAACGGTGACCAGGCCACCGCTGACATTGGGCACCCAGTAGGCGAAGCGGACGGGTTCGGTGGCGGTGCCTGTTGCGGTGCCGGACTCGGATTCTGTTGCGGACACGGAGAACTCCCGGTGTGCGGAACGAGGGCATGACGAATGGAGGCCCGGAAATTCACAGGGAATGCGGGCGGTGAAATGGACGCGGCAGGCAGGGGAATGCGATGAGGGCCGCCGTGCGGGAGGAAATCACCGGAGGCGGACCGGCCCGTGCGAAGGGGACCCTACCGTCGCGCTCGTCAGGCTTCGCGGCAACAGAAGGAGCTGGAGACACGCGCGAGGTCGACGTGGCGTCGCCGCGTGAGGTCCAGTCGCATCGTCATGTCGCCGATCGTCGCAGCCCCCGCTCCGGGCAGTCAAGAAATAGTGGACCGGTCTCGCATCCCGGACCGCCGAATTTCACGAAGGCGTAATAGGGCAACCCTTGAACACGGCGCGAGCGCGTCGGCAATCTGCTGCGGCGCGAATTGAGCAGCTGGAATACATCACGGCGGTCACCCGGATCGGCTCGCTGCGCCGGGCCGCCGAGGAACTCCATCTCTCCCAGCCGGCGTTGAGCGAGACCGTGCGGAATCTGGAGCGCGAACTCGGCGTGGATCTGCTGGAGCGCAAGCGGTCCGGGGCGAAGATGAGCGCCGAGGGGCGGGAGTTGCTGCCGCACGTCATCAATGTGCTGGAAGCGTGGACCAGCTGCGTGGAGCCGCGGGCGGACAGCACCGCATCAGCCGGATGATCCGCGTCGGCACGGTGAACGCGGCGACCGTGTCCTTGCTCATCCCCACGGTTCAGGGCTTTCGAGCGACGCATCCGTTGACGCAGGTCGAGGTCGTCGGCGCCCAGCAGTCGGAGATCCACCGGGCACTGTCGGAAGGCAGCCTCGGCCTGGGCCTCGTCAACCATCTCGAGGGCGATGACCTGCCCGCCGACAGCGCCGGCCGGTACCGGGCTGAGGCGCGCATCCGCGGGCGGTGTCCACGGGGAAGACAGGGATGAGGGGAGCAACCGAAGGGGGCAGCCGACCGAGCCACGGAGGACCCATGAGCGACGACCGTCCCCACCCCGGCCTGCGGTGTCTGGTGACCGGAGCCACCGGTTACATCGGCGGCCGTCTGGTCCCCGAGTTGCTGGCCGAGGGGCATCGGGTGCGCTGTCTGGCCCGCTCCCCCGCCAAGCTGCGGGACTACCCATGGGCGGGCAACGCCGAGGTGGTACACGGGGACGTCACGGACGCCCGCTCGGTCGCCGCGGCTCTCGCCGGCGTGGACGTCGCGTACTACCTCGTACACGCCCTGGGCACCGGCGCCGACTTCGAGGAGACCGACCGGAGGGCGGCCCGGATCTTCGGGGAGCAGGCCGGTGCCGCGGGCGTGCGGCGCATCGTCTATTTGGGTGGCCTGACCCCGGCGGGCGTGCCCGAGGAACGGCTGTCACCTCACCTCAGGTCCCGCGCCGAGGTCGGCCGTACCCTGCTGGACTCGAGTGTGCCGACCACGGTCCTGCGCGCCGCCGTGATCATCGGCTCCGGCTCGGCCTCGTTCGAGATGCTGCGCTACCTCACGGAACGGCTGCCGGTCATGGTCACGCCGAGCTGGGTGCACACCCGCATCCAGCCGATCGGCGTGCGGGATGTACTGCGCGCCCTCGTCGGCAGCGCCCGCATGCCCGCCGACGTCAACCGCACCTTCGACATCGGCGGTTCCGAGGTCCTGACCTATCTGGACATGATGCAGCGGTATGCCGCGGTGGCCGGCCTGCCGCGCAGACTGATCCTGCCGGTGCCGATGCTGACCCCGGGACTGTCGAGCCACTGGGTCGGGCTGGTCACTCCCGTGCCCGCGTCCATCGCCCGCCCGCTCACCGAGTCGCTGCGCCACGAGGTCGTGTGCCACGAACATGACATCGTCCGGTACATCCCCGAACTCCCCGGGCGTCCCTTCGGCTTCGACGAGGCGGTGTCCCTGGCACTGCAACGCGTGCGGGACGCCCAGGTCACGACCCGGTGGTCGTCGGCCTCGGTGCCTGGCGCGCCCAGCGATCCGCTGCCCACCGACCCCGACTGGGCCGGCGGCAGCCTCTACAGCGACCGTCGCGCATTGATCGTGGACGCGCCACCCGAGGCACTGTGGCGGGTGATCGAGGGCATCGGCGGTGACAACGGCTGGTACTCCTTCCCGCCGGCCTGGGCCGTCCGCGGCTGGCTGGACCGGCTGATGGGCGGTGTAGGACTGCGGCGCGGGCGGCGTGACGCCGCCCGGCTGCGGGCGGGCGACTCGCTCGACTTCTGGCGTGTGGAGGAGATCCAGCCCGCTCGTCTGCTGCGTCTGCGTGCCGAGATGCGACTGCCCGGACTCGCCTGGCTGGAGATGTACGCCGAGGTCGGCGACGACGGTCGGACCCGCTACCGGCAGCGCGCCCTGTTCCATCCACGCGGGCTGCTGGGACACGCCTACTGGTGGAGCGTCTCGCCCTTCCACGCTGTGGTCTTCGGCGGCATGGCCCGCAACATCGCCAGGGCCGCGGCCAAGGAGGCTCCGACGCGGGCACGGACAGCCGCCATGCCTTCTCGCTGATCCCCGCATCCGCGGGGGGCCGCAGGCCCGAAGCGCTCACGGCAGCACTCGTGGCCTCCTTCGCCCCTGTATCCCCTTCGTGCCCCTTGTCCCCCTTCGCAGTCCCATGTCCCCCTTCTGTCCCCCTTCGCAGTCCCATGTCCCCCGTCGGAGCCGCACCATGAACGTTTCTCTCGTCCTGTTCACCTCGGACCTGCGCCTGCACGACCATCCGGCGCTGCGTGCGGCCCACGACGGCTCGACCGCGCTGGTACCCCTCTTCGTACGAGACGACGCCGTCGCCGCGGCCGGATTCACCGCTCCCAACCGGATGGCGTTCCTCGCGGACTGCCTGGCGGATCTCGACGACGGGATCCGGGAGCGCGGCGGCCGTCTGGTGGTGCGCTCGGGCGATGTGGTCCCGCAGGTGTGCAAGGCGGTCGCCGAGGCGGACGCGGACGAGGTGCACATGGCGGCGGGAGTCAGCGCCTACGCGCACCGCCGGGAGGAGCGACTGCGCGCGGCCCTGGAGGCCGAAGGCTGTCGCCTGCACGTCCACGACACCGTGATCACCGCGCTCGCACCCGGCGCCGTCGTTCCCGCCTCCTCGGACCACTTCGCCGTCTTCACGCCATACTTCCGGCGCTGGTCGCAGCAACAGCTCCGCGACGTGGTCGCCGCGCCCCGGGCGATCCGGGTGCCCGACGGCGTCCGGTCGGAGAAGATCCCCTCCCGCACCGGCCTGTTCGGGGTGTCGGAGGGGCTGGCACGGGGCGGCGAGACAGAGGCGAGGAAAAGGCTCGCGGCCTGGCTGCGCGACGGTATCGCGTCGTACGAGGAACGCCACGACGACCTGCCCGGCGACGCCACCTCCCGGCTCTCCCCCCACCTCCACTTCGGTACGCTCTCCGCGGTCGAGCTCGTCCACCGGGCTCGCAGCGCGGGCGGCCCCGGCGCCGAGGCCTTCGTACGCCAGGTGGCCTGGCGGGACTTCCACCACCAGGTGCTGGCCGCCCGGCCCGAGGCGGCCACCGCCGACTACCGCACCCGCAACGACCGTTGGCGGTCTCAGGCGGAGGCGCGGGACGACATCGATGCCTGGAAACAGGGCCGTACCGGCTATCCGCTGGTCGACGCGGCCATGCGCCAACTGCGCCACGAGGGCTGGATGCACAACCGTGGACGCCTGCTGACCGCCAGTTTCCTCAGCAAGACGCTGTACGTGGACTGGCGGGTCGGCGCCCGGCACTTCCTGGAGCTGCTGGTGGACGGCGACATCGCCAACAATCAGCTCAACTGGCAGTGGATGGCCGGAACGGGTACGGACTCGCGGCCCCACCGCGTCCTCAATCCGCTGACGCAGGCCAAGCACTACGATCCGGACGGGGTGTACGTCCGGCGCTGGGTGCCGGAGCTTGCGGGACTCGTGGGGGCCACCGTGCACGAGCCGTGGAAGCTGCGGGGCCTGGCACGCGCCGCCTATGACTACCCCGACCCCATCGTCGAACTCCCGGACGGGCTGGCCCGTTTCAAGGCCGCCCGGAACCTCGGCTGAGCCGACGGGGGCGGCGGGGCGCGTCCGCGGATTTTACCCAAGCTAAAGATTCCTCTCCCGTGCACGGCCGTACTGGTGGGCGTCCGAACCAACCACCCGTACCGGATCCGTCGGCCCGGATCCATCATGCGGCGGAGCAGAGCGTCCGGCTCTGCTCCGCCGCCCTGCCAGGAGGCTCAATGCGCATTGGACGGAACATGGGAACCCTCTTCGTGGCCGGTGCGTTGACGATGACCCTCGCCGCGCTCGCCTACCCCGCCGTGCTCGGGTTGCAGACCACGTCCAGTGCCCCGACGCGCGTGATCGCCCATACCTCGACGGGACCGCTGACCGAGGCCGACCGCGACTTCGTCGTCAAGGTGCGGGCCGCCGGGCTGTGGGAGTACCCCTCCGGACAGCTGGCCCTGCAGAAGGGCACCACGCCGGCGGTCAGAACGGCGGGCCAGCACCTGGTCAAGGGCCATGCCGCGCTGGACGCCACCTGTCGCAAGGTCGCCACACAACTCGGCATCACCCTGCCCAACAAACCGTCTCCGCAACAGCAGGGCTTCGTGGCCACCTTGAGCGCGGACAGCGGCAAGCAGTTCGACACCGACCTCGCCAACATCCTGCGGGTGACCCACGGGCAGATCTTCCCGGTCATCGCGAAGATCAGGGCCTCGACCGAGAACTCGCTGGTACGTCAACTCGCCGACCAGGCCAATGACACCGTGCTCGACCACATCACGGTCATGGAGAAGACGGGGATGGTCAACTTCGATCAGGTGCTGTTCCAGGAGACCCGGAAGCCGAATCTGCCCGCGCAGGATGTCACGCCTCCGGCGCCCCAGCCGGGCGAGCCGACCGTGGTGCTCACTCCGCCCGCGGACGGCTCCTCGACGTCGTCCGCGACGCCCACACCGACACCGACGGTGGGGTGAACGGCTCCCTCACAGCGCGGCGGGTGGCCGGCTCCGCGGGCCCACCCCGAGCTCGTCGTACATGCCGGCCAGGGCATTGAGCGCATCCCGCAGTCCCAGCGGGCGGAGCGTGCCCGGCACCGGGTGGCCCGCCCAGCCCGGGCCGCCGAGCAGTACGGCGGGACGGTTGCGGGCCCCCTTGACGCCCCAGCTGGTGGCGGCGATGAGCCGGGCCAGGGGCCGCTCGGCCGAGGAACGCGTCTGGGCCCACAGCACCACGGCCATCGGGCCCAGGCGCCGTACCGCCGCGGTCAGAGCCTCCGCAGGGACTGCCGCACCGAACATCCTCGCGGGCAGGCCGAGTTCGAGGAGGCCCGCGTTGAGTGCCTCCAGCGGCAGGCTGTGCTGTTCGCCCGGGACGCACGCCAGCACCACGGCTCCCGCGCCGGCAGGGGCTGGAGTGCCGGGACCCACGGGCTCTGTAGCGCGGTGCAGCACACCGGAGATGTGCCAGGACAGCAGGTGCTCCACCTCCACGTAACGGTCGCCGGAGGACTCCCACTTGCGTCCGACCGCGTGCAGTGTCGGCACCATCACCTCGTTCCAGGCGACGACCAGGCCGTGCCGGTCCACCAGCGAGGTCAACTGGTCGGCCACGGCGGGCGCATCGAGGCGGACGGCAGCGCGGGCGAGTCCCCTGCACTCCTGTCGGACATCGCCGAGCGGTAGCGCGCCGGCTGCCCGCGAGCGCGCGGGCGGTGTCCGGCTCTGTGCGGACCGATCCGCGCCGAGGCGAAGCCGACCGGCGCCCGCCTTGGCCGCCCTGGCCGCTTCGGCGGGCGGCACCCCGGCAGAGGTGAGACGGCACATCTCCTCGAGCATCGCCACGTCCCGGGGCGCCCAGCGGCGGTGCCGCCCGCCGGAACGGACCGCGGGCCCCACGCCGTACCTCCGGTCCCAGGAGCGCAGGGTGGTGGGCGACACCCCGAGGCGACGGGCCAGGGCACCCGTGGTGACGGCGGGCTGTACGTCCGGGTCGCGTCGCCTCGTCGGCTGGTCCTCGCCCATACGGCGACTATACGACGCAGAATCGATGCGAGTTGTCCGAGATGTTCCTCGCTTCACACCATGGGGCTCATGGGGCGTGTCGAGGAAGGCGCCTCACGACCGGGAGCCCTCCCGACCCAGGAGCCGTCGCCATGACCGCAGATCCCGTCCTTGCGCAGCCCGTATTTGAACGCGAAGAGCCGCCCTTCGGCGAACGCGAAGACGTGCTTGCCCATCCGAAAGAGGCCGCCCAGGATCGCGCCGACGCAGATATGGCCGACGCAGATATCGCCCAGGGCCTCGTGGACGGTGACGAGGCCTGCCTTGCCGCCGCCTATCACCGCTGGGGTCCACTGGTGCACGCCCTGGCCAGACGCTCGCTCAGGGACGCGCCCGAGGCCGAAGACGTCACCCAGCAGGTGTTCCTGGCAGCGTGGCGGGGTCGGCAGGGCTACCGCCCCGAGCGCGGCCCGATCCCTGGATGGCTCGTCGGCATCACCCGGCGCAAGATCGCCGACGCGCTGTCGGCGCGGAGCCGCCGCACCGAGCTGGTGTCCGCGGCCGGAGCCCTTCTGACGCCTGCCGACGACACGTGCACCCACCCCGAATCCGTACTCGACCGTGTACTCATCCGGCAGGAACTCGCCAGACTCCCCGCGCCGCAGCGGCGGGTGCTTCACCTCGCGTTCTACGAGGACCTGACCCAGACGCAGATCGCGCGGCACACCGGCTGGCCCCTCGGCACGGTCAAGAGCCACTGCCGACGCGGTCTCCACCAACTGCGCCTCTGTCTGCGACCGGAGGCCGACCGCTGAAGTGCGGCGACGCGCGGTCCGGTCCACGATCCGTCCGCCCCCGCCTCTCGGCTGAGCCCGGCCGTCGTACCCGCGGTTCTTCTCCCCGGCGGCGAGCGCGTCTCCTCTGCCCACCGCCGCGGTGCACCGGTTACGTCGTCGCGAGGACGGGGTCCTGCGCCCCGCGAATGCGAGCCCGCTCGGTGAGTTTCGGTGCGACGCGGTCAGGACCCTCTGCTCAATTCAAGGCGGCGTGATCAGGACCCGGCCGGGCCACCACCCGCGTACCGCGCCAGTTCCCAGGGGTCGTGCGCGCTGAAGACGTCGATTTCGTCGCCGTGCAGACGCACCAGTTCCCGCAGACGGGCATGGTTGGCGAGTCGCAGCGGCCGGTCCACCTCGGTGATCTGCTGGAGGATGTCCATCCCGGGATGGCCCTGGGGACGGTCGGGATCGATCTCGCGGTGGAAGTAGTAGGCGTCGCCGCAGTGCAGGAGCCAACGGCCGGAGTCCTCGACGGCTATCGCGCTGTGTCCGCGGGTGTGGCCGCCGAGCGGGACGAGCATGATCTCGGCGCCCAGGCCCTCGAGTGGGCGGACCGCGTCGAATCCGCACCAGGGCTCGCCCTGCGGCTGCGCGTACGTCACCCAGTGCGGCCGGTGCGCCCACTGGGCCGGGCGGTAGCGGACGCGGTCCTCGGGGTGGGCACCGGGTGCCGCCATCGCCGCGCGGTGTTCGGCCTCGCTCAGATGGACCTTGGCCCAGGGGAAGTCGGCGAGGCCTCCCGCGTGGTCGAGATCGAGGTGGCTGAGCACGATGTGCCGGACGTCCTCGGGCCGGAATCCGAGTCCGGCGACCTGGTGCAGTGCGGTCTCCCCCAGGTCGAGGACGGGCTGCGCCCGGCCGAGGAATTCCGTGCCGAGGCTCTCCTCGGGCCGGGCCACATCGGCCGTACCGAGGCCGCTCTCGACCAGGACGAGTCCGTCACGGTCCGTCTCGACGAGCAGGCAGTGACAGACCGCGGGCAGGCTCCCCTCCTCGGTGTCGATTGTCCGCATGGAACCGCAGTTCAGGTGGTGGATCTTCACGATGAGTCCCCTCACGCACCGATGGATGCCGCCCGGGCATCGGCACGGCACTGTGCCCAGGTCCGCCTTTAGATAACGAACGATCGTGCGTTAATAGCGAACGGTCGTTAGGTTAAACTGGTGGTATGAGCCCGCGCAAGTCCGTTGCCGAAGCCGCCGCCACCCGCGACCGGATCATCGAGAGCGCCCTCGCACTGGCGTCCACCGAGGGGCTCGAAGGGCTCACCATCGGTCGGCTCGCGACCGATCTGGAGATGAGCAAGGCCGGGGTGATCGGTCACTTCGGCAGCAAGGAAAGGCTGCAACTCGCCGTGCTGGACGCCGCGGTCGAGCGGTTCCGGCTACGGGTGCCGGCCCGCGCCATGGGCGCCAGGCCCGGAGCGGAACGGCTGGCACGCGTTTTCGGCGAGTGGATCGATTACATGGCCGAGGACGAAGGCCACGGGGGCTGCTTCCTCACCTCGGTGGCGAGCGAGTTCGACGGCCGACCAGGCCCGGTCCGCGACGCGGTGCTCGAGGCGCTCTCCGCGTGGTCGGCGTACGTGGCGTCGGAGCTGAACACCGCGGTGGACAATCGCGAGCTCCCGGAGCGCACCGATACGGACCAGCTCATCTTCGAGCTCAACGGCATTGCCCTGGCGGCCAATCAGTCCATCCAGCTGCACCGTGATCCGCTCGCGCCCACGCGTGCCCGGCGCGCCATCGCCCGCCTGCTCATCGCACCCTGAGAACGCCCCTCACCTCCGGGGTCCCCTCCCCGGCCGCCCAGAGCCACTGAGTGCGTCTCTCCCGCCCCTTCGGGCCCGTCAGCCCTACACATAAAGAAGAAATAAGCGCAGAATGTATGTACGCGGCGCTTACCGCATACCGCACCAGAAGCGGTTGGGCCGCGGGGTCGAAAGAGAACGAAGGAGACGAGTCATGGCCAACGTCTCGCACAGGGGTGACATCACCACCCACCCCGATGCATCCGAAATGCGGGCTCGGTATGACCGCATGCTCGGTGGTCGCGATGTGGCACTCGTGGACGGGCCGGTGTTCCTGCTGGGCCTGTACTGCGCTGTGTCCCCGTGGATACTTCACTACACGACAAGCCAGCCCGCCCTGGGGACCCACAACCTGATCATGGGCATCGCGATATCCCTGCTGGCCCTCGGATTCACCGTCACGCCGGAGAGGATGTACGGCCTGAGCTGGGCCATCTGCGCGATGGGCGCGTGGATGATCATCTCACCATGGATTGTCGGCACCAGCCCGGATGCCGGAGTCGTGATCAACAGCATCATCATCGGCGCACTGGCCGTGGTGCTGGGGGCGTTGTGCGCGGCGACGGCGACGAAGAGCACCTCTCGGGCGTAGGTCCGACAGCCGAAGGAAGCGGAAACAAGCGGAAGCAGTCCGCGGGCCGGTCCGCCCTGGGCGGGCCGACCCGTTCGTGCCCGCTCGGATCCCGCGCATCGCTCCCGCCCCTCAGCGGTTCGGCACCAGCCACGGCTCCTGCGGCAGCGGAGTGCCGGTCTCGAGCACGGACTTCAGGTTGGACAGCACCGCCGGCCAGCCGGAACTGACGTCACTGAGCGCGCCCTCGTCGGGCAGGTCCTCGTGAGTCACCGTCAGCCGGACGATGTCGGCGTGCGGCTCGATGTCAAAGGTGACGCGGGAGTACTTGTCCTCCTGCCCCTCGTCCTCGGGAGCGGCCCACGTGGTCACGAGGCGGGTCGGCCGCTCGCTCTCCACGACGGTGCCGACGACATCGGCGATACCCGAACCGTCCGTGCGCCGGTGTTCCCAACGGGAGCCCGGCTGCCAGTCGGAGACATTGCTGTGGCCCCAGTACGCGGCGGTCAGGTCGGCGTCGGTGAGCGCGTCCCAGACCTTCTCGGCTGTGCTCTGGATGTAGATGACGTACACGAAATTCGGCCTGTCGGTCATGGATTCCTCGGCTCTTCGTTTCAGGGCGCTCAGCGCGCGCAGGCGCGGGCGCTCGAACTTGTCGATCCACCGCTCCTGGATGTCGTGGAGCGGCACAGGATTGAGGTAGTGCAGTTTCTCCCGCCCCCGCCGCACGACGCTGACCAGGTTGGCGGCCTCCAGGACGGCAAGGTGCTGCGTCACCGACTGACGTGTCATGTCGATGTGCTCGCACAGCTCCCCGAGCGTTTGACCGTTGTGCTCGTGCAGCCGGTCGAGCAGCCTCCTTCGCGTCTCGTCGGCCAGTGCCTTGAAGACCTGGTTCATTCCGGAGTCGCTGTCTGATCGCACACTCGACGTTATGCAGGCAATTACCTGCATGTCAAACGGGAGGCAACCCCGGACGGCCGCAGCGGCCTCCTGGGGGCGTCCTGGAACCGGCTCGACGGAATTTCTCGGCATGCAGAGGGAAGCCGCCGCAGCGCCGACCTTGCCTACCGGCCGCGCAGAGCGTCCGCGGTCGCCTCCAGACGCGCCGGAACGTGCTTGTGCCAGGGCGTTCCGGCCAGCCAGTCGCGGTGGTGGAGGGAGGTGAGGTCGTTCGGGGCGACGCCCACGACGCCGTGGTCGGGGTGATCGACGCCGAGGCCGTTGGGCAGGGAGATGTGCCCCTCGCGCATCATGTCGTTCACCTCGACGACCACGTCGGCGCTGCCGCGTTCGGTGTGCAGGCGGGCCGTGGAGCCGGTGGTCAGACCGAGGCGGTCGGCGTCGGCCCGGCTGACGCGCAGGGCGCCTTCCGCGTCGCGGCGACGCCAGGCCGGGTCACGGTAGATGGTGTTGGCGGTGAAGGAGCGGCGCTCGCCCGCCGAGAGCACCAGCGGGTACTCTTCACTCGTGAGGGGGTTCCCCACATCTCCCAACTCCCCCAGCTTCTCGATCAGTTCAGGAATCTCCACCGTGAAGCGGCGATCCGGGCGGCGCACGTAGTGCCATACGTCGTCCCACGCGTCGACCGTGAAGGTGACCCCGGAGGGCGTCTCCACGATCGCGTCGAAAAGGGCATCCCCATCGGCGAACCCGGCGCGGCGCACGGCGTCCGGGTACGCCATCGCGCACAACTGGGCCAGCCCCCACACCGGCGCGGTGGCACGCCGCCCCTCCGGGAGTGCGGTGCCCAGCGTCTCGTACAGCAGGTACGGGGCGAGGCCGATGAGGGCCGGGTCCTCCCCGAGGACGGCGAAGAAGGCCCGGCCGAAGGCGGTGCGCGAAGCGTGGGCCGCCTTGGTGAGGGTGGCCAGGAGCTTCTCGTCGGCGGCGCCCAGGCGGCGCAGCAGCCGGGCGTAGATCTCGGGTTCCGGGAGGGTGCCGGGGAGCGGGTCGAGGACGGGCGGGCGGAGCTGGAAGGCGTTGTGCGGGAACTCGGTGTTGAAGAAGGTCGCCTCCCACTTCTCGAACTGGCTGGCCGCGGGCAGCACATAGTCGGCACGCCGAGCGGTCTCGGTGAGCGCAACATCGACGACGACCACCAGGTCGAGCGCGTCCAGCGCCTCGGCGAAAGCGCGTGAATCGGCCAGCGAGTGCGCCGGGTTGGCGCTCTCGATCCACATCGCCCGGAACCGGTCGGGGTGATCGGTGAGGATCTCCTCGGCGATGGAATTGCACGGCACCAGCCCCGAGATGATCTTCGCCCCGGTGACCGGAGTGCGGCGCCCACGGCCGGACTTCCCACTGCCGCCGGCGAGTGCGGCGAACGCGGAGTGCAGGTACATCGTGCCGGGTCGCCCGAAGTTCCCTGTCAGGATCCACACCAGCTTGTTCAGATACGACACCAGGGTGCTGTGCGGTGCCTGCTGCACGCCCAGATCCTCGTACGTCGTGACGCTCGCGGCTGTCCCGATGCGTCGCGCCGCGGCCCGCAGCAGTTCCTCGTCCACTCCGCAGCGGGTCGCGTACTCCGACACCGGCACGTCGGCCAGCGCGGCGAGCACCGGGCCGGCCCCCGTCGTGTGCGCCTCGATGAACTCGGCGTCGTACAGGCCCTCCTGGACGATGACGGCGAGCAGGGCGGCCAGACACCACGCGTCCGTGCCCGGCCGCACCTGGAGGTGATGGTCGGCCAGCGCGGCGGTCTCGCTGCGCCGCGGGTCGAGGACGATCAACGAACGGTCTGGGTCCTTGGCGAGGGCACGCAGGGTAGGCCGGGCCCGCGGGAAGCTGTGCGACTGCCAGGGGTTCTTGCCGAGGAAGACGACCACTTCACTGTGTTCGAAGTCGCCCTTGGTGTGGCCGCCGTAGAGCTTGGCGTCGACCCACATCTCGCCGGTCTTCTCCTGGGCGAGCGCGTTGGAGAAGTAGGAGCTGTCGAGAGCCGTTTGGAGTGCCTTGGTGTGCAGGCCCCCGAGATGGTTGCCCTGGCCCCCGGCACCATAGAAGAAGATCTTCTCGCCGCCGTGCTCGTCGCGCACGGCCGTGAGGCGTTCGGCGATCTCGTCGAGCGCGGTGTCCCAGTCGATCTCCTCGTACGTCCCGTCGGCGCGGCGGCGCAGCGGTGAGGTGAGCCGGTGGCGGCCGTTCTGGTAGTGGTCGAGGCGCAGCGCCTTCTCGCAGGTGTAGCCCGCCGACGAGGGGTGCAACTTGTCGCCGCGGATGCGGGCCAACCGCCGCCCGTCCAGCTGGACTTCGATTCCGCAGTTGCACTCGCAGAGGATGCACGCGGAGGTCTGCCAGGTCTCTCGTCCGGTGTCGGCCACGCCCATCGGCTCCTCACGCTCAGCGGGTTCCAGTGAGTCCTGCGTCTGTGCCGTGTTACCTGTGTCCGTGCTCTGTTGCCTGCATCTGTTGCCTGCATCTGTTGCCTGCATCTGTTGCCTGCACCTGTTGCGTGCGCCTGTCCTGCTGCCCCGTGGAACAACTTACTGGACGGTAGCGCCGTCAGTCCTATAGAGCAACCCACTCGGCCAGGCCCGGATATTCGCTCGCCAGAGACCTCCGTCGCCGCCCACACTGGCGCCGTGAGCCGAACCGTGAGCGCATGGGTGACCTCGGGCGAGGACTTCCTGGGTGTCGCAGGACCCTTCCCCGTGGACATCCCTTGGTGGTCCGAGGTGGAGCCGGTCGTCGGACGACTGGAGGGGCTGCTCGGCGTACCGGTGCTGGTCCTGCGTCTCGTCGATGTCGACGGCGGTGCGGGTGGACGGGACGGTCATGTGACCTACCACGTCGAGGCGTTGGAGCGGCCGGCGCCCGGTGCGCTTGATCGACGGCCCGTCGATCAGGGCCTGTTGAACGGCCACGAGGTGTTCCGCTCGCCGTGGGCGCGCGCCGACGGTCTGCGCGAACTCCTCGGCTGGGCGACCGACACGCTGGCGTCGGCCGGACGGCCGGTGACCGGTCGGGTCGAGCAGCGCCGGACGTGGAACCTGGCCGGGCTCTTCCGCCTGCCCACCGTGCGGGGCGCGGTCTGGCTCAAGGCGACACCGCATTTCGCGGCCGACGAGGCCACGGTCGTCGGGGCCTTCGCGCGGGTCGACCCCGGTCTGGTCGCGACGCTCCTCGGTTCCGGCGAGTACCGCTTGCTGATGGAGCACATCCCCGGCGAGGACTGCTGGGGCGCCTCGTCCGACACGGTCGCCGCCGTCACGGAGCGCTTCGTGGCGGCGCAGGCGGCGCTCGCGGGGCGAGATTCGGGGCGTCCGTCAGGCATCAGGGACTGGCGTGCGCCGGTTCTCACCGCTCAGCTCCGCGAGCTGCTGGACGGACCGGTCGCGCGGGAGCTGAAGTGTCAAGAGCTCACGTCCGCAAGGGAGTTGATGAATCGCTGGGACCTTCTCACCGAGTGCGGGCTGCCCGACACGCTTGTGCACGGCGACTTCCACCCCGGCAACTGGCGCAGTGACGGCGGGACGCCCGTGGTCGTGGACTTCGCCGACGCCCATTGGGGCAACCCGGTCCTGGACGGACTGCGCGTGCAGGACTTCCTCCCCGAGTCGCGCCGTGCGCAGGCCGCCCGTGCCTGGATCGACGCGTGGAGGGCGCGGTTGCCCGCCGCCGACCCGGCGCGCGCCCTCGCGCTCGCCGAGCCGCTCGCCCATCTCACGTACGCGCTCCGCTATCAGGAGTTCCTGGACGGTATCGAGCCCTCGGAACGGCCGTACCACCGGGGAGATCCGGCGGACGAGATCCGCGCGGCGGTGCGGTGCGCAGGTAAGCCGAGCCCGTATCTCGCGGGGGCCTAAGCCGAGCCCGTATCTCGCGGGGGCCTCTTGGCCGGCACCTGTCCGGCGCGGCAGGATCAACTGATGGACGTTCAACCGATGTTCGACTTCCCGAGGCCGCTGCACATCGAAGGGCTGGGACTTCAGCTGCGCGAGTGGTGCGCCGACGACGTGGCGGACCTCGTCGCGCTTTACGACGATCCCGAGATCGACCGCTGGACACCGGTCCCGTCGCCGTTCGACGCCGAGGCGGCGCGGGTGTATCTCGCGGCCGCCGAGCAGAAGGCCGCCGAGCGGCAGACGGTGCAGCTGGCCATCACCACGGACGGCGGGCGGCCGCAGGGTGAGATCCTGCTGTTCCGCAGCGCGGCGGACGCGCGGGACGTCGAACTCGCGTATGGAGTGGGTCCGGCCTACCGGGGGCGGGGGCTCGCGACCCGCGCGGTGCGGCTCGCGGTGCACTTCGCGAAGCGTCGTGCCGGGCCGCGGCGCGTGGTGCTGTGCATCGAGGACGGGAACGCGGCGAGCGAGGCGGTCGCCAAGGCGGCCGGGTTCGTGCTGACCGACGAAGATCCGGTCCGTCGAGAGGCGAAGGGCCGGGAGGTCGTCCTGCGCACCTGGAGCCATCTCGACGGCGGCGAAGCAGCGAGCGACGGGCACCGCTGGTGACGCGGCGCTCCGGTACTCACGCGGAGGTACTGCTCATCGGCGGACGCGCCGGTGTGGGCAAGTCCACGGTGGGCTGGGAGGTTTCTGCGCGGCTGCGGGTCGCGGAGGTCGCTCACGCGGTGATCGAGGGCGACTTCATGGGGCAGGTGCATCCGGCGCCGGAGGGCGACCCGCACCGCGCCGCGGTCACCGAGCGCAACCTCCGGGCGGTCTGGGGCAACTTCGCCGAGCTGGGCCACCGGCGTCTCGTCTACACCAACACCGTGAGCGTGCTCGCCGAGTCGGCGGGCCTGTTCGAGCGGGCGATGGGAGCGGACGTACGGCTGGTACGGGTGCTGCTGACAGCCACGGACGAGACGATCGCCCATCGGCTCAAGGGGCGCGAAATCGGCTCCGAGTTGGAGCGGGAGCTGAAGAACAGCGCCTACAAGGCACGGCTGTTGGACGCGTGGGCGCCCGCGGACACCGTGCGGGTGGCGACCGACGACCGCGCGGTGATCGACATCGCGCGTGAGGTCGTGGCCGCCACCGGCTGGCTGCCCGCCAAGCCCTGAAGCGGGCCCAAGGAGGGCGGGCGCCCGTCCCTTACGCCTCCGCGGGTTCCGCGTCCGGCGTCGGCGCGGGAAGGTACTCCTCGGTGATCTCCTTCGGTCCGAACGGCCACACCTTCTCCAGGCGCGCCCAGATGACGTAGGCGACACAGCCGAGGGCGACCCAGGCCAGGGACCATTCGATGGGGTGGCGTCCCGGGGAGTTCTTGTCCGCGTATCCGTAGATGGTGAGCCAGCCCGCGAGGGCGAGGAAGCTCGGCACGGGATAGAGCCACATCTTGTACGGGCGGCGCAGTTCCGGTTGCCGCCGACGCAGCACCGACAGGGCGACGATCTGGGCCAGTGCCTGGACGATCACCATGACGGTGGTGAGCAGCTGGATGAGCGTGGCGAGGTCGGTGTGGCGGCCGATGAGGAAGCCGATCGCCGTGATGACGCCCATGGTGGCCAGGCCCAGCATCGGGAAGCGGTGTTCGGGGTGGAGCTTGGCGTACGGGCGGAAGAAGACGCGGTCACGGGCGGCGTCGTACGGGACGCGCGAACCGCCGAGCAGGCCGGTGAAGACCGAGGCGAACGCGGTGATGAGGATGAGGACCGTGACCGTGTCGGCGGCACCCTTGCCCCAGGTCTTCTCCAGGACCGCGGAGGCCACGGACGTGGAGGCGATGTCGCCGGGGTCGGTCATCCGCTGCCAGTCGATGACGCCGAGCGTGCCGATCTGCAGCAGCAGGTAGATCGCCATGATGCCGAGGATGGAGAAGATGATGGAGCGCGGCAGCGTACGGCCCGGGTCCTTGATCTCGGCGCCCATGTACGCGGTGGTGTTGTAGCCGAGGTAGTCGTAGATGCCGATGGTCAGGCCCGCGGCGAAGCCGATCCAGAAGTGGCTGCTGGTCAGCTCGAAGGCGTGCGCCGGATAGGTGAAGGCCAGGTGCGCGCTGAAGTCGGTGGCGGCGGCGAGGATCACCAGGACGACCGAGGTGATCATGACCGCCCACATCACAGCGGTGATCCGCGCGATGTGCTCGATGCCGCGCCACAGCAGAATCACCACGAGGGCGACCATGCCCAGTCCGATGAGGTCCCCCGTGGTCTTGCCCATGTCGGGGGCCAGGTAGCCCAGGTACTGGACGAAGCCGACCACGCCGGTGGACATGATCAGCGGGATGAACAGCATGGCCGTCCAGACGAACAGGAAGGGCATCAGCCGCCCGGTGCGGTACTGGAAGGCCTGGCGCAGATAGACGTAACTGCCGCCGGAGCCGGGCATCGACGCCCCGAGCTCGGCCCAGACGAGCCCGTCCGCGAGGGCCAGCAGGGCCCCGGCGAGGAAGCCGATGACCGCCTGCGGGCCGCCGAACGCGGCGACCATCAGCGGGATCGTCACGAACGGCCCGATGCCGCACATCTGGCTCATGTTGATGGCGGTGGCCTGGAACAGGCCGACGCGGCGGACGAAACCGCCCTCGGGTGGCGGGCTACCGGACATGGTTCCTCCTGAAGCAAGACGCGGGGAGAGGTACGAAGTGACGGCCGACCTCAATGGCGGCCGACGGAACAAGAGCGGCGGGTGACCGGCCGGCGCTGGGCTCCCCTTGGCTCGCCCGGCGAGGCTGACTGGGCGATAAAGTTAAGGAGCCTTACTAGATGCGTCAAGAGGGTGTCATGAATGCGTGAGAATGGTGCGATGCCCGCCAGCGACGCCACAGAGCAGCCGGATCAGCCCTGGAACCGGCGGCGGCTGCGCAGCACCAACGAGCGACTGCTCCTCGACCGGTTGCGCACGGTCGGCGCCGCCTCGCGCGCCCAACTCGCCCGCGAGACGGGACTGTCCAAGCCCACGGTCTCCAGCGCGCTCGCCGCCCTGGAGGACGCGGGACTGGTCCACGAGGTCGGCACCCACGCGCCGGAGCGCGGCAGGGTGGCGGTCCTGTACGCCCCCGACCCCGCGGCCGGCTACGCGCTCGGCATCGACATCGGCCGCAGCTGGCTGCGCGTGGCCGTCGCCGATCTGGACGGCGCGGTGGTGGCGCGGGCCGACGTGCGCAACCGGGCCCGCAGCTCGGGCGCCATGGCCGACCTGGTGGTCGCCACGGCCCATCAGGTGGTCGCCAACTCCGGCGTCGAGGCGGACGAGGTGGCCCACGCGGTGGTCGGTACGCCGGGCGTGTACGACGAGAAGCAGCGCCGGGTGCGGTACTCGATGCATCTGCCCGGGTGGGGCCGCGCGGGCCTGTTCGACCGGATGCGCGAGAAGCTGGGCATCCCGCTGGAGGTGCACAACGACGCCAACCTGGCGGCGCTGGGCGAGTACACCTACGGAGTCGGCGCGGGCAGCCGCCTGTTCACGTACATCATGATCGGCACCGGTCTCGGCATGGGTGTCGTCAGCGAGGGCCGGCTGTTCACCGGGGCGCACGGCGGGGCCGGGGAAATCGGATTCCTGCCGTGGCCGGGGCAGCAGAAGCCGGAGACGCTGGAGGACGCGGTGTCCGGGGTGGCCGTCGTCGAGGCGGCACGGCACTTCGGCATGACCGGGCAGCTCACCGCGAAGGCCGTCTTCGACGCGGCGCGCGAGGGCCATGCCGCCGCGGTCCAGGCGGTTCGGTTGGAGGGCGAGCGGATCGCGCACACGGTGGCGGCGGCCGCCGCGGTGCTCGACCCCGATCTGGTCGTCCTGGGTGGCGGGGTGGGCCACAGCGTCGATCTGCTGCTGCGGCCCGTGCGCGAGACCCTGCGCACCCTTACGCCGTTGCGTCCGAAAGTCGTACCCAGCCGACTGGGTGAGGACGCGGTGCTGCTCGGGGCAGTCGCGACGGCACTGGGGACAGCACGTGATGTGGTGTTCGAGCGGCGGTCGGCTTCCTGAGCGCACCCGCCCTGCCGAGTGGAGCGTGCTCCCTGCGGTGATTGACATGACTTTCCCAGCCGCCTAGCTTGTGTGGGCCAAGTTAGTAAAGTTTCCTAACTTACATTATCGAAGCTTGCAAACCTGCAGTGTCGAAGCGCGGATGCTCCCCCACCCCCCAAGGAGACCACCGTGTTCCACCGTCCTGCCTCAAGACGGCGCCTCGCCACGCCCGCCGTCGCCCTGGGCCTCCTGTGCGCCCTTTCCACGAGCGCGTGGGCCGGCGTCCATGACGCCGGGCCGGCCACCGCGCAGCGGGGCCGCGTCACCGCGGTGGCTTCCGCACCGGGCAGCACCACCGCACTCGCCGGGTACGCGATCCAGTCGACCGCCGAGGTGAGCGACCCGGCGGCGGACGTCTCGAGTCCCGGCTATCCCGCGAGCGGCTGGTATCCGGCGGGCTCGCGCTCCACGGTCCTCGCGGCTCTGCTCGCGCAGGGGAAGTTCGCGGACCCGTTCTACTCCACCAACCAGCAGAAGATCCCGAAGGCCGACTTCGCCGTGCCCTGGTGGTACCGCTCGGACTTCACGGTCACCGACACCTCCGAGCGCAGCTACCTGGACTTCAGCGGGGTCATCTCGGCGGCCGACGTCTACGTCAACGGCAAGCAGGTCGCCAAAGCCGCCGATGTGGCGGGCGCGTACACGCACCACGAACTCGACATCACCTCACTGGTGCGAGCGGGCACCAACACGGTCGCCTTCCGGATCCATCCCAACGTGCCCATCAAGAACCTCACCATGGGCTGGATCGACTGGCTGCAACCGCCGCCCGACGAGAACATGGGCATCGTCCGCGACGTCCTCGTGCGCCGGGGCGGCCCGGTCGCGCTGCGCGACGCGCACGTGGTGACCAAGCTCGACATCCCGTCGCTCGCCGCCGCGGACCTCACGGTCAAGGCGAAGGCGCGCAACGAGACGGGCGCCGCCGTCTCGGCCACGGTCTCCGGCACCATCGGGTCGGCGTCCTTCAGCAAGACCGTCGCGCTCGCCGCGCACGAGACGAAGGCGGTCACCTTCACCCCGGCCGACTCCCCCGGCCTGCACCTGACATCGCCGAAGGTGTGGTGGCCCACGGGCATGGGCGGACAGCCCCTGTACGGCCTCGACCTGACCGCCTCCGTCGCCGGCACCCCCTCGGACACCGCGCACGAGGACTTCGGTATCCGCGACGTGAAGGCGCCGCTCAACTCCGACGGCGCCCGGCAGTACAGCATCAACGGCCGGCGGCTGCTGATCAAGGGCGGCGGATGGTCGCCGGACGAGTTCCTGCGCTGGGACCGGAGGTACGTCGAGGACCGGCTGAAATACGCGCTCGACCTGGGTCTCAACGCCATCCGCCTGGAAGGGCACATCGAGCCCGACGAGTTCTTCGACCTCGCCGACCGGTACGGCATCCTCACGCTTCCCGGCTGGGAGTGCTGCGACAAGTGGGAGGGGAACGTCAACGGCAGCGAGCGGGGCGACAAGTGGACCGCCGCCGACTATCCCGTCGCCAAGGCCTCGATGGCCGCCGAGGCCGCGCGCCTGCGGGATCACCCGAGCGTCATCTCGTTCCTGATCGGCAGCGACTTCGCGCCGGACGCCACGATCGAGAAGAACTATCTCGACGCGCTGAAGGCCGCCGACTGGCCGACCCCGGTGGTCGCCGCCGCCTCCGACAAATCCTCTCCGCAGTCCGGCAGTTCGGGCATGAAGATGACCGGTCCCTACGACTGGATCCCGCCGAACTACTGGTACGCCAAGCGCGAGGGCGGCGCCACCGGCTTCAACTCCGAGACCAGCGCGGGCCCCGACATCCCCACGCTCGACACCCTGCGCCGGATGATGTCCCCCGCCGATCTCGACACCCTCTGGAAGAATCCGGGCGCCAAGCAGTACCACCGCTCGCCGTCGTCGACCTTCGACACCCTCAAGATCTACGACGCCGCCCTGACCGGCCGCTACGGCGCACCGACCGGCCTCACGGACTACGTGCGCAAGGCACAGCTCGCCCAGTACGAGAACGTGCGCGCACAGTACGAGGCATACGGGCGCAACGCCACCGACACCTCGAAGCCCTCGACGGGTGTCATCTACTGGATGTTCAACAGCGGATGGACGTCACTGCACTGGCAGTTGATGGACCGTTATCTCGACCAGGGCGGCGCCTACTTCGGCGCCAAGAAGGCCAATGAGCCGCTGCACATCCAGTACTCGTACGACAACCGTTCGGTCGTGGTGGTGAACAACCGGCACGCGTCAGCGTCCGGCCTGACAGCCCGGGTCACGCTCTTCAACACCGACGGTGCGCAGAAGTACGAGAAGACGACGAAGGACGTGACAGTGGGCGGGGACGGAGCGCGCAGCGCCGCGCTCACGGTGCCGTCATCGGTCAGCGGGTTGTCGACGACGTATCTCGCACGCCTCATCCTCACCGACTCCAAAGGCCAGGAGGTGAGCCGCAACGTCTACTGGCTGTCCACCAAACCGGACACGCTCGACTGGTCCAAGACCGACTGGTATTACACGCCGACGACGAGCTATGCGGACCTCAAGGGGCTCACCTCGATGGCGCAGGTGCCGGTTTCGGCGACGGCGTCGACTTCTTCCGGCCCGGACGGAACGTCCACGACGACGGTCACCGTACGGAACACCGGGAGCGGGAAGACACCGTCGCTCCTCACCGATGTGCACCTCGTGGACGCGAAGGGCAAGCCGGTACTGCCGGTACAGTGGTCCGACAATCAGGTCAGCCTGTGGCCCGGCGAGTCGACGACTCTGACGGCCACGTACCGGACGGCCGACCTGCGCGGATCCGTGCCAGGGGTACGGGTGTCCGGGTGGAACACGCCGGAGAGGACGGTCCCGGCGACATAGGGCGGGACAGGCCGAGGGGCGGGTCCGGATCGATCCGGGCCCGCTCCTCCCGTGTTCAGCTCACATTGAGCGCGGTGTCGTCGATGACGAACGACGTCTGGAGCGTGGAGCCTTCGGTGCCGGTGAACTTGATGGTGACCGTCTGCCCGGCGTAGGCGGTGCCGAGGCTGAAGGTGCGCTGGGTGTACCCCGACGCCGCGTTCAGGTTCGAGTACGTGGCCAGGGTCGACAGGACCGTGCCGCTGCTGTTGAGGACCTGGGCCTTGAGGGTGTCGTACGCCGTGCTGGTGGTCGTCTCGGCCGTGTCCACGTGGAGGTAGAAGCTGAGGGTGGCGGAGCAGCCGGACGGGATGGTCACCGCCTGGGAGAGCGTGTCGGTGTGGGCTGATCCGTATCCGTCCAGCCAGGCCTTGTAGGAGCCGGTGCGGGCGGCCTCACCGGTGTCGGTGGTGATCACGCCGCTGCTCGCGGTCCAGGACGAGCTTGCGGACTCGAAGCCGGGGTTGGCGAGCAGCTGCGCGGCCGTGCAGGTGCCGCCACCGCCTCCGCCGCCACCGGTGCCGCTCGCACCGGCGAGCCATTCGGTGGCGTTCAGGGCGAGCGCCGCGTTGGTGGCGCCGGTGTCGTTCCAGCCGTCGTACAGCGTGTTGCCGGACTGGCCGGTGCCGTCGTCGATCGGCGAACTGTCGCCCCAGAAGGCGACGCGACCACTGCCGAAGGTGCTGGTCGCGAAGAACGCGCCGGTGTTGCCCGAGTAGCCGGTCCGGTAGAGCAGGCCCTTGACGGCCGAGTTGTCGGCGGGCTT